>NZ_JANRHB010000100.1:0-529 GCF_024733855.1 Gordonia sp. GONU
CACCGTCCTGGATGAGGGTCACGGTGGTGCCGATGAGCCGGTTGGGTACCGAGTAGCGGGCCGAGGCGTACCGGATACACGAGAGGCGATCGACCTTACGGGTGACCGGCGGTGGACCGACCTGGGCCCGCAGAGACGGCAACGGGCTCAATGTGTCTCGTTCGATCGTGAGTTGGTCAGCAGGCACGCACAGTGTGTCGCTGTGACGGCGGGTGTTGACCTCGACACACCAGTCCCGCGCGGCCCGGTTCGCTGCGTGCACATCCAGCTGCACGTCGTCACGACCAGCAGCGATCTTGGCTTCGGTCCACAACGGCTGCGCCAGATCCGACTGCGCGTACCCGCAGAGGTTCTCCACGATCCCTTTCGATTCCGGATCGGCGCCGTGACAGAAGTCCGGGGAAAACCCGTAGTGGGTGGCAAACCGCACATACGTGGGGGTGGGTACGACGACGTTGGCGACGACTCCACCTTTGAGGCAACCCATCCGATCAGCGAGTACCTTGTTGGGCACTCCACCGATCTCTTC
>NZ_JANRHB010000101.1:0-520 GCF_024733855.1 Gordonia sp. GONU
TCGGCGATGAATCCGAGTGTGGTGGTGGATGTTTCGTTGGTGGCGAACCGAACGAACCGCCACCGCGAGAACGCCAACACCGCGCAGAACATGTGCAGCCCGCCGATTACGGCCCAATCGATGACCAGGTAGTCACCCGGAGCCCACACCGCCGGGCGGCGGCCACGATGATGATCACGGCGCCACTGTGTTTTCTCCTGGGCGACGAGACGACGGAAGTTGCGGGCCGAGCCCTCATAGCCCGCGGCACGTGCTACCGGCAGCAGTCGCTTGGCGGTGATCCGGCCGTGTGACCGCTCGACTCGCTCAGCGACCAACTCGGCGACCGCATCGTAGTTGCGGGCCCGTTCCTTGCGGTCGGGTGGTTGATCGTCGGCCTCGAACCGGTCGACCACACGCTTGACGGTCTTGTGGGTGGTGCCGCACACCTCGGCTGCGGCGCGATAGCTTCCGAGTTCTCGGTAAGCAGAAATGATGTCCATACGGTCCTTCGCAGACTTCAATGGAACTCCCAGGCGGT
>NZ_JANRHB010000010.1:0-152865 GCF_024733855.1 Gordonia sp. GONU
GATGTGCACGCAGCGAACCGGGCCGCGCGGGACTGGTGTGTCGAGGTCAACACCCGCCGCCACAGCGACACACTGTGCGTGCCTGCTGAGCAACTCGATGTGGAACGAGAAGTGCTGTCGACGTTGCCATCTCTGCGGGCCCAAGTCGGCCCACCGCCGGTCACCCGAAAGGTCGATCGCCTCTCATGTATCCGGTACGCCTCGGCCCGCTACTCGGTACCCAACCGGCTCATCGGCACCACCGTGACCCTCATCCAGGACGGTGAACGGCTCCTGATCGCCGAACCCGCCTCAGGCGAGGTGATCGCCGAACATCTGCTGGCCGCACCCGGAGAGGTCGTCCTCAACGATGACCACTACGGCGGGCCACGCACACCGCCCAGTCGTGCACCACGACCCAAAACCGCAGCAGAGAAGCAGTTCTGCGCTCTCGGTGAGGTTGCTGAGCAGTTCCTGGTCGGTGCCGCCGCGATCGGTAACACCCGCCTAAGCGGTGAACTCGACGACATCCTCGGGCTCGTCACCTCCCACGGCCACGAACAGGTGCTCACCGCCCTGACCAGGGCGGTGGCATTCCGACGGTTCAAGGCCGCCGATGTGCGTTCGATCCTCGATGCCGGAGCCGGCACCCCCAACCCGCGACCGGCCGGCACAGCACTGCTCGGGCACCTGCCTACCGCGCCCACCCGCTCGCTGGATGCCTACAAGCTCGGCGCCGGCGACAAGGAGGTGTCATGACCACCACAACATCGACATCAGTTGCACCAACAGTGCCGCCACTACCGGCCGACCTCGACCAAGCGCTACGCCGATTGAAGCTCGCCTCGATCCGCCGCACCGCACCCGAGGTACTGCTCACCGCGAAAACCCAGCGATGGACACCCGAAGAAGTGCTGCGGACCCTGGTCGAAGCCGAGATCGCCGCTCGTGATGCCTCCAACATCCGCAACCGACTCAAAGCTGCCGGGTTCCCGGTCACCAAAACCCTGGAATCGTTCGACGTGGCCGCATCCTCCATCCCGGCCAACACCTTCGAATACCTATCCTCACTGGAATGGGTTCGAGCCCAACACAATCTGGCCTTGATCGGCCCAGCCGGGACTGGCAAGAGTCACACCCTGATCGGGCTGGGGATCGCCGCAGTACACGCCGGACACAAAGTGCGGTACTTCACCGCCGCCGACCTCGTGGAGACCCTGTATCGCGGACTGGCCGACAACACCGTCGGCAAAACCATCGACACCCTGCTACGCCAAGATCTGCTCATCCTCGACGAGATCGGATTCGCACCACTCGACGACACCGGCACCCAACTACTGTTCCGGCTCGTCGCCGGCGCCTACGAACGCCGCTCTCTCGCGATCGCCAGCCACTGGCCCTTCGAACAATGGGGACGATTCCTGCCCGAACACACCACCGCCGCCAGCATCCTCGACCGGCTCCTACACCACGCCACCATCGTCATCACCGACGGCGACTCCTACCGCATGACACACCGAACGGAGGTACCACCCACCTAGAACATCCCGCACAGGGTGGGGACTTTTACCTGGCCACCAGCGGGGACATCAAACTGGCCGTTGACACAGGCAATGTGGGCGCTGGCGCCCAGTGGAAACTATGGCTTTGACGACCGTCTCGCAGATCAGCCGATGCTCTTCGAAGACGAGGCCAATACCGCTCCGCTCCAGGATGAACTTGCTCAGCATTTCGCTGGCAGGACCGTGCCCATCGATGAGATTTCCCGTTATGTCGTCACTCAGACGGCGTTTCACAGTGGCCAGGTGAAGATGAAGACGCTCCGTCCGATGCAGTCTGCTGGACGCATTTCTTCTCCGAATCAGAAGCGGCCGGGACAGTTCCCAGCCGGAACCCTGATCACGTTCCCGGCCTGGGGATGACGGGCCTCAGCGCGCCACTGCAAGTTGCGGCATGTCATCCCACGTGCGCCCGCCGAGCTCGCGGCCGTTCGCTTTTGGCGTCCGCCCACCCCACTGCTTGAAGAAGAACGCCACGCCAGCCTCCATGCTCTGGTCGCGGATCTCCTCTACCCAGGCCGGGTCCATCGGACGGGCCCGCGGCCCGGACTCGCCGCCCGCAATCACCCAGTCGATGCCAACCAGGTCCAAGTCCGGCAGTGCGGTGAGAAGCGGCTCGCACGAGAGGAACCTCGTCGCTGCTGGAACCGACCGAAGGCGGTCGATGCGATCCACTACGTCGGCGGACTCCACCGACACGCCCATCCAGAGGTTGTCGGGCCATTCGAGCTTGTCGGCGACGCGGGCGAGCCGATGCGCGCGCTTGGTCAGCACCTGGTAGGTGTGCTGCGGAGTGGCGCGGATGACATCGAACACGTCCTCAATGAAGTCCAGCGGCACCTTGGCATGGAATAGGTCGCTCATCGAATTCACGAATACGACCTTTGGTGCCCGCCACCGCAGCGGCTGCTCTAGTGCGCGCGGATGGATCGTGACGCCGAACCCCGGTCCGGAGGTCCGCGGATCGCCGTCGATCTGGTATTTCGCAGCGCCCATCGCTTTGAGTCTCTTGGCCAGCGCGAGCGCATAGCAGTTGTCACACCCCGCGGCCACCCGGTCGCAGCCGGTAACCGGGTTCCAGGTGACCTCGGTCCACTCTATCGCGCTATTGGTCGCCACAGTCCCGCCTCTCACACCAGTCACAGGCAGTCTGTACGCCATCCGTTTATCTGGCAACACCGGGCGCGCAGTCACATTGCGTCTCGCATCCGAAGTGGGCGCCCGTCCGGGCTCAGGACAGCAGTTCGTCGTCGATCCATTCGCCTCCGCGGTAAATCGCGTCGACCATCATGCCCATTGACGTGTACCCCGTCGCAGTCATCGGCCCCAAGTCACCGTCGGTCGAATTACTCGAACCGTCGGGTGTTGCTCCCGCATCGATCTTGAGGAACTTCATCCGCGAGTCTGACCGGCAGTGCACCGCCACGGTCCCGCCGTCAGGGAAGTAGTGCTTCACGCGCTCGCCCACGACGTCGTCGGCCGGATCGTCGTCTATGCACACCACGGTGTTGCGCACCCATGGGTACTTGACATCGCGGAACTCCGCGTCGCGGTTGTGCTGCGCGAACCCGAACGTCGCGACCGCGCGCGGGGCCCGCGTCTCGTGCCGCGCGTCCCATTGGTCCGCGAGCTGCTTTAAGAAGAAGTCGTAACCCGAGTCCACCACGGCCCCGTCGCCGGCGTAGAGCCGCCGGACGACGGTTGTCTCGAAGTCGTCGGGACCGGGGCCCGTGCGCACCCGGTGCACGACGGCTCCCGGCTCGACCGAGAAGGAATCCATCACGTAACGCACCGGGTGCTCGCCTGTGGCGCGGAACGAGTCGACGTCACCCTCCCGTGCGATCAGCTCGATCGTCCAGTCGTAGTATCGGCCGCCTCGGACCCCGTACCGCACGTGCAGCTCGGTGTTCACCGGGTTTCCGTTGCCGTAGGGGCCCAGCGACCCGACGAATTCGTTGTGCTCGATACCGGCCACCGGCACTGCGTATGGCTTCTTCCCATTCATGCCGCCACGATATGACCGGCCTCCGACAATTCGGCCACACCTTCCCCCAATCATGTGTGCTACTGGGGTACACCCGTGCGGGACGATGCGCCGCCGGCAGTCGCTGCTGTGTCACAGGGTCTAGTTTGATACTTATGAAACGTTCTCCCGGGGGGTCTAGGATCTATTGATACAGATTCCGGGCGAAAGGGTCCCCTCATGGCTGATCGGATCGGGACGTTGCTGAATCGTTCGGGTGGCGAGGAGGTGCTCATCGTCAGCCGCGGGAAGGTGCGGACTCGGTTCCGTCGTCGGGATGAGTTGGGTTGGAACTTTCGGGTGGAGTCGACGGACTCGGAGAACGTCATCGAGGTAACGCCAAAGCCGAAGCCAGATCCGAAGCCGGCTCGCCGATCTTCGCATGCGCGTGGGCAGCGGGTGGCGTACGTGCGGGTGTCAGCCGCGGATCAGAACGAGGCGCGTCAGCTCGAGGCGGTGGGGGAGTGCGACCGGGTCTATATCGAGAAACAGTCGGCACGCTCGCGCGCTGATCGCGTAAAGCTCGAAGAGTGCATCAGGTATCTGCGGGACGGTGATGAGCTGGTTGTCGCGTCGATGGACCGACTCGCTCGTTCCCTGGTTGATCTCAAGCAGATCGTCGGCGAGGTCACCGCGAAGGGTGCGAGTGTGCGGTTCGTCCACGAGCGGGCCACCTACGCTGCCGGTGCCCAGGATCCTCGAGCCGACCTGATGCTCTCGCTGCTCGGGGCGTTCGCAGAGTTCGAGCGGGCCATCATTCGCGAACGCCAGGCCGAGGGTATCGCCATCGCCAAGGCGAAGGGCAAGTACAAGGGACGCAAACGCGTCCTGACTGAGGAGCAGATCGACAAGGCCCTTGCCCGTATCGAGGCGGGGGAGGGGCCGTCAGCTATCGCCCGGGATCTCGGGGTGGGTCGATCCACGCTCTACCGCGCACTCCAGCGAGTAAGGAAGTAGGCGCCGCCGACACGTCGCGTTAGCCCGCCCACTGCGCGACGAAGCTGGTGCGACACCCTTACATGACACCGAAGTCGTAGCCCTTGCGTCGAGATGCCGCGTTCGGAGATCCCCGCTACGGCATGGACGACGAGGGTTCGAGCACGCGTCAGTGAGTTCCGGTTGGAATGAGCTCCACCGTCTCGTTCGGCGCGACCTAGTGCGCGCCCGGGTGACCACCACTCGCCAGTGAGACCGCCGCGAAACGTCCGTAGACCACCGCCACCGCCACTTACCCGCGAAAGTCACAATCACAACCCTGCATAGCCACAGGATTTCACGCCAGCCACCACACCGGGCTCCTGCCACGAGGATTGTGCAGCAGTCTCCTAGTAAGCGGGGTGGTCCAGCTCGTCGAGCACGCGCTGGGCGATGCGGTAGGCCGCGTTGGCATCGGGCACGCCGCAGTAGATCGCCGTCTGGAGCAGCAACTCTTTGATCTCGTCGTTGGTCAGCCCATTGGTACGCGCGGCCCGCACGTGCATGGCCAGCTCCTCGTGATGGCCGCGGGCCACCAGGGCGGTCAGCGTGATGAGTGAGCGGCTGCGCCGGTCAAGACCCGGACGCGTCCACACCGACCCCCAGGCGTACTGGGTGATGAAATCCTGGAAGTCGGCGGTCAGATCGGTGATCGCCGCGGTCGCGCGGTCGACATGGGCGTCGCCCAGGACCGCCCGGCGCACCGCCATGCCGGCGTCGCGCACCCCGGCGACGGTCGTGGGAGCGGCAACCGCCTGCCCCGCGTTCGCGTGATCGCGGATGAGTTGGCCGACCTCGGACGGTTGCTCGGCCGGGGGCAGGTGCGCGACGCCGTCGAGGACGACGAGCCGCCCGTTCCGGACTCCGGAGGCGATAGCCGCGAGATCGGCCGGCGGAGTGGGGACGTCGAGCAGACCCGACACCGCCAGCACTCGCGGTTCGATCTCGCCGAGGCGGTCACGGACGTCGAAGCCCGCCAGCGCCTCGCACACCAGCGCATAGCCCTCGTCGTCGGCGTCCCGCAGGTCGTGCAGCAGGGCTGCGCCGATCTCCGGCTCCCGCTCCAGGAATCCGGGTGCGAACCAACGCTGGGCCGACCCTTCGATCATCGACGGGGTGCCCGACGCGCGCACGGACGTGGCCCGTGTCCGCCAGGCATCCGGCTCGCCGATCCGTGCGCCCGTCGACAGCAGGACAGCGGAGTCGATGCGCGCGGGTGCGTCCAGCAGCAGCTGCAGCCCGACGGCGCCTCCCACCGAGTCGCCCGCGTAGGTGAAAGTGCTGGCGAACGTGTCGCGCTGGGCCACCACGTCGTCGACCATCTCGAGGACACCGGCGGCCAGCTCGGCCATCGTGAACGGCTCGGCCGAACCGACATTGGATCCGTGCCCGGGCAGGTCCCACGCGAGGACCTCGAAGCGATCGGTGAGGCCGGCGGCGCAGCGCGCCCACAGTGACTGAGCCGACGTGCCCAACGAGGGCCCGAGGACGAGCAGGGGCATGGCGGGTGAACCGCCGAGCTGGACGGCTGTGATGCGAGGGACGGTCACTCGTTCTCCTCCAAGAAGGTCTGGGCCCGCTCCACGGCGCCCACGATGAGGTCCTCGGAGAACCCGCGGTAGGTGGTCGGGTCGGAATCGGCGGTCTTGTCCAGCAGCCCGGCGATCGTGCGGCGCTCGGCCAGCACGCTGTCGGTCGACCGGTCGAGCGTCGCGCGCATGCGCTCGGCGTCCACGTGCAGACCTTGCAGCAGCTCGGTGGTCTGGGACGCGGCGACGACGCTGCGTCGACCGAGCATGTGCAGGGTCGACCACTCGACGTGCCACGCGCCGTCCGGGCGCTGGTCGCCCGCGGTGGCGGAGGCGAGGTGCATCGTCGCGGCCAGAGCGGGGGCTCCCAGGGCTGCGCGGCGCACCAGTACGGAAAGAATCGGGTTGTTCTTGTGCGGCATCGTCGACGAGCCACCGCGGCCCTCGGCCGTCGGCTCGGCCAGCTCGCCGATCTCGGTCCGCGCCAGCGTCGCGACATCGGTCGCGACGTGTCCCCAGGCGTCCGTGCACGAGACCAGCGCGTCGGACGTCCGGGTGACCGTCGCCCGCGAGGTGTGCCACGGGCGGAGTTCCCGTAGCCCCAGGGCCGCGGCGGTGCTGGCGACCAGGTCGGCGCTGGTCCCCTGGGGATCCTCGTGCCCCCGCAGGTTCGCCAGCTCGGTGGCCGCCGACAGAGTGCCGACCGCCCCGCCGAGCTGCACCGGCAGGAGGGAGCGGGCGTCCTGGACCAGATCGGCGGCGTCGACCAGGCCGTCGAGCCAGCCTGCGGCGACGGCGCCGAACGTCGTGGGGACGGCGTGCTGGGTCAGGGTGCGACCGACCATCGGCGTGTCGGCGTGCTGCGCGGCGAGGCGTGAGAGCGCGGTCACCTGGGCGCGCAGCTCGTCGATCAGGCGATCGAGCGCATCGCGCAGCGCGAGCATGAGGGCGGTATCGAGGACGTCCTGGCTGGTGAGCCCGCGGTGCAGCCAGGTGGCGGCGGGCTGCGGCGCCCGCGAGCGGAGCAGGCCGACGAGCGGGACGACGGGGTTGCCGCTGCCCTCGGCTGCCGCCGCGATGTGCGGCAGGTCGTCGACGGTGACGAGCGGGGCGAGGTCGGTGGCGGCGGCGGACGGCGCGAGCCCGGAGGCCACGAGAGCGTCCAGCCACGCGGACTCCACCCTGACCATGGCGGCGAGCAACGCCTCAGCACTCATCAGGTCGCCGGCGCGCTCGTCGCCGGGCCAGAACAGGTCGGTCATGGCGTTCAGTGTGCCGCCCCGTGGCCCGGGAACGTCAGGAAGACGGTCTCGCCCTGGCCCTGCAGACGGATGTCGAACGCATGTCCCTGCGCATCGGCCTCCGCGACCAGCGTCGCGCGACGGTCCGGCTCGAGGCTGCTGAGAAGGGGGTCCGCAGCGAGGGCGGCCTCGTGTCCCGGCAGATATGCGCGTGTGAAGAGCCGATCGAGCAGGCCACGCGCGAACACCGTGAGCGCGAAGAACGGTGCGCCCCCGTCGACCCCACCCGGCGCGATCGTCGAGAACGAGTAGTGGCCGGCGTTGTCGGTCGACGACCGGCCCCAGCCCGTGAACGTCCAACCGTCGCGGCGCAACGAGCCCGGCTGCTGGACGATCGCGCCGGACGCGTCCGCCTGCCAGAGCTCGACCAGCGCGTCGGGGACCGGCGCACCAGAACCGTCGAGCACGCGGCCGTGGAACCGGATCGCACCCGGGCTGCTCGCAGGCACCAGTTCGGAGTCGCCGTCATAGGGGAGTGCGTAGTGGAAGAACGGGCCCACCGTCTGGCCGGGCGTGGGGTGCAGGCGGGGGCTCATGCGTGGTCCTTGTCGTCGTTGTTCTCGGTCCAGGTGCGGTGGGCTCCGGTGAGCACGATGTCCCACCGGTAGCCGGTCGACCACTCGGGTCGCGTCAGGTCATGGTCGTAGCGGGCGACGAGGCGGTCACGGGAGCCCTGGTCGGTGATCGACTGGTAGATCGGGTCCAGCGCGAACAGGGGATCGCCCGGGAAGTACATCTGCGTGACGATGCGCTGCGTGAACTCGGTGCCAAACAGGGAGAAGTGCACGTGGGCGGGACGCCACGCATTGCGGTGGTTCCGCCACGGGTACGGACCCGGTTTGATCGTCTGGAATGAGTAGCTACCGTCCGCACCGGTCAGGCACCGCCCGGCGCCGGTGAAGTTCGGGTCGAGCGGCGCAGGGTGCTGATCACGCTGGTGGATGTAGCGTCCTCCGGCGTTGGCCTGCCAGATCTCGACCAGCTGGCCCGCGACCGGGCGTCCGTCGCCGTCCACGACCCGGCCGGAGATCGTGATGCGCTCGCCGATCGGCTCGCCCGAGCGCTGAATCGTCAGATCGGCCTCGAGTGGATCGACGTCCCGGTGGCTGAAGCACGGAGACCACAACTCGACGCCTTCCGGATCGACCTGGTGCAGATCCTTGGTCGGATGCCGCAGGAGGCTGCTGCGGTACGGGGAGTAGTCGAGGCGGGGCCTGATAGCGGACGGGTCGGTGCCGGCGGACAGGTCGGCGATCTCGGCGCTGATCTCGGCTTGGGTCGATAGGTCAGGAGTGCTCACCAGCCCGACGGTAGGTGGCCGGGGCGTACGCTTCGAGCTATATCGTTCACTGAGTGAAAGAGGGCGACGATGGCCGGCAACACCTCCGACCCGGGAGCCAGTGTCGCCTCGCGCCTGCTGACCGTTCTCGGCGCCTTTGACGATGAGCACCGGGCGATGACGCTGAGCCAGATTGCGCGTCGGGCGGGTCTACCGCTGCCGACCACTCACCGATTGGTGGCCGAACTGGCCACCTGGGGCGGCTTGGTGCGGCGGCCGACCGGCGAGTACGTGGTGGGTCGCCGGATCTGGGAGCTCGCACTACTGGCGCCGACCCAGACCGGCCTGCGCCAGATCGCTGAGCCGTTCCTCCACGACGTGTACGGCGCGACGCTGGCCACCGTGCACCTCGCGGTGCGCGAGGGCGCCGAGGTGTTGTACCTCGACCGGCTGTCCGGCACGGCGTCCGTCCCGATCGTCAGCACCGTCGGCTCCCGACTGCCGCTGCACTGCACGGCGGTTGGGAAGGTGCTGCTCGCGCACGCGCCCGACGACGTGCTCGCCGAGACGCTCGGCTCGTTGACCCGGATGACGCCGTTCACGGTGACCCAGCCCGGGCTCCTGCGACAGCAGCTGGCTCGGGTGCGGCGCCATGGGTATGCGACAACGGTCGAGGAGATGTCCCTCGGGGCGTGCTCGGTGGCCGTCCCCGTGCTTCGAGACACCGCGGTCGTCGCATCCCTGGGTCTTGTGGTTCCCCGCTTGACGAGGGACAGGACCCGCCTCGCCGGAGTCCTCCAGGCCGCGGCGTTCGGTATCGGCCGGGAACTGGCGTCAGGCGGGTGATGGGAAGGAGATCTGACGCGGGCTAGAGGGACACAGGGGCCGACGCTGACCCATCTAGACCGATGTCCGGCGAAGTCGTACTTGAGGCATGAGAATTCAAAAAATCGAACCCCACGGAATCCGGGGCACACCAATGTGCCCATCAAACCCGGGGCACACCAATGTGCCCATCAAACCCGGGGCACTTCAGAAGCGGTATTGCTCGCACCACAGCCTTGACCTGGAAGGGCAGGAATGCCAGCCATGAACTTTTTACCGCCCTGCCCACGGGTGCGTAAGCGCAGCGTGCCGGAGATGGATGCGGCATCGGATGCCCCGGTGGCAGGTCACAGCGCGTGAGACATCCGGGCCGTGGATTCGCCGCTTTGGCTGTGGCCGTACTGGTGACTGTCTTAACAAACATGCCGGTGTTTCTCCTTGGGGCGCTGGCCACGGAGATCACCGCAACAATCCGCGTCCCGGCCTACGGGATCGGCCTGGCGGTAGGGGTCTACTGGGCTGCGGCCGCCCTCACCTCCGCGTGCACCGGTGTGATTGGTCGTGTGCTCAGCGAGAAAGGCATGGGCATCGCCGCCTTGCTTCTGGCGGTCGTGAGCCTGACCGGCAGCGCGTCCTGGATCTCTGCGTGGCCGTGGCTAATTGTATGGGCATCCCTGGGGGGACTCGGGAACGGTCTCGGGCACCCTTCCTCCAACCACTTGCTCGTCACGCACATCCCAGCCGCCTCGTGCGGGCTGGCCTTCGGGGTGAAACAGGCCGCGGTCCCTGTGACGGGGTTGGTCGCCGGCGTTTCGATCCCGTTGGTTGCGTTGACTCTGGGATGGTCCATGGCCTTCCTGCTGATGGCTGTACTGGGCATGCTCGTACTGGTCCCCGTGGCCCGGACCCGGACCATGCCGGTCGTTATGGGTACGACCCGGCCGGCGGGGCAATGGGATACCCAGATGCGTTCGGCGTTGGTGCTGATGGCCGCGATGACGATGTTCGCGGGCGGTGCCGTTACGTCCGCCGTGGCCTTTGCCGTGATCGGCGCGCTGGAGCGGGGGATTGCAGTCGGCCCGGCTGGTGTGATTCTGGCCGTCGGCAGCGCCTTAGGAGCCGCGACCCGTATCGTCATTGGCGGAGTCGTCGATCGAGGCGGCGTGTCAGCACTTTCTCTGATCCAGACAGCACTCATCGTCTGCGCCGTCGGGCTTTCACTCATGGCGATCCCCACCACCTGGAGCTACGTGGTAGGTGTCCTGCTAGCGGTGGGCCTGGGGTGGGGGTGGCCAGGTCTGGTGCACTTCCTCATCTCGCACATGGCGCCTGGGGCCACCGCAGCGGCCACCGGCATTGTCCAGACCGGCACGTACATCGGCAATACCATCGGCCCCGTGCTCACCGGGGTGGCCCTTAGCCCCGCTGATTCACGGGCCGGTGTGACTGCTGCTGTCGGGTGACGGCGGGATCGATTTCGTGGGTGGGCGTGCGTGTGTGCCGGCTGGCGCTGCCGGTGGGCGGGTCCCCGGGTGGTGATGTCGTGGGCGGGCATGTGAGGTCAGGCTGGTTTGGGGATCGCGGCGATCGTGTTGAACACAGCGACGATCGCGACGGCCCAGGGCCATGTTTCCGGGATCTTCACTTTTCGCCGTCGGCCGCTGCGGACCAGCCGGGCTGCCACGTGAAGGAAGCGGTAGCGCAGTGCCTTGGGCTCGCACAACGCCAGGACTGCGGCCTCGCCGGTGCAAGCGAGCATCCGCGTCCAGGCAACGAGGTCCGCTGCGATCATCACCGCGACGAGCCAGGCCTGGTTGAGCGCGAACCCCCGCGAAGGTAGCCGCCCGAGCCCGGTGTCCTTGGCGTGGCGTATCCGGTCCTCGACCCGGGCGTGAGCCCGATGCCTGGCCTCGAGGAATTGCAGCTGACCCGTGGCGGTGGTGTTGGTGACAAAAGCCTGGTAGCGCCATCCATCGATCTCCTCGAACATCGACAACTGAGCACCCGGATGGGGCCGCTCGCGGCGCACGATCACCCGCATCCCGTCTGGCCACTTGGCGAGCATCCGTTGGGAGAGGAATCCGGTCAGCTCCGCGATGTCGGCCCCGTCACGAATGTCCCCGTTGGGGTTGAGCGCTGGTCCCCACGCGGCTTCGGGGCAGGTCGCGATGGCCCGGCGAATCGGGGCAGTGATGGAGAAGCCGACCGAGTACTCCACCTGTCGACCACGGACGCGGTTCTGCTCGGTGATCCAGTCGATCAGGTCGTGGGAGGCGCCGGCACCGTCGGAGCGGATCAGCAGATCACGCCGATGACTGGCGGGGATCTGCGCGATTGCCTGGCCCAGGACGTCGATGTGGTCGGCGGCGGTGTTGGACCCGGCGTTGCCTGGGCGCAAGCTCGCGGCGAGGAACTCTTCTGTGTTGTCGCACCACACGCCGATCGGGTGGTACCCGAACGTGCGCTTATACGTCGGCGCAGCAAGCTCCTTCTCGCTGTGAGTGACCACAATGGTGGCGTCCACATCGAGCACGACCGTCGATCCCAGATCCCGCCCCGCACACGCCGATGCGGGCACTCCGCCGGGCAGGTGGGACCACACGTGCCGCCGCGTGCGAGCCCGCGCCACCTGGATCTTCTTGCGCTTGCCGGCAGTGACCTCATCGAGCGTGCGCCACACCGTCGGCGCCGACGCCACTGGGCCCAGGGCGCCGGACTGGTGGCGCAGGACGCCGATGTCGGAGATGGACTCGCCGCCATCGGCGAGCATCACCGCGGTATCGATCAACACCCGGCCGCGATCGTGGATCGGGATGAACCGGCGGCGAGCCATGGCCCCTGACAGCTCGGCGGTCAGACCGACCTGATCAGCCAGAAGTCGAGGCACGATAGCCCCGGCATGCGAGACCACCCCGACACCATCTGCAGTAACGGACAGACCGGCCGACCACGAAGTACGCTTCACCTACCGAGTGCTTTCTGCTGGAGAACATGGAACCTTAGACAAGTCCCAGTTTCCCCTGTTCAGGAAGCACTTCGGTCTATTTTCGCCCAGCGATCCGCAGATTCCCATGAATCACCCGGGTTAGCCTCGGTAACTCGACACTGACCTGGGCGATGCTCGTCACTATGGCAACCGTCGCCGTGGTCATTTCCTTCTTCTTCGGGCTCCGACTGCGGAGAATCGACTCTCTGGAATCGCCGCTGGCCTGAGGTGGTCCTGTCCACAGCACCACCGTCACCGGCCGTCGAGATCCTTAAACGAGCAAGTTCTGGATTTCTTTGGCGGCTGTCTGGAGCATAGCTCCGAGTTCTGTGCGGAGTTGTTCAGTCATGCGGTGAGCGGGCACGGATACATTGATCCCGTAGTATCCTCCGCTCGGGCTGGTGATGGGAACAGCGACTGACATGACGCCGTCTTCGCTTTCTTCCTGGCTCGTTGAGTACCCGGTTTGCCGAATCGTTTCGAGGGCACGCTCCAGATCGGAACGGGAAATGATAGATCCCTTGGTGAGACCCGGGAGCTCCTCATACGGGTACAGGGCATGCAGTTGTTCCGTGGTGAGTAGGCTCAGCATTGCTTTGCCCGTTGCAGTGCAGTTGGCAGGAAGCATCGCACCTTGACGTGAGGCAACGCGGACGGCACGTTGGCTTTCGATGGCCTCCAGAAAGTGTGCGTTCGAGCCTTTGAGCTCGGCAAAGTGCACCGTCTCTCCGGTTGCCTCGAATACCCTTTCCATTGCTGGACGAATTAGCGTTCCGATGTCGACGTGGCGCCGTATGGCGAAGGCGATGGAGCTGAGTGCTTGTCCGGGTTCGTACGCTTTGGTCTGAGGGTTCTGCCGTACGAAACCTCGGTAGAGGAGCATCCCCATGAGGCGATGGGCCGTAGATGACGCCACTCCGAGGTACTTGCTGGCATCGGTGAGCCGGATGCTCGGCCGAGTCTCGAAGAGCAGCAACAATCGGAGTGCGTTGTCGACGGATTCGATGGGGTACTGCGGAGGAGGGCCGTATCTGGAGTCGTCCTCCGCCCGTGATGCGGACATGAGCTTCATGTTACTGACCGGGGGTTCAGTCTCTGTCCGGCTAGGGCGCAGGCCATCAACGAGGCTCACCAAGTCGTGCGAGTTCATGTCTCCAAGCAGTCTCTGTGTTGAATGCTCCTCCGAGGTCGGGCAGTTCGGCCATATCGGCGTCGGGCAGATCGACGAGGTGCCCACCAGCCGAAGTCACTTGCAGTGCCAACCCGGACAGGCCGTCCACGCTGATGGCCTGGAGAACTGCTTGCTCGACGGTTTCGGCCGCGCTGGTGAGGCCGTGGCCCCGCAGCACAACAACGGGCCTTGTTCCCATAGCATCGGCCATTTCGGTGGCGAGCCGACGGTCGCGGATGAGTACTCCGCGGGGATAGACGGGCACCCCGTTGGCGGCGAGGCGGGCTCCGGGAATGTCGTACGCCCCTACGATGGGGCGTACTGCAAGCCCTGCCAGGTCGGCGGCAACCACTCGCGGGGGATGGGCGTGAACGACAGCCCGGATGTCTGGGCGGCGCCGGAAGAGCTCGGTGTGCAGCGGCAGTTCGTTGGGGACCGTGTATCCGCCCGCGAGCTCGCCGTCGGCGGCGGGATTGCCGTCGAGGTCCACCATGCGGATGTCTTCGGCTTGCGTATACGCCAGTCCGCGTTCGTACGGGCCGCGACAGCGCACCAGCAATGTGCTGTCGGTAATTTTCAGGCTGATGTGACCCAAGATTCCATCTGCAAGGCCCCGATGGGCCAAGACCCGGCAGGCGAGGGCGATACGTTCCCGGCTGACGCTCTCGGTCTGGGGCAGCAAGTTTCCGGGTGTCATGACGCCCTCCTCGGCGGTGGCTCCAACTGGGGTTCGAGCTTGGCGCGCAGATCCTGCACCGTGATGCCCCTGGCCATGCCCAGACGGCAGGCAATGAGGGCTTTGGGCCAGTTCACGATGGCTGCGCCCCGGACGGTGGTGCCGTCGATGGTGTAGAGGGCGGCGAACTTGCCGTGGACCTGCGGGTGTCCGATGAGGACGTGGTCGACATTGCCTCCGACGCGTCCCACGACCTGGATCTTCCAGTCGTGCTGGTCGCTCCACACGTATTCAATGGGCGTGTAGGCGCGCGGCTGTTCCGGATGGATGATGTTGTAGGCCACGCAGGCGGCCTGTTCCACCGCGTTAGTCCAGTGCTCGGTCCTGACGTCCTCGCCGTGCTTCTGGTGGCGCCAGCGGGCTACGTCGCCGACGGCGTACACGTTCGCAGCGTCGAGGGCTTGACAGTACTCGTTGAGCACGACCCCGTTGTCCACCAGCAGGCCGGATGCGCTAAGCCAGGAGTCATTGGGGATGACGCCAATACCGATCAGCACGGTGGCCGCCTGAACGCTCTCACCGTTGGTCAGGTGGAGGGAGAAGTTGCCCTCCTCGCCTTCGATAGCTTCCACTCCGGTGCCGAACATGGTGTCGACCCCGTTGTCCTGGTGAAGGTCTGCGAACCACTGGCCGATCTCAGGGTTAAAGAGGCGGCTCATGGGCACGGGCACCGGGTCGATGACGGTGACCTCCAATCCCAGGCCGCGGGCGGTGGCTGCCGCTTCGGCGCCGATGAACCCTGCCCCGATAACGGCCAGCGCCCCACCCCGGAGAAGGTCCCCACGTAGTTCGCGGGCGTCCTCAAGGGTGCGCAGCACGTGAATCCCTGGAGACTGGCCCCAGGGAGAGGGCCGGGGTGATGCTCCGGTGGCAATGACGAGGTTGTCGTAGCGAAGGGGGTCATGCCCTTCAAGCTTCAGCAGGTTCTCGGCGACGTCCAGATCGACAGCGCGGTGCCCCAGCAAGAGTTGGATGTCCTCGGCATCGGCCTGCTCCTGTGTCAGCAGCCGGATAGAGTCCTCGTCGGCGGATCCCGCAAGAACGGATTTCGACAATGGCGGCTTATCGTAGGGAAGTTCGGTCTCTTCTCCCACGAGGATGATCTCCCCCTTATAGCCTTCCAGCCGGAGGGACTGCGCGGTGCGCACCCCGGCAATGGAGGACCCGACGACGACGACGGTGCCCGGGCTCATGCGTCCTCTACCACCAGTGCGGAGACCGGGCAGCTGCGCGCGGCTTCGGTGACGCGGGCGCGGTCGGCTTCGGGGACTTCGGTCTGGAGCAGCACGACGATCCCGTCGTCGTCCAGGTCGAAGTAGTCAGAGGCTCCGACGACGCAGTTCGCGTATCCCTGACAGGCCTGCAGATCGGCTTTTACAACGGGCATGGTCGAACTCCTTAGCTTGAGACGGTGGTGCTCTGGCGGTTGGGGTGTTTATTCGTCTTCGGCCACGAGCGGCCCGAAAGGGTGTCCGATCATGGCCGAGAACGTGGCCGGGGCCTGCCAGGTCAGGGACTCCAGTTCCAGCGGACAGAGCGTTACCCACTGGCCCGAACGAGGAGATTGAATCATCAGCCGCGAACCGTTGCGGGTCTCGATGCGGGTGACCTGGACCTCCGAGAACTCGTTAGCGATCACGATCGGCTTGCCGGTGACGTGCTCTTCGAGCCGGCGGCGTTCCTCGGTGGCCTGGATCGCCGCGAGGCGGTCTTCCTCCTCGCCTTCCCATTCCAGTTTCACAGGAAGATCGCCAGGTTCTGCATGCGGATGACCGACTCGTCGACCATGATGGTGCGACGGGCCAGCTCCCACCCGGACCCGGATGAGGTACGGCGGAGGAGATCCTCGCGTCCTGCCGAGACAGTGGAGGACTCCCCGACGTCACCACGGCTGCGGAAGAGAAGAACCGCCGAGTCCACGATGATCTCTTGCGGGTCGGGGGTGCGGAAGGTGCGCACGTTGGTGATGTAGTGGCGCAGCCGTGATGGGGGGTCTTCGGTCCACGCGTGCTCGGTGGCGAAGCGTGCCACGCGGCGACTGAGCGAGTACTTGTTCTCGTCCCAGTGCGCCATCCCCGGTGAGGTGGAGTATCCGGCGCCCAGGGCAGTGGTGACGCGGACGGGCATGAGATAGTGCACGTCATCGGCGATCCGGGAGAGCCACTCGTCGTAGTCCTGGGCGTCCAACAGGTACGCCTCATCGACCAGCCAACGATGCGCCTCCAGGTGAAGTTCATCGTTGAAAGGCAGGGTCTGCCCCGTCCGCTGAGTACGCGGGGCGTGGGCTCCCAGCGCCGATTGTTCGGACAGCGTCAAGTTCTCGTTCTCGTGTGCCGTTCCAACACTCATGATCAGACCTCCTCGTGAAGGGTTGCTGCGGGCGCGGTCTCTGCGCTGCCGCAGGCCGGGCGGGCGGGCCCCGATCCGGCGGCCGGTGGCGCTTGCACCGGGTCCGAGCCCACGTGCACCTGCGCTGCGGCTTCTACCGGACGTTCGAGGTGATCGGCCCACCGGCGCAACAACTCCCGCTGGTTGTACTCGCTGTAGCCGACACGGGTGGCGCCGGGTCCCGAGTATTCCTCGGGGGACAGGGCCTCGACGACGTTCTCGCCGTTCTCGAGCATGCCCATCCGGCTGTTGAGCAGCAGACGCCGTGCCATGGAGCCGGCGGCAGTATTGGTGAGGGACACCCAGTTCTCGACGTCGTCCTGCTCGAACATGCCGCCACTGCCGAAGCACATGAGATACGCCTTGTAGGAAAGCGCTTTGTACTCCTCCGGCGCGTTCTTGTCGACGGCGAACCACGAGAGGACTTCCGTCTCGTTCTCGCTGATCGGCTGCCACACGCGGATAGAGATGAAGGGGAGCACCTCGTCGGAGCCCTCTTCGACCCGCGGCCAGTTATGGACGAAGCTCATGTTCGGGAACAGTGAGGCCGCCGAGATCATGAACCCGTCCTTGCCGACCACGTCGAGCTGCTCCTGGGTCCACTGCTCCTTCATCCGGGCGATCATCTCGTCCGGGTAGCCCACGTAGCGCAGGCGCTCCTCCAGGCCACCTTCGGGCAGCTTGTAAGTGGTGCCGCCACCGTTGCCAGCCCAGTACGTGGTGCCGTCCTTGCGCTTCTCCGCCTTGGGCTCGCGGAAGAGGCCGATCTCCACCACCGAGGTGTGGGTCTGGGGCGTGTGGTACATGTCCCCGGCGAAGTTCTCGGCCCCGATCTTCCAGTTCGCCTTGACCCGCCAACGCTGAGGGCCACGCAGCTCGATGCCGTCCGCGCTCTGCTTCGTGTAGTAGTCCAGGTAGAACTTGAAGTCCCCCAGGAACTCCTCCAGGGGCTCGGCATCCGGGTCCATGCTGATGAAGATCAGACCGTTGTACGTGGCCAGCGAGGGAGCAGGCAACAAGGTCTGGCCCTTCTTCTTGAAGCCTTCCTCCCCGCCGTATGCCTCCTTGTGAAACGGCAGGCCAACGAGGCGCCCGTCATTGCGGTAAGACCAACCGTGGTACGGGCAACGGAAGTGGGAGGCATTGCCCATCTCCGCCCGGCACACCTGCATGCCCCGGTGGAGGCACATGTTGAACAGGGCCCGGACCTGGCCCTGTTCGTCCCGAGAGATAATGAACGAGTCCTCGAGGACCCTGCGGACCACGTAGTCACCAGCCTCGGGGACCTCCGACTCGTGGGCGACGAACAGCCAGCTGCGGCTGAAGAGACGTTCCTTCTCGAGTTCGAAGAGCTCTTTGTCGTTGTAGATATGTGCAGGGATCATGCCCCGCCGTACGTCCTCGAGGACGCCGTGATGGTCTGCCATGGGAGAGCTCCTTCTCGATCATCGATCAGTCAGTCTGTAGAGCAGAGGTCCACTCTGTCGTGAAGAGGTTTCCGCATTTTGTGATCTACGTCAACCCCTCCCACTCTTCGTGCCAGGTACGGGTGGGTGCGGCAAGGGTCAGTGGCCGTTTTCGGGGGAGTCGGAGTCGCGGGCGGCGTTCTCTCCGCGGTCCAGCCTCGCCAGGGCGGCCATTTCCTCGGCAGTCAGGGAGAAATCGAACACCGAGATGTTCTCGACCAGCCATGCGGGTTTGGCGGCCTGCGGGATCGGGACGATTCCTTGCTGGACGTGCCAGCGGAGCAGAACCTGCGCCGGACTCTTTGCTGTCCGTTGCGCGATCTGCACCACGATGGGGTGGTCACGCAGTCCCGATTCGCGACCAATAGGGCTCCAGGCCTCGGTAATGATGCCCAGGTCCTGGTGCACTGCCCGCGGGGGTAGCCGTGCGAGATCGGGGCTGAGCTGGATCTGGTTCACGTCAGGAACCACGCCGGTCGCGGCAATGACCTTCTCCAAATGGTCCGGCTTGAAATTGGAGACACCGATCGCTTTGACACGGCCTTCGTCCAAGAGCTTGACGAGGCCTCTCCATGCCTCGGTGTACTGGTCCAAGGCCGGCACGGGCCAGTGGCACATGAACATGTCCAGGTAGTCCAGGCCCAAGGCTTGGAGACTGCGGTCGTAGGCCCTCTGCACACCGTCGACGCTGTGGGACTCCTTGTTGAACTTGCTGGAGACGAACAGCTCTTCACGCGCAACGCCGGCAGTGCGGACACCGCGTCCCACCGCGTCTTCATTGCGGTACTGGAACGCGGTGTCGACGAGCCGGTAGCCGCTTTGAATGGCGTAGCGGACGGCCGTCTCGCACTCTTCCCCCACCAGTGGCCAGGTGCCCAGGCCCAGATGCGGAATGCTATGCCCGTGCCGCAGTCGGAGCCTCGGGACCGTTGCGGGGTCATCGCTCGGATGGGTTTTCGTCGTCATGGACAGCCTCTCGTCGAAACGTCTTGCTTTCTTGTCACCGGAGGCAAATAGCGCGAGCCTCGGGGTCTGTGTCGGTCAGTCGACATCTTTGTTGGATCTCCAGGTGGTTGCAGCTGGGGTGATGATGAGCAGGCCCGCGGCCAGCAGGGCCGCGGTCACCGGAACGAGGGTGACCAGCCCGGCCATGCCCAGCGGTGAGAGGAAGAGCGCCGTGGCGCGGAAAGTGCCCGTCAATGCGAGGGCGTCTCCGCGTTCTTCTGGGTGCACCTTCTCCGCTGCGATGGCCGGACCGACGGTCTGCAGGACCCCGGCACCGATGCCGGAGATGGCCAGGGCAATGGCCACCGGGGCGGTCAGACCGGCGAACGGTCCCACTGCGGCCAGTCCCAGCCCTGTAGCTATCATCCCGATGACCAGAGACGCCCTGACGCCCCGGCGCCGGACCCACCCGCTGGCGGTACTACCGACGAGAACGGTGGCGTTGGCGATGGAGAGCAGGATACCGATGACTGCAGCCGGTTGGCCTGCCAGGGACAGGGCCAAAGGGACGTAGGAGTCCAGAAGGCTTTTCCAAACCCCTGCGCCCGTGTTCATCCAGCAGGCAGCGTTGACACCGGGTCGTCGCCACAGACGGACATCCCTGCCAGTGGGTGAAGAAGGCCTGGCCGCGAACGGGGGAAACCTGATCAACAAGGCCGCGGGGACGACGGCGACGGAACCTGCGACGATCCCCATCATGAGTGGCAGTTGCACCGAGGCCTCCCAGAGGTATCCGGCCACCGTGGGGCCGAGAAGCGCACCGATCCCCGCCGCCAGATTGACGTCCCGGAGGCCACTGACCGGTGCGGCGGATGTACGAACGGCGTGGGTCTGGCTGCTGGTCCAGAAGAACGCCCGGGCTATTCCCTGGACCAACTGGGACGCGACAAAAAACACGACCGCGGGAGAAATCGCGAGCAGTGCGCACGAGATCGCGATCATCAGCCCGGATCTTTCGAGCACGAAAGACCGACGAAGGGTTCTGCTAAAGCGAGATGAACGCACCAACCGCGGCGTTGAACTTTTCGCGCTGGTCAAGGAACACGTGATGACCAGCGTTGTTGATGAGATAGAGCGAGCTATCCAGGGTGTTGGCAGCGATCAGATCGAAGAGCCCCTTACCCATCGACACCGGCGCCGATCGATCATTGACTCCCCACACAACCAGCGTCGGCACCGGGATTCCTGCGTCGGCAAGCCGTTCCTGAACCCAGCGCCTGCCCTCGCTGAGGCTAGGCAACCAGTGCTCCTCCGCATTGCGTGCATATCCGGCGACAGCGTCGAGCTGCTTTTCGCTCTCGAGCCACTTTGTGGCGATCCCGATGTAGTCCTCGGGCAGATCTCCCTCATTAACCGCCTGGGCAGCATGATAGTGACGGATCAACTCGGCCGAACCTCCGGGGGCAGTCCTTTCGAGTCGCTCGTAGAAGTCCATGTCGGTTCCGACGGGCGGCGCCGGTGCCGCAGTCGCACTGCTGATGATGACCAGCTTCTTTACCATCTCAGGGTACTTCAACGCGAGAAGGACCGCCGTCATGCCGCCGCGCGAGTGACCCACCAGGGTCAGGTTCTTGAGCCCCAACTGAGTTGCAAAGTTCGCAACGTGTTCGGCGACCGCGTCGACAGTCCAGTCTTCGTCATTCAGCGGGAGACCAGTCTCGCCCTGACCGAGTTTGTCGACCGCGAGGACACGGCCGTACTCGCCGAAATCCTCTAGAACGTTGCCCCAGGATTCGATTCCGACCGGTATGAAGAACCCGAAATGCCCCCCATGGATGAGGAGGATCGGATCCTTGTCCTGGCCGTCGTCGAAATAACGCGTCTGAACCCCTTTCACATCGACGGTATGGAACTTCTGGGTGATTGAAGAGCTTGGCAAGGGTAACGCCTTTCTGTGCACGATAACGATTGAACAATTCATCGCAGTTCGACCCCTACCGACGTGGTAGTTCTGGCCAGTAGAAATCTCTTCTGCGTGTGCCTGAAAGCTACGCGCCTCCGCATCGACTGTCAATAGAAAGGGCCCTTCCGGATTCAGAGTGCATTGATCCGATCCTGAAGCTGTCCGGAGTGGATCAGTGACCGCAAGATGTAGTGCTTGAGGTTGCGGAAGCCCAGGGCGATTCCGCGGAGGTGTTCGAGCCTGCCGTTGATGGCCTCGACGGGGCCGTTGGAGGCACCCACGTCGAAGTAGGCGAGGATCTCGCGGTGCCGCTTCCATAGCGACCGGCCGAGCTGGGCGAGCTCGGGCAGCTCGGTGGGCACCCCGGTCCGGATCGAGCGCAGGAGCTTGTACATCGCGATCTTGCCCTCCCGCTTGCCCGAGGCCTCGTAGGCGGCGATGAGTCGCTGGTAGACGCCGTAGGTGACCTCCACCGCCGCGTGCGCATCGTTGGCGGTGAACGCCTTGAACAAGCGCACTTTCTGTTTGTCGGTCAGCAGCCCTGCCCGGGTGTTGAGCGTCCTGCGGATGCCGTACAGCGGATCGCCGGTGCGGCCCCGGTGCCCGGTGGTGGCCTGCTGGATGCGTTGGCGGCACACGGTGAGCTTGTCGGCGGCAAGATGCACGACGTGGAACGGGTCCATCACCGTGCGTGCTGCGGGCACGGCCTTGGCTGCGGCGGAGTGGTAGCCGGCGAACCCGTCCATCGTGACCACCTTGACTCGGTCTCGAAATGCCTGGTCGCGGGCGTTGAGCCACTCGGTGAGGACCTTCGCCGAACGGCCCGGGACCATCCTTTGGCGCGGCCGAGGAACTTGTGCCCGCCGCCGTCGGGGATGCGTCCGAGCTTCTTGATGTCCACGTGCACCAGATCGCCCGGTGCGGCGTGCTCATAGCGCTGCGGGCGTCGCTTGGTGGCGCGCACCGGGGCGCCGGTGGCCGGGTCGGTGAACGCCAGGCGCACGCACCCGAAGCGGGACAGGATCTTGTGCACCGTCGAGGGGTGCATTCCCAGGTGGTAAGCGATTCGGGCTGGCCCCCACCGGCGCGATACGCGCAGGCCGATCACCCGGCGCTCCCGACGACGCGGGGTGCGGTGGGGGCAGGTGTGCGGCCGGCTGGAGCGGTCAACCATGCCGGCCTTGCCCTGCTCGCGATACCGGCTGGCCCAGCGTCGGGCCGTGGTGACCGAGACACCGAACCGTTCCGCAGCTCGGGCCGGGGGCCAGCCGTCTTCGACGACACACCGGGCCAGGCGCAGTCTTCCCGTGGGCGTCAAGGTCGCGTTAGCGTGGGACACGAAGACCTCCGTTGTGGGTGTGGTTGCTTGGTCGCTTTCACACCTCACACGGAGGTCTTCCTCATTTCATCTCGCCATGCCGACCGGAGACACAACCTCCGTGGTCAGTACATCTAGCCGACTGGGCCAGTGCCCGAGGTGCGGCAGGAAGGCAGGCCGGTATCCTCTTGGGCGTCAACGATATGCCCGCCGCGGCGACCAAATGCTGTACGCGTGGCAGCCCGGGATGCTGGCATCGAGCCCCGGATCGCGAGTCGCCCGGTCTGACAACGTGGTCGTTGACCCGCTCAGCGATCGGCCATTGCGGCTGCCACCCCTCCAACCGAGAGCGCGAGCGGAGAGAACCTGCTGAACGGCGCAGCCGGCCGCTAACGTCGGTGGTAGCACGTTCACGAACCGGGGCACAGGGCGTACCGGCCACCGCCGCCCGACGGGGTTCGTTCTCGACCGCGGTTGCCACCGCGTCCGGCGAAACTCCGTCGGTCACCGGCCGCGCCGCGGCAGCGATGGTTCGTCCACCAGGGGGTCGGAGACGGTGATGGCCCGCATCGGGCAGCTCGCGGCGGCCTCGAGCGCTAAGGCGCGGGTGCGGGGGCCACCGTCAACAGGCTCCAGAACGACGGCGACGCTTCGCTCGTCATCGAGGTCGAAGAGCTCGGGCGCGGTCACAACGCACGAGGCGAAGCCCTCACACCGCTCGAGGTCCACCGTAATGTTCATCATGTTCATCGTCCCTCCGTGGTTAAGTCATGGGCAGTCTGTTCGGCGGCGAAGCGCCGCATCGGATCGATCCTGAGCGCGCCGGCCAGCTGCATGATCAGCAGTGGGTGGGCGCCCCTTTGCTGGAGGGTGACCAGGTCGCCCTCCAGGACGGCCGCAAGATCGGCCAGCCGTACGCCTGCGAGGTCGGCCGCGAGCTGGCCCGACTCTTCCGCAATAGAACGAAACTCCGGATCCCGGACGACCCGGCGGATGACCTGGTCCAGGGGTAAGTTCACGGTTCCTCCTCGGGGGCCAACCGAGCCAGCGCGATCCCGGTCGCCCAGTCCGGGACGGACTCGTATGCCAGGACGACCCCTCTCGGCCCACGGGCCGTCCGCTCAGGCTCCGACACTCCCCAGCCCTCCTGACGGGACGCGGCGGCCATCGCGGTGACCCAGTTGCAGATCTCCGGGGCACCATTGCCGGCCTCAGCGAGGACGTCGGCGGTCTTCATGGCGAGGATCGCGCCGAGGTCCCCTGCGCGCACGTGCTGCAGGAATCGCTCGTCGAAGGCGGAGTTGATCTGGCCCATCTCCGGCGTGCCGACCCAGTGGGAGAGCCCGCCGGTCCCGAGCACGACCACTGTTTCGGCTGCGGGCCGCCGCGTAATGACGTCGCGCAGCAGTTCCCCCAGTTGGGCGCTGCGCCACAGGGGTGGCAGAGGCTCGGTGTTGGCGTTCTGGAACACCGGGACCACCGGGATGTCCATCTCTGGTCGGATCAGGGTCAATGGTGCCATGAACGCATGGTCGATCTTCGGGTTGGCGGAGAACGCGAGGTCGAATCCGGCGGCCACCCCTTCGGAGAGCAGCTGGGCAGCGAAGGCGCCAGCAAGTGGGACCTCGGCGCTGGCCACTCCTCCATCGCCCCAACCGGTGGCTATCTCTCCGATTCCGACGCATATCTGCGGAAAGCTGTCGTAGCTGAAGGATGCTAGGTGCTCGCTGCTGACGACGACGAGCACGTCAGGGGACAGCCGGTCAATTTCCGCACGCACCTGAGCGAAGGCCTGATGGACTGCGGCGTGCACGTCGTTGTCCGGTTGGAGCTTTCGGATCATCATCGCCGTGTGGGACGTCGCGTACGCACCTACCAGCCTGCCCATCAGCGGGCCGCCCGTTGCCGGTTGGTGGCCGGATCCGTGGGGCCGCCGTCGCCGTCGCCGTCGGTGCGCCCACCTCGGCGCCCCGCGGTGACCGAACGCACGAAACCGCCGACGACAGCGTGGAATTCCGCCGGCTTCTCGAACTGCGGCCAGTGACCGGCGTCCTCCATCAGACGGAACGTTGCATCGGGAATGATCCGGCTGGCCGCCTCCCCCACCGTCCACGGCATGGTCGGGTTCTGCCGGGTCCACAGCACGAGCGTCGGGCAGTTGATCGTCGCGAGCCGCTCGGCGGTCAGCAGTTCCTCCGGCCGGGGCCGGGAGGTGAATGCGGCGACCATGTCACCGGCGGTGGCGGCGAAGTCCGGGCTGGCGTAGATCCGGTACCGGGTCTCCACCAGTTCGTCGGTGACCACGGACGGGTCATGGACCAGCCATTCCAGCCGAGTCCGGACCTTCTCCCGGGTCGGGGTGTCCAGAGCCTTGGTGGTAGCCTCCGCGACCTGCCGGCCGACGTTCTCGGTCAGCGTGGCACCGTCGGCGTCCACCTGCAGCCCCGCCCCGGTGACGCTGACGAGCGAGGCGACCCGCTCGGGGTGGTGGACGGCGAGAAACGCCGCGACCCAGCCACCGAGAGACTGCCCGACCAGGTGGGCTCGCGAGGCGCCGATCTCGTCGAGGAAGCCGAGCACGTGCTCGGCGAGCGCGCGGATCGAGTACTCGATCTGCGGCTTGTCGGTGAAGCCATGACCCAGCATGTCAATGGCATGCACGCGGAAGTCCCGGCCGAGGACGGCGACGTTGCGCACCCAGGTCTCGGCGTGCCCGCTCACGCCGTGCAGCAGGACTACCGGCTCACCGGCGCCTGCCTCGATGCTGCGGGTGCGGTAAGAGCTCGCCTGGCGGTACCGGACCTCGGTTCCCAGCAGGTCCACCCAGAACGAGTTCCCCTGGGGCTGGGCCATTCCCCCTTCAGTGCTCGTCACGTTGAAGCTCCTCTCTGTTCGGCCGTGCGGCCGGTGCGGGATGGTCGGTCACTCCGGTCCGAACGGCTCGGAGAGCAATGTCGTGTAGGCCCTCTCGTCGAGCCAGGTGAGGCTCTCCAGCTGCAGCGCGTCAAGGAAGACCTCGCGGCCGGTGCGCAGGCTACGGATGGCCAGGCGAAGGTCGTTGCCGTCTCGGTCGGCGCGTACCCGCACCCGGGCGAACTCGTTGCGGACTACGAGCTCGCCGTCGGCAGAGCCGATGCGCAGCCAAGAACTCGGCTCTGGTGCGCCATCAGCCCCGACGTCCCGACTGCCGTCGAGGTCAGCCGCCTGGGCCTCAGAAGAAGATGGAGATGGCACGGGGCAACACCCGGTGGTCGAGGAGCACGGTCCGTTCGGCGATCTTCCAGCTCTCACCGGAGGTCACGATCCGGTCGCGACGGGAGCCGACGAAGAACTGCTCGGAGTTGGCTCGCCGGGACTGGAAGATGATGAAGTTGCACTCCGCTACCAGGTCGCCGTCCGGCCCGGGGGTGACCAGGACGTTGCTGATGAACCGGCGCGTCCGCGACCGCGGCTGCTCCGCGTGGGCAAGGCCACCGGCCAAGCGCTCCATCCGCTTGGCGAGGAAACGGGCGTCCTCCTCCATGAGCGACCACTCGCCGGGGACGTGGTCCCGGTGCTGCCGCACCTCACGGGTCTCCGTGATCGGCATCCAGTAATGGACATCCTCAGTGAACAGGTCGAGCCACTCGTCGTAGCGTTGCTCGTCGAGCATCTTGGCCTCGCTGTAGAGGAAGTCCTCGACGTCGCGGCGCAGATCGGTGAGGGAATTGGTCATTTCTGCTCTCCCGGGGTGGTCATGAGTTCGAGCCAGTAGCGATAGAAGTTGCGGTGGTTCTGCTCCGAATAGTGGGGCCCCAAATGGCCGGGGTATCCCTCCTCGTGGATCTCGCCCTCGTGCCCCAGGCCCATCGCGTAGTTGAAATCCCGGGTCTGGGAGACCACCCCTCGGGCGGACTCGGTGATTTGCTCGAAGTTCTCGCCATCGTCCTGGCCAAAGATCCCGGCCGCGGCGTTCTCCTGGGACATCTGGGTGCGGGCGAAGTCCTTGACCGACTGCGGCGCGTCGCGGTCGAAGAGCGCCGTCTGCCAGACCTCGATCTCACCCGGTCCCCTCGGGTGCCATTGGAAGAGCCCGAAGACGTGGAAGACGCCGAACTTGATCCATGACAGGTTCGGGAAGATATTGCCCTGACCGAGCCCGTGCATCTCCGCCTGCAGCGGGGAGACCCGGGCCTTGAGCCGCTCGTGCACGGCGTTGACGTACTCGATCGCCTCCGGCCCGAGGAGCTGAGCCATCCCGACGTCGTTCTGATAGGCCCGGCCGGGCTTGCTGATGTCGCCCATCCCGTGGCCGTGGTCGAAGTATGCGATGTAGTCGCCGAGCGTGTCGTAATCGGGGAGGAAGCCGATCTGGAAGGCCGACCCATGTGTGTAGAGCACGTGGTAGTCGTCGCCGGCGAAGTTCTCCGCCGCCAGCTTCCAGTTGGCCTTGATCCGGAACTTCATCGTGGGGCCGATCACCTCGAGCCCGCCGAGCGGCGCCTCGAAGGCCAGGTCCAGATACCAGAGCTGGTCAGCGCCGAGGTAGTCTACCAGCGGGATGGCGTCCTCGTCCCAATTGGCGAAGATGAAGCCCTTGTAGTTCTCCACCCGCGGAACGGCCTTCAGACCTAGGCGCGGCTTGTCCAGCTCGCCATGGTAGACGGTATCTGCGCGCGGTGCACCGATCAGATCGCCGTTGTTGCTGTAGGTCCAGCCGTGGTAGGGGCAGCGGAAGAACTTCGAGGACCCGGCGTCGGTGCTACACACGGCCATGCCCCGGTGGGCGCAGGAGTTGAGCATCACCCGGATCACTCCGTCCGCACCGCGAGTGGCGATCACAGGGTCCTCGCCCATGAAGTTCGTCAGGTAGTCGCCCGGCTCACTCAACTGGGACTCGTGGCCGATGAACAACCACGTCTTGGTGAATACCCGGTCCAATTCCTTGCGGTAGGTTGCCTCGTCGACGAAGACTGTTCTGCTGACGGCACCCTCGTCGGGCTTCACCAGGTCGTGCAGTCTTGCGGCGGCCACGTCAACGGGGCGTTCGCTAATGCTGGTCATGATCGGGTCCTCTCGGGGTCTGACGGGTTGCGTGAGGTGAGATGGGAGGGCGGACCCGAACGGCCCACCTGTAGGCGGATCGTCTGGGCGTCTGCGGTATCACTGAGCGCTGTCATTGCTGGTCCAACTGTTCTGGGCCCCGAGGTTTGCCATGCCCGCGGCGTACAGGGCACCCTGCGCGTCGAAGGGGAGGTGGGCCACGCCGGCCCGCTCGTATGACGGGGTCGCGGCTTCCAGCCGGCTGTAGATCTCCTCCATGTCCGGAGGCAGCTCATGGTCCTGCCAGGCGGCGTAGTCCCCGTAGCCGTGGTCGTAGTTCCACTCCGGCACGTAGTAGAGGCGCCCGGACGTCCCCGCGCTGTCCTGGGCGGCGAGGAAGAGCGAGATCGGCAGCAGGTGCTCGGGAATCGCCGGGCGCATGAAGTAGGCAATGCCCTGCTCGTTGAAGGCCCGGGCGGTGGCGTCGAACCACGACGCTCGGGTGTGCCCCGGCATGATCGCGTTAACCGCGACCCCGTCGCCGCGCACTTCCTCGGCGAGGTAGAAGGTCAGCGCCATCACGGCGGCCTTGGTGGCCTGGTAAGGCATCTCGACCGTCCACGGGCGCAGCCCGTGGTAGCCGCCGCCGGCGGCGACGGCCAGGACGCCACTGCTGACGACGTTGACGATGCTGCCCCGCTGCTGGGCCCGCATCGGCTCGATGAACCGGCGGATGGCCTTCAGCGTGCCGAACACGTTGACGCCGAACATCACCTCCCAGTCGCGGTCGGTCGTGTCAAGGGTGTTCCGGTGGCCTGTGGGCGGGAAGAGGGTTTCGGAGACCAGAGACGCGTTGTTCACTAGGACGTCGACGGTCCCGAACCTGTCGATTACAGCGTCTCGGGCGGCGTCGAGGGCGTCGTCGTCGGTGATGTCCATGTCGACGGCCATGCCGCTGCCGTCCGACTCCAGCTGCTTGCGGAAGTCGTCAGCGTCGTCCCACGTCAGGTCCGCTGCAACGACCTTGGCGCCGGCGCGCAACAGTCCCTCGCAGAGGGAACGGCCGATGCCGCGGGCTCCACCGGTGACAACGATGACTCGACCCGCCGCCTCGCCCTGCCACTCACCGAGTGCCCGCTCGACCAGCTGACGCTGCCGCGCAGTGGCCACGGTTTCTCCACCAGACTCCGACATCCAATTCTCCTCAAGTTAGGACGGCTTTCTGCATTGCAGTACACATAAAAGAGTATGACCTTCATCACAGGCTGTCTATGGGCTATTTTGGTATCGAGCTATTCACTGGTGAAACTAGGAGCCGTGCGTGGAGCTGCGTCAACTCAGGTATCTCGTTGCGGTGGCCCGCGAGGGGTCGTTCCTCCGCGCCGCCGCCACCCTCGATGTGCCGCAGCCCTCGCTGTGGCGTTCGATCAAGGCGCTGGAGGCGGAGCTGGGCATCGCCCTCTTCGAGAGGTCCGGCCGCGGAGTACAGCTCACCGGTGCCGGGAATCAATTGCTGCCCCGCGCCCATTACCTGCTGAATCGAGCGGAGTCGGTCTCCCAGTTTGCCCACGAACTCGCTCGCGGTCGAGCGGGCGTCGTCACGGTGGCCTGCGCATATCCGCACGTGTCACGGTTCCTCGCGCCCCTGATCGGCACCTTCCGGTCGGCGCATCCCGCTATCCACGTCGCCGTCCACGAGTACTCGGGCCTGCCCGCGATCGAACAGGTGCTTAACGGGGACGTCGATCTCGTGACGGGCCTCGGGCAGGCCGACCAGCGTCTTGCGGGCCACCAGCTCGGCGACGTGCGGCTGGCGGTGGTGACCTCCGACGACCACCCGTGGCGGGGCCGGAGCCACGTCTTGGTCGCTGAATTGCGTGGCCAGCCGGTGCTCACCGGGCACGCCGATAGCCTCACCCGGCGCCTGCTGGAGCCGGCGCTGCGGGCAGGGGGCTTCGGGCTCGACATCACGTCGGAGAGCGTCAACGCCACCACCATCGTTGCGCTCGCCCGGGCAGGGCTGGGCGTGGCCGTCATCGCCGACGACAACCTCAGTGCCGACGACTCGGCCAGATGGCCAGTGCTGGTCGACGAGCACACCCCGATGAGCGCCCCGCTGTGGATCTACTGGTCACGCGAAGGAGGCATCGCCCCGGCGGTACGGTCCTTCGTGCGCCACGTCCAGGGGACCGGCAACCGGCTGGACCGGGACGGCGGGCAGCCCAGTCCAGCCTGAGGCCCAGCCGACTTCGGCCTGACCACGCCGATCAGAGCAGGAGATGGTCGATCTCCTCCGCCGCAGCTACCAGCCGAGTGAGGATGTCCTGCTCGGTCGCCGAGCTCATGCGACTGAGCGGCAGCGAGGCCTTGACAGCCAACCGCGGAGAGCGGGTCGAGGCCAGTGCGACGGCGAGGGAGGCGACATCCTCCTCGCTCTCCTCCTTGCTCGACGCGAACCCCCGGGAACGGATCGTGCGCACCGCGTCGAGAAGTTCGGTCCGGGTGCCTAGCGAATGGGCTTTACCGCCTGGTGGACGCCGCCTACGAGAAACGTGCCATCGCGATCAGCTCGAACCTGCACCCGGCCGGTTTCGACGAACTCATGCCCAAGACCATCGCCACCGCGACAGTGGATCGGCTACTGCACCGCGCCCACGTCTGCCAGACCAGCGGCGACTCCGTCCGCCTCTCCGAAGCACTCGCAGGCCAGGGAGTGAAGCCCTTGTCCTGACAACCCGAAAACCCGAGATGGCCAACTTCTGGGCAGATCCCATTGAAGTGCCCCGGGTAATCGATGTCTCCATCAAACCCGGGGCACTTCAGCGGTCAGGTCGTCGGTGAGGCAGCATCGTGCGCACAGTCCTCGGCGGTGGGGTTCGTCCTGGTCTCCGCAGCGGGTGCAGGTCAGTCGGGGGTCGTCGATTCCGGCACAGTCAGTGCAGATGGGCTGGTCGTTGGCGAGGCCAGGCAGCAGTCGATCCGGGCGTTGGCAGCGGGGGCAGGTGCCGCGTCGGCGGGTGGCCTGTTGGTAGCAGCGGCGGCAGACGAAGCCCTCGGGCCAGCGCACTCCGCGATGCTGCTGCTCGTCGTTGCACCGTGTGCAGTGGTACTTCGATGTGTCAGCCATGTGTCCGCCGCCTGCCTGGGGGTCTACGCCGTCGGTCCGGGTCGGTGGATGTGTGCCCGCTTCGGTCGCAGTGGCACGTCGGTTGCGGGGGAGGCGTCGGTGGCTGTGGCGGTGCGTCTGGAGGGGGAGGTGTCGACGTGGAAGACGCAGAGGTCTTCGACGGTGCAGTCCAGGACGTGGCACAGCGCTCCGAGTAGGGCCAGGGGCAGTCGCTCAGGGGTGCGTCCCAGGAGGCGGTAGAGCTGGGAGGCGGAGAGTTCGATTCCCACGTCGTGCAATGGCGTGATCAGGTCGGACAGGGTGTGCATATCTCGGTCGGTCATGACCTGGCGTAGTCGCCACTGGTAGGCGATCCGGTGTTTCATTGCTGGTCGGTCCTTTCGGGCAGGCGTTTGGCCGCGGCGCGAAGTGCGGCGGCCACGACACGGCTGCGGTAGTCGGGGGAGACGAAGGTGTAGAGCGAGGTGGTTGAGGCGTACTTGTGTCCGACTTGTTCCTGGATGAAGCGGGTGTCGTATCCGGACTCGACCAGCAGCGTGACGTAGCTGCGGCGCAGGGAGTGAAAATCCAGTCCGGGATCGGTCAGGCCGGCGGTGTCGCAGAGGTCGGCGAAGCTATGGGACAACGCGCCGTTCGAGATGCGCTCGGATCGCTCGGTCGGGAACAATGCGGTCCCGACCGGGTGGTCAAAGGTGGTGCGGCCCTGGTCGATCCATCGTTTGAGGCAGTCGATCGCCCAGGCGGTCTCCGGGACCGTCAGGACGCCACGCCGCTTGGCCGCAGATCCCTTGCCGGGTTTGCCGTGGCGGACGTAGCAGAACCCGAACTGGCCGAACTGTGGTGCTCGAGGGTTCGGTCCGAAGTCTGTCAGATCCAGCATGCGGACTTCGTTGCGACGCAGGCCCCACGCGTAGGCGACCTTGATGATCGTCGCGGTCCGCAGGGCCACCATCGCGCCCTTCGAGCCAGCCTCGAAACGGTGGTTGACCTGATCGTCCGCGAAATCGCAAAGGTCCTGCAGTTCATCGGTGGTGTAGGCCCGTTTGAGTGGATTGTCGGGGCCCTCGTAGGTGTGGCGGGCCGAGTTGGCCTCGGTGATGATCTGTATCGGATGCGTGTCGAATCGGTCCTGGCATTGCTGGGTCCACTCGTAGGCCGGATCGAGCAGGTAGTCCATGAAATGCCGCAGTGCACCCTGGTAGCTCAGCACCGTGCCCAGGGCCAGGCCGTGGACCCCGCGCAGTTCGGTGAACCAGTCATCGACCATCGGGGCGTCCAGTGCCAGGGGCCGGCGACACCGCAGAAGTCCTGGAACCGCCGGATCGTGGCGACCTGGGCCGCGATCGTGCCAACGGACAGGTTCCGGGCCATCTGCTGGTGCGACCACCCGGTGACCATCGCCTCGAACACCGCGGCTTCCGGCCGCAGGACAGCGATGCCGTCGGCCAATTGCAGCCGCGCCGACCCCGGCGGAGGATCCTGATCTGCCATCTCGCACCACCCAAACATGGTTCGCGATATATGCGAAAGTATCGCACTTTGCGCGAATCAACACAAGAGGTCGCAGGTAGCGGCATTGCCAGTCAGTCCGCGGAGGTTGGGCCACTGCACTCAGAGGCGGCCCCGGGAAGCGGTCCGTCACGTGACGACGTGCCGGTCAGTCGGGGTGCCGGACAGGGCGGGCGAGAGAATGTCCGGGAGGTGTCGAGTTCGCAGAACTTACAACTCAGCACCCGCTACTTGTCATAACGTACATTATCGGCGCGAACTAGGACGAGTGAAAGTGATTGTGAGGCAGTATATTTACCGCTTCTTGAGTGGCTACCGTAGCCGCCACACCGCAAGCCAACAGCGGATCTGTTGTGGCCGTTATCGTTTCCTCAATCGCAATCCGATGAACTGTTGGTGATCCTCATGGCGCGGCCATCGCGCTCGGTGAACTCGTGTCGGTTGTCGAATGTCGGCAGCTGGCGTCGTTGGTGCGCGAACTCTGCTGCCACCGTCTGGCGAAGGGCCGCGGGAGCAGCCGCGATCGCGTGTTGCTCTACGTGGGAACGAAGGTGCTCAAACAGGTCCCATCCTCGCCGGTGCTCACGCTGACTCATCGGTGAGTCCGGGTATCGACGATCTAGGAACTCACTCAACGGCACAGGTAGTTGCTCACGCCCGAACCGACCCAGAGCGTCAATGTCGCGCCAGCGTTTGAGCAGGACAAAGATGTCGACGCCGCGTTCGGCTAGTCCATCGAGTCTGAGTAGGTCACGCCAGGTGAGAATTGCTGGCACGTGGACTTTGGTGATGTTGGGATTCTCGTTGTACTTGACTACCAGGCCGAATGCTCTGGTGTACACAGCGTTCTCGACCGCGATGTCGCCCGGGATTCCCGCGTCGGGAACAACCACGATCGGGACGAATCTGGTGCGGCCAGTGACCGCCGTACGCAGCCTGTTCCAGCCTCGGTTCATGAAGAGTTCGACGGTGCTGAGTAGCTGTCGGAACTTGGTTGTCGTGAACCGCTGCTCGATCTCGAGTTGCAGCGATTCGATCGTCGCCTCACCTTCCGCGAACGGTTGGGGCAAGTTACGCATGTTGGCGTCGATCAGAATGCAACCGTGCCCACGGAAGAGTGCGAAGTCGCAGATCTTCGGCAGCGTCGACTTTTTCGTTCGCCAGACTCGCTTCATCTCGGCTTCGTCAACAAGGACTGTCTCCCCCGATTCGTCGTAGGTACAGATGCGTTGGAGGACCTCGCCAACGCGTTCCTCGAAGATGTTCCGCATTGCCTCCGCGTAGTGGTCGGCCTTCTTCGAGTCGGTCGCACGCAACATGTGTTCGGTCTCGAGGTAGAGATGGTCTCCGAAGATGCGCTGGATCACGTACTGAAATCTGATAGGCAGCAGTGTGCCGTCGTCGATACGCACAAACGGGGTCTGTTGCAGCTTGTACCGAGTCCACAGCGACGCATTCTCGGATCGTTCCTGCGCCAGCTGTGCGCGCAGGTCTGCGAGCGACACCGTGCAATGGTCCATCAGGAAGTCGACGGCCGCTGGTGGAGCGGCGTATCGAGCGAAGAATTCAGGCTCAATACACGTGAACCCTTCGTGCTTCCAAAGGTTGTAGAACAACCACCCGAGTGACAGGAAGTCGTCTGCTCTGGAGTTGCATGCGACGACCCACCCTGGTCACTCAGCCACGCATTGAGCTCAGTAACTCGTGCTTCCCACTGCTGACGAGTAGGTCGTACCTCCCACTCTGACCTCGCGGACCTCAACACTTCTGACGCCTTTTCCAGGAGCTGCGCTGCACGAATGAACGACGCGGCGCGATCGGAGTGTTCCTCGACGTTCAGGAGCCCGGACGTAAGTCCGCGCAACGCTGTCGACTGTTTGTTCGCTCCGAGTTCAATCTCGGTCGCCAGTTCCTCCGCTGACGCGGATAGCCGGAGTCTGCTCTCAAGCGCCTCGAGTTCCTGGTATTCATCACTTGCCTTGAGCTGCTCGAGATGGCGCAGACGACCCCGCACCTCTTCCAGCTCGCCTCGAATGCGGTCGGCCTTCTCCAACTCGGCGAGCAACTGCCGCAGCTTGTTTCGCTCAGCCTTAAACTTCAGCTGGAGCGATTCATACTCCTCGTCCCACTCTGGTCGCCGAATCTGCGGCATATCATCGAGGATGGTCAGGAAGCTCTGCGGCTCTGATGCCAGCTCATAGATCTGCTTTTGACTGAACACGCGAACCGGCACCCGGTCGGACACACGCCCAGCCTGTGGCTGCCATTGGGATCCGTCCCAAAGCTCGATCTTCGATTGCGTTGGATCAGACCCGGCCCACGTCACCTTCAATGAGCGTCCGTCTCTGACGTACTCGACGGTGATTCGAGTCTCGCTGGTCCACCACCGATGATCCGACTCGACGACGGGATCAAATCTAACTAGATCACCGGCAATGCCTTTTGGCAATTCGCTTGTCCGGCCGAGCGCGAGCCGGAGGAGCTCGATGACAGTTGACTTGCCCACACCGCGGCCGCCGATGAGGCAATTCATCCACGGGCCGAACTGGTACGTTTCGGTGGCTCCTCCGTGGCTCACCTCGAGCGAACGGATATAGCCGTGGTCAACGTCGTTCGGATCGTCGTAGTCCTTGCGGCACCGCCGGATCGACTCGAGCGGATCTGTAAGCGCCAAGCGCAGACCCTCAAGGTCGAGGCGTTCTGCCTTGACGAGGGTGAGGTGCGTGCCGGGTGCCTTAGCAGAGTCCGGGTCTGAGTGAGACCCAGTGGTGAGATGGTGTGCGTCGGAACCTAGGAGCGGCACCCAGCCTGAGGCGTCGGCAGTGCTCAGCGCACTATCATCGATCACCTCAACGGCGTGAATGTGAGGACTTTCACGCAGGACGGCCAAGTCGCGTGGATCGATCCCGAAAACACCCTGCTTCTTGTCTGCATGAGCAGGTACGAACAGTCCACCTAGCTCGTTGACGATCTTCGCCGCAGTTGCAACCGTCACATCGGCCGTTTGGTCACTGCCTCCCCGGGTGCCCTTGTACTGGCACAACGTCAGCGTCTGGTTGACAACCTCGGCTGGGCTCTGGGGATCGAAGATCGCGAGAACGTGAGTCCCATTAGTCACCGTCACCTCGACACCCGGGAAGATGACGAACGGCCTGAGTCCTGGATTCTCGGCCTTAAGATCGGCCAGCGCATCACGCGCTTGCTCGATACCTTCATGAGTGTTGTGATCGGTGACGACGATGCCATCCACGCCGGCGTCGATATAGGCTTGAATCCACTCCTTGAAGGTTGGCTTCGGAGCGCTGCTCCTCACGTCGGCGATACCGCCGTAATCAAATGACGCCGGGGAGTGCGCATGAATGTCAAGACTCCACCAACGCGCCCCCACACCCACCACACCCACCCCTTGATCCGTCATAGCATCGGTTCCGGATTCGTCGGAAACTCCAGCCTGCGTTCGCCCATGCTGAATGTTGTCACGCTAGATGCACTTTCGTGAAACATCCTCGTGCGCATGTTTCGAATCCGTCGAATACCCCGTCCTCACCGTAGGCACCAGGGCCCTTCGGTGTGGCCAAGCGCCCAAGCCCAGGGAGGCCCCAATACTGTTACTCCAAATGCGAGCGGTACCGAAGTGGTGGAGGACAGAGATGTGAGATCCAGTTGGAATCTCGCAAGTCGCTAACAACACCTCTCGGCCATGTCCGGCACCTCTTACGTAATCATCGAACACTGCCGTGCAGCTGTCTATTTCATGGTCTCGTCGATGAAGGAATGCGGTCAGGCCTTCCACCGGCATCTCCACTAGTCACGAATGCGTGAGGAAACTGAACAACATCGAAGATAGACCGACGTATCGGAGTAGGTTTCAGAGTTCAACCGACCCCGTCGACGCATGGCGACTTGAGGAAGACAGCCATCACGCGGTGACGGTGTACAAGCCTGACGTCCACCACACGATCCCATACGGAATGGGGATTCGAGCTTCGGGATTCCGCGTCGGAACGCCGATTTGAGTGATCTGAAGTCTTTCCGACTCGTCAGTCCAGATAGACATCGCCGACATGTCCTGGCGGGGCTCCCTGATCGACCGCGTCGACTACGCCTACGTCGACGGAGCACGCGGCATCGTGCCCATCGGGAGCGGACATCAGGGACTCGTGGTGACTAAGTATCAAGCAGCCGGACAGCGTGTTGCCGTGATCTGGTGGGCAATCTTTCAGTTCTTGGTTACGGTGGCCTACTCTGCGGAAGCGATCCTGTGCATCTCGGCGCGGGCGATCAGTTTCAGGCGTGCCCTGCCGAGAGCGTGTCCGGCGTCCAGTTCGGCGTTGTTGATCCGTTGCCAGCCGTCCAGCCCGATTGGTTGTGTTCCGCGGCCGTCGAGCAGCGAGACGAGGTCCTCGCGGTAACCCTCGCGCGGTGTGTGAATTGGCCTGGCCTGGAAGTCGTCGATCACCGCCCTTGCTACCTCCCGCGCGTCGAGTTTGTTCATGCCTATCCCGCCGGTCGACCCTCGTCGTATCCAACCGGTCACGTAGATGCCATCCATCACGGTGTCGTCGTCTTGCAGCACCCGTCCGCCATCGTTTGGCACGGTGTTGGTGGCCGCGTCGAATGGCAGTCCTGCGATCGATGTTGCGGCGTAGCCGATTGACGGAATCACGAGGCCTGCAGCGGTGATTGTTTCCTGGCCGTCTGGCGCATGGAAGGTGATTGAGTCGACCTGGCCGTCGCCGCAGATCTGTACCGGCGTCGCGTTGTAGTGCAGCCGGACTCGCCGTCCATCGTCATGTGTAGGTCGTGTGCACTGCTGCAGTAGGTCGACCTTGGTCTGGATCGTCGAGTCCGCAGCAGCCTTCATATCGGCAAGAGTCTCCGGATCGACGACGACACTCACCCCGGGCGTTTCCATCAACGCCGCCAACTCTTGGTTGGTGAATGCGCTCTCGCTGGGGCCGCGGCCTCGAGCGAAGTCCGGCCAGCTAGTCTCGCCCGCCTGTTTACTACCTCCGCAAAGCGATGACAGCAATCCCGCCGCCGCGCAGCCTCAGCGCCGCCCTGGCCCGTCGGTCGCGGCCTGACGATGGTTTCCCGGCGCCGCATCTCCCGGCTGATCGTCGCTGGCGAACGGCCCAGTATCCGGGCCTGCCGGTAGCCGGCGTCGGTCAGTTTCTCGATCCGGACGCGCTCGAGCCAGGTCAACGCGTCCGCGCGAGGAACCCCGGCGGGCGATGGGGTAATCGAATGTGGTGGCACCACTTGAGCGTCCCTGACCGCTTCGGCCAGCCGCGTGCGGCCCACTGACACTCGGTGGCCGCCGAACACCCCTGCGACTAGGCCGGTCTCGGTCGGGGCTGACGCCGGCATCGATCTCGTCGAAGAATCGGGCCTTGACCAGTGGCGGCGTTCGGCGGCCACCGGTAATCGCCGGGACGATGCCGAACACACGCGTCCAGATCAGCGCAAGGGTCTGGGGCACACCCGCTACCGATACTCGACCGCGGTGCTGCAACTCACGAAAACCCGCTCCCGAACCTCAGGCGGCAACGGTAGTCGATCTCTGCCTGGCATACAGCACTCCAATCAGGAATGTCGCAGTCACCGATTGAGCCAAGACGTAGCGCCACCGCAAAGACCAACTGCGGCAACTGTATTGTGCAGGTTTCGCCTGCAGTACCGGCGCGGGTCGATATTGCCATTGGTGTGAAATGGACCTGTCCGACATCGGTGCAGACTCTTGGACGGTAGATGTCCAACAGGTGTAGTCACGTGTTAGCGCAACCTTCTATCACCGATTAGGCTATGAAGGCTCCGCTGTGCGAAGTCCTTCTGGGGCTCCGACATTGGCGCTGGCGCGGACGATCAGTTGCGGCTTGCACGTCTTTTCGGTATCGAGCTGAGCCCACATCGCATCGATCATCGGCTGCAGGAACAGATGTCCCAGCTGCCGCACCATCAGCCCGACCACCTGATCGGCGACTGGTCGGCTGGTCGATGCGGCACCTGCCGTGCGCAGTTCGATGACCTGGTTCCGCGATAGGTCGGTGAGCCGTTCCAGCAACCGGCCGTCGCCGCTCGGGTCGAGTAGCGCGCGACGCATGTAGCCGATGAGCGCCGGGTGCTCGTCGAGCATGCGCCGCACCGCCCCATCACGTGCGGCCGCCACTTCGGCAGGAGCACCGTCGCCCGGCACGGACGCGATCGCCGCGGCGTGGCGGTCGACGATGTACTGCTCGACCGCCGATCGCAAGCCGTCCTTGGTCTTGAAATGATGCTGCACCAGTCCGACCGCGACACCCGCGCGCGCCGCCACCGCTCGCATGGATACCGCCGAAACCCCTTCGGCGGCAAAGAGTTCCAGCGCAGCGTTACGAATGCGCGCCTTGGTCGTCAGATCGCTGTCGATCGGCTCCCCGCTGGACATGTCACCTCCACTCGAATGGACATCATACAGATTTCCGCATTTCAGTACATTTGCTCATATTCTAGGACATTCGTATAGTACGATGATCGATACCGTAGCAGGAGGATTTCATGGCAGCTCGAGAAGCAGTGATCGTGGGAGCGGTCCGCACCCCGGTCGGACGGCGAGGCGGCGCGCTGCGCAACTGGCATCCAGTCGATCTGCTCGGCCAGACACTGCGCACGCTGGTCGATCGGACCGGCGTGGACGCATCGCTGATCGATGACGTGATCGCCGGTTGCGTACTGCAGAACGAGGAGCAGGGCGGCAATCTCGGCCGGCACGCGGTCCTGGCCGCGGGACTGCCCGAGTCCGTGCCCGCGGTGACGGTGGACCGGCAGTGCGGCTCCGGACAACAGGCCGTCAGTTTCGCGGCGCAGGCGATCGTGGCCGACTGCGCCGATCTCGTGATCGCCTGCGGCGTCGAGTCGATGTCCCGGGTGCCGATGCCACCGGCGATGAGGCCGGGCGCGCCCCTCGGCCCGCAGTACAGCCCGCGCGAGCTGGTCCGCTATAACGTCGATTCGGAGCGCGGCGAGCTGATGGCGCAGGGCGCGTCGTCGGAGCTGATGAACGCCCGATTCGGCCTGACCCGTGCCGAGCTGGACGACTTCTCGGCGCGTAGTCACGAGCGCGCCTGGGCCGCAACACAAGCCGTCAACAACCGGTGAACAGCTAGACGCCGAACTCAGCCAGTGAATTATCCGCCGATGGTGGCGCTCTGGTTCAACCCCGTGGCGTTGCGATCCACGCTCTGCATGAGTGCGACGCAGCACACTATCCCTGGTTGGCTAACACCCGATTTCTTAAACGATTGGAGTAAGTGATGAAAATGCAAGCAGCGGTTCTCTGGGGTCCCGGTGAGGACTGGAGCGTCGAGGATGTCGAGCTCGACGGACCCCAGGAAGGTGAGGTGCTCATCCGCTACGAAGCGAGCGGGCTATGCCACTCCGATGATCACGCCCGCACTGGTGATATGCCGATCGCGGTACCCACCGTCGGTGGTCACGAGGGTGCAGGAGTCGTTGAAGAAGTCGGTCCGGGAATCAAGAACCTGCAGCCCGGCGACAAGGTCGTCTGCTCGTTTCTGCCAGCATGCGGGCATTGCCGGTGGTGCTCGACTGGGCAACAGAATCTTTGCGACATGGGCGCGTTCATCCTCGCCGGCACCATGCTCGACGGCAGCTACCGCCGCCGCGCCCGTGGAAAGGACCTCGGCGCCCTATCGTTGCTGGGAACCTTCGCTGAGTATGGGACGGTCCACCAAGAATCCGTGGTGAAGGTCGACGACGACGTTCAGCTTGATCGAGCGTGTCTGCTCGGTTGCGGAGTGACGACAGGTTGGGGGGCAGCGGTCAACACCGCAAAGGTCCAACCGGGCGACACAGTTGTCGTCATCGGCTGCGGCGGCATCGGCGCCAGCGCGATCCAAGGTGCCCGAATAGCGGGCGCCGAAAATATCGTCGCGGTGGATATCGTCGAATCAAAGAAGCAGCAGTTAATACCGCTCGGGGCAACACATTTCTGCACGAGCTTCGAGGAGGCCACTGCGCTTGTTGCAGACCTCACCCGCGGTGTGATGGCCGACTCAGCGATTCTCACAGTGGGGGTTGTCGCCGGCGAAATGATCGGACAGACGCTGGAGTTGGTGCGAAAAGGCGGCGTCGGGGTTGTTACTGGTGTTGCCCCGGCAACTGAGAACACTGCAACCATCCCGTTGATGATGTTCACGCTCTTTCAAAAGCGTTTGGCTGGAAGCCTCTTCGGCGAAGCCAACCCGAGAGCAGATATTCACCGGCTGCTCAGACTGTACCGAGACGGCCAGCTGAAGCTTGACGAGACTGTCACCGCCGAGTACCAACTCAGCGATATCAATCAGGGATATCAAGACATGTTCGATGGCAAGAACATTCGCGGGATCATCACGCACAGCCACTGAGATGCAAGCACGCACGGAGGAACACATGATCGACCAGAACACGCTGTTCATCGGCGGTACATTGTCACCAGCCCACGCGCCAGAGCGGATCGAGGTATTGTCCGCGGCCACCGAAGAAGTCATAGGAAGCGCACCAGCAGCAGATGCGGACGATGTCGACGCCGCGGTTGCCGCGGCACGACGTGCATTCGACGATCCTCGCGGCTGGTCGGCGTGGAGTCCCGACGAGCGCGCAGCAGCGATCGAGCGGTTTGCTGATGAGTTGGAGGCGCGTGCGCCGCAGCTCACCGAATTGGTCTCGTCCCAAAACGGGATGCCGATTGCCATCGCCGGAATGCTCGAGTCCGGGCTTCCCGCGACCGTATACCGGTATTATGCGAACCTCATTCGGACTACGGAACTGGAGCAGACACGTCCAGGCCTACTCGGTGGCCGCGCGATTGTTCGCCAGGCCCCAGTCGGAGTGGTCGCCGCGATCGTGCCGTGGAACTATCCGAACCTGGTCACTGCACTGAAGGTGGCGCCTGCGTTGGCCGCCGGCTGCACCGTAGTGGTGAAGCCCAGCCCAGAAACAGTCTTGGATTCCTACATTTTCGCCGAAGCGGTCGTTGCTGCGAACATACCGGCGGGAGTCATTAACATCGTTCCTGGGCGGGCGAGTACTGGCTCATACCTCGTATCCCACCCAGGCGTCGATAAGGTCACGTTCACCGGATCGACCGCCGTCGGCCGTCAAATCGCAAAGACCTGTGGCGAGCTACTCCGCCCAGTCACGCTCGAGCTCGGTGGAAAGTCGGCAGCGATCATCCTCGACGATGCTGACCTCACTGCGAACATCGAGGGACTTTTTCAGGCGACGCTACTGAATAACGGTCAGACCTGTGTGCTGAATAGCCGAATTCTTGTTCCTCGCACGAGGTTCGACGAGTCCCTCGAACTCTTCGCCGGACTCGTCAACGGTGCCGTCATCGGTGATCCACTTGATCCGAGTACACAGGTCGGACCGTTGGTCAGCGCTGCGCACCGCAACCGAGTGGAGGCACACATCGCAAAGGCCAAGAGAGACGGTGCGAACATTGTTGCCGGCGGCGGTCGGCCAGCCCACCTCGATCGTGGCTGGTATGTCCAACCCACCCTTTTCTCAGACGTTGATCCGTCAAGTTCCCTTGCACAAGAGGAAGTATTCGGACCGGTACTCGCTCTTATGCCATACGACGATATCGGTCAGGCGGTTCAGATCGCCAACGACTCCGCATACGGATTGGCTGGCACCGTATGGACCGCTGATGAGTCTCACGGTATCAAGATCGCCGAACAAATCGAATCCGGCACGGTAGGCGTCAACTACTACATGCTCGATCCCGTTGCGCCATTCGGCGGTATCAAAGCGAGCGGCTTAGGCCGCGAACTCGGTCCCGAAGGTCTCGCGGCGTGCATGCGGACCCACACGACGTATCTGTCAACGAGCGCGTAGCCGCCCGCGTGTCGTTCCTGCCGCACTGTCCACCGCGCGCAGGAACGACACCGCACTGATCGTGAGGTTATTTACATGACGGCGACCCACAACGACTGGCGCTACGGCGACAAAGTCATAGTGCCAGCACCGTACGCAGTGATACCGGCGTTTGGCTACGTCATCGGTGAACCCGACCGTCTCGGATCCATCCCCATTCGCATGGACGACGGATCCGCCAGCTGGTACCACGCAGACACACTCGTCCGGCTTGCAAGATGATGACGTAACCGCGAGGGATGTCCCGGCGATCTTGTGAGACTTTCTTACTGCTAAGAGCTGCGCTTCGCACGGTGCCGGAACCGTCGGTGATGAATCATCCGGCCAGCATCCGTCAACTGACGAAGAACGCCGACCCGATTCAGTACCAACGACTCGCCACCATCCGGTGTCAACGAGCTCTGTCTACCTCTTGGGATGGTCGCCAGCAACACTGACCCCGGCCGTCGACGAGTACAGCTCGCCCCCTGGGCGAGCATCAGTGTGGCGCCCGAATGCCGAAGTTTGTTCGGATGCTAGTGACCAAAGCCGCCCGCGTGGCGAGCCGAGAGAACGTGTGGCTGAGGTTGACTGAGTCCACTGGCGTGCCGACCTCAGTGGAGCACAACGGCCGTGCCCGTGCCTTGCGCTGCCAGCTTGCAGTTTCAGATCGGTCAGACGGCTGCATTGCCGACGCAAGATCCCGACTAGTCTCGGCGTCAGGCACAACACCCGGCTAGAACGCCTGGTCTCGATAGCAGATGCTCTTGTGTATGTCAGGTTGGTTGGCGTGTTTGTGCTGGTAGGACGGTGTTGTAGACCTCGCGGGCAACGTATCTTTTCAGGCATCTGATGGCTTCGCGTTTGGTTTTGCCGTCGGCGATGCAGCGGGCGAGGTAGTCGCGGGTGGGTTGGTGGCGGCGGAGCCGGACGGTGACGATGGTGTGCAGCGCCCGGTTGGCTTGCCGGTTCCCGCCGCGATTGAGGCGGTGTCGCACGGTTTTCCCGCTGGATGCTTCGATCGGCGCGACGCCGCAGAGTTTGGCGAACGCGGCTTCGCTGGTGACGCGGCCGGGGTTGTCACCGAGCGCTACCAATAGGGTGGCGGCGCTGTTGGGTCCGACGCCGTACACGGTGAGCAGGGCTGGGCAGGCGTGGGTGGCGAGGCGGCCGATCTGATGTTGCAGGCTGTCGGCTTCGGCGGCCAGGTGCTGGTACCGAACCGCGAGCCGGTATAGCACCAACAGCACTGATTCTGTTGGGGTGGAAGGATTGTCAGCGAGGCTGAGTTTCGCGCAGGTCGACACCAGGCGGCGTGGGCTCAAACCGGAGAGCTGTTCACGGACCGGGGCGGGTGCGGTGACGAGTAGGTCTTGCATGGTGGTGATGGCGACAGTTTTAGCATGCACGGCACTGGTGCGGGTGAGCGTGAGGATGCGGAGCATCTCGATATCGGCGCTTGTGTGGATCATCGACGATCGATCGCCGCTCGATCGGCGCACTACCCGCGCTTGAGGCCTGCAGGTGCGGCCAGATGTGGCCGGCCTCGACGCCCAGAGCGGTGGCGATGAGGTAGGCCGATTCATCGCTGATCTTCTCGCCCCGCCGCGCCCGCGTGAGGGTGCTGTCCGACACTCCTAGTCGGCGATGCGGTCCACGATCGCACGGCGCTCCATCTCATCCGGTTCGACAGAAGTACTGGAATTGCCCGACGACTCGGCATGAGTCTGCGTGGATGCCGCGCCGCCGTGGTGGTCGTCCGATGCCATGCCCGGCCTTTCTGTCGTGATCGCTGGAGCCGATGGCGCTCACTGTAACCGCTCGGCCGGTGACCATAGTTGGTCCATGTCATAGACCAGCGGCGGGTGGGCCCTTACTGGTCACGCAGCGGCGTGTCGCTGACGTCTGGCTGACTGGTCGGTGACGGCAATTGACAGCCGCTGACCCGAACTGACCTCTGATTGATATGGAACTGACAGCACGGCGTCCTGTTGTGTGGGTTGTGCACCAAACATGGTGCATACCAACTACATTCACTCAGGAGATGCAGTCATGCGTTTGAAAATCGATACGACCGATTCCCGGTTTCTGGTGACCAAGGTTCCGGAAATCAAACTGAGCTTCGATACCGGTGCGCCCCGGCTGGACCCGGCAACAGGGCTGGCCCAGTACGTCGTGCAGATGCTCGCCCTCGACGAGAGCGGCGGCGAAATCCTGAACGCGACGGTCGTGGGTGATCCAAAACTATCTGTCACCCAGCAGGTTTCGGTGACCGGCCTGGTTGCGATTCCCTGGAGTCAGGGAGACAGGTCGGGCCTCGCATTCCGCGCCGCGTCCATCACCCCCGCCGACACCACCGCGGCAACGCGGCAGAAGTAGCAGGTCGGCCAGGACGATCCTGATACGACCGTCCTGGCCGGCCATCGCCGGGCCACGTGTGGGCCCGCACACCAGTCCTCACGTCTCATCGAGACCTCGTTTCGCCTGCGCACCAGAGGAAACCACCTCATGAACAACACCCCCTCAACACCCAGCAGCGGTACACCCGATACCACTGCCGACGACATCGCCGGATCGATCGTGACCGGCGTGTGGCGACTGGTCCGATTCATCCTGGTGTGGGCTTGGCGCCTCCCCGTGGTCTCGGTGCCCGCGATTAGTCTTGGTGTCCTGAACTGGCAGACCGGACTGTTCTGGACCATCTTCGGCGCGGTTCTGATGGTCGTGGTCGTTATTGCGTGGGCGATGTGGTATCTGGCCTCGTTACGACAGATCACGATTGACCGCGTCAGATTCCACCATCTGGTGTGGCGGCGCTACCGGTCCTGGGCCGCCATCTGTGTCGATTGCGGCCTCGCGCGTACCTCGGCCGATCAGATCGCCGTTCCACAACTCGTGCGCGTCCAATTCACGCCGACTGATGATGTGCTGACGGTACGGCCGCTGCGCGGTCAGACCATCACCGATTTCCGCAAAGCCGCCGAGGCGCTCGCAGACGCATTCACCGCCGACAGCGTCACCGTGATCCGTCCGAGTCCGGCAGTCATCACGCTGGCCGTCCGACGCGCCCAGCCGCTCGCCGAACCCATCACCCCGGCCCCGACTGCCTCACCGGCGGCCAGTCGTGGTGGGTCGCGGCGGTGGTCATTGCACCTCGGGCAGCGCGGCGACGGGTCGCCGTGGCGGCTGTCGATCCTGGGGACTCATCTGCTGATCGGTGGGGTCACCGGCGCCGGCAAAGGATCGGTCCTGTGGTCGCTGATCGGCGCCGCCGCACCCCTGACGGCCGCCGGCGACGTGCAAGTGTGGGTGGCTGATCCCAAGGGCGGCATGGAATTCGGCGCCGGTGCACCGTTGTTCGCCCGATTCGCTTACACCCCCGAGGCGATCGCCGAGCTCCTTGCCGACGCTGCCACACTGATGACCGATCGGGCGGGGCGTCTGCGCGGGGTTACCCGGCTACACGCCCCGACATTATCTGACCCGTTGATCATCATCGTGATCGACGAACTCGCGGCTCTGACCGCGTTCGCCGACCGCAGCACCAAAACCGCGATCGACAAGCACCTCGGACTGCTGCTCACCCAGGGTCGCGCAGTCGGTGTGAGTGTGGTTGCCGCCGTGCAAGACCCATCGAAAGAAATCGTGCCGATGCGGCAGCTGTTCCCGGCCCGCCTCGCTTTGCGGATGGCCGAGGCCACCCAGACCACGATGATCCTGGGTCCAGCCGCGGCTGACCGCGGCGGGCCGGCGCATCAGATTCCGGACGATCTGCCCGGGGTCGGCTACCTGGCCCTTGATGGTGCCGCCGCACCAATCCTGGTGCGTGCCTTCCACTACACCGACCGTCACATCGACGACCTGGTCCGCCGCTACGGCCGCGCCGCCGACGACGCCAAATAGGAGATCGGGACAGTGCCGTCACTATCGTCACCCGTACTGCTGCCCACACCGGCAGCGGACTTGGACGCCGCCACCGTGCGGGAAATGCTGCGCCGCGCCGGCGGTCAGCACTACCTGCGGTGGGCAGCACGGGTTCGGGCGACCTGCTACTGCCTGCACCCGATTCACTTGCACCGCCGCCACGGCCTGGTCGCCGCTGACCGGTTCACCATCCGCTGCGGCAACCGCCGTGCCGCTGTCTGCATCTCCTGCTCGCGCCTATATGCCGCAGACACCTGGCAACTGGTGCACGCCGGCATTGTCGGCGGGCACCACAACATCCCCGACACGATCACCGCCCACCCCCAAGTGTTCCTGACGTTGACCGCACCCTCGTTTGGGCAGGTGCACCCTCCTGAGCACCGCACCCGCGGCGGGCAGCCCCGCCGCCCCGGCACCTACGACTACCGCGGGCATGTGCTGTTCAGCTGGTGGGCGCCGACCCTGTGGCAACGCTTCACCATGCGCCTACGGAGACTGCTGGCCGCTCAGCTGACGACGTTGGGGTTGCCGAAAGATACTGTGCGGCTGTCATTCCTGAAGGTGCACGAGAACCAGACTCGACTCATTCCGCACTACCACGCGGTCATCCGCCTCGACCGCCCCGACACCACCAGAAGGCAATGCGACGCAGTCGATTTCCCGGTCAGCAGCAGCGAACTTGCCGCACTCGCCGTCGAAGCCGCCCGCTGGACTCGTCAATCCCGGTCCGGCAGCGTCGCAAGATCGCCGGATACCTCGCCAAGTACGTCACCAAATCAGTCACCGATACAGGGATCAGCCCACGCCCCATCAGCCCAGCCGCCTGCGACGACCCGACCATCGCGACCCAAGTGAGCCCGCACATCCGCCAGATCTGGCGCACCCTGCACGACCTCGCCGATCAGCAGCCCGACGAATACGCAGCGATGGTCCGGTGGCTGCACACCCTCGGCTACCGCGGGCACGTCACCACAAAGTCCCGCCGCTACTCCACCACCCTTGGACACCTGCGCCAGATTCGTGCCCTCTGGCGCCAGCAGCAGACTCCGGCCGACAACGCAGACGAGAGCACCAGCCACCAAGACGACACCGACGCTATCGGTGAGAGAAATTGTGATCCATGGGAATTCGCGGGCACAGGACATCTCACCCACGGTGACTACCAACTCACACTAGCCGCCGCGCACCAACACCTCGAACAACTCTGGGCACGCCGCGATAACTCCGTCCCGCCGGGTGGACCGCCATGACCGCGCCCGCCACCGACGACCGCGCTTCGGCGCAGGTGCCCCGCCGTGATGAGGAGGAATTCCGTGTCTGGCTAACCGAATCCTGTGCACGCCAAGGAGTCCCACTGACCATCACCGACCCCACCATCATCAACCAGGTCGCTGTCCTCCTCAAACACTGACTGGGCTGGACCACAATCGTCGAGGGCAAGTCACCGCTCGCGGTGACGCGGCAGCACCGGCTTGTCAGACGTGCGCGTAACAATCATCCATGCCGGGCATCGCCCCCGATGCCCGGATACCAAACCGATGAATAGGAGCGAATATGCAGGTCAATGTACACACACGGAGCTGGTCACCGTCCCGCAGATTCTTCTGGTGGTTCCCGGCAATCAGCGGCGCGCTTGTCCTGACTGTCAGTGCCGGATGGGTGATGCTCGGAGCATCGGTGCTCGCGCTGTTGCACATCACCGGCACGGCCGGCCCGATGCATGTCGCGGACTATTCACTGGGTTTCGTTGGTCTCGGCGTGGTCGCCGCGATGATCATGTTCGGCGTTGCGGCACCGTATTCGATGACCGCACACCTGAGCAAAGGTGTGGTTGTGTCCACGACCGGCGGCCCTCACACTCGGCATCGCCGGCATCCTCGCCGCTGCCACCTTGGCCGCGTGCGGCGAACAAACCGTCAATGAGGGCATCCCGCCCCTCGAATCGGCCACGGCCACCTCGACCGCCCATGCGGACTCGATTACCGACACCTCTGACTTGCGTAATCTGATGGCGATCTCCACACACGTCTTCAGCGGCCGTGTCGAATCAGCTGCTGGCGCCAAGGCACTCGGGCCGCTCCCCGAAACTCAGTACAGCGTGCTCACCAAAACAGCGATCAAGGGCGAAGTCTTCGAGAGCGTGGTAGTCAACCAGCAAGGCGGAGTCAAAGACGGTGTCTACATTTCCGTCAACGGCGACACACCACTCAAGGTCGGCCAGTGGTACCTGTTCGCCACCCGCTACCTCGAGTCCGAGGAGTGGTACACCCTCATCCCGGTTGACGGCCGCAAACCGGTGACCGAACAGCAAGCCCGCGGCAGAGCCTCCGCGCCCCTGGCCGAGGCTGAGGCCGCGGTGCGCGCCAACCCCCAAAGCCGGCTCGCACCACCGGACCCACCGAGCCTGTCGATGACCTTCCCGATTCCCCAACCCGGCGACCGCAACCCACCTCCACCCTCACCGGCGCCACCCGGCTGAATCATGAAGTAGCCAGTGGCGGCATATGGAAAGCGTTGGGGGAGATAGCTTGCCAGGCTCGATCGAGTTGACATAAGGCTGTCGGTCACGAACCGAGGTGTTCCGATGGTTCGAGATTACTCGGGGACGTCATCCTTCGCTGAGCCGGATGCTCGCGAGCACCCCGTGATGATCGGAGCCCGGCAGATCGATCCGCTGGAACGATGTCGGTGTCGGGCCATTGCGTGTCAGCACCCGGTCGAGCGCAAGCAGCGACGGGTAGGGCCGGCCGGCAGGATAGGTCGCGACGACGCCCGATCCGAGATGCTCGGCGGCGTCGGTCAGCTGGGGCGAATCCGGCGGTCCCGACAGTAGCTGCCGGAAGGAGCGGTGATCGTAGGTCGAGTTCGCATCGGCGCCGATGATCAGTGGATCTGTGTCGGCGAAGAGGATCGAGTGCAACTCGCGGAGCTCGGCATCCCAGCGCCACGACGGTTCGGGATACGGCGGCAACGGGTGCAGTGCATAGATCGAAATTGGCGATCGGTTCGGAAGCAACAGTCGCGCACGAAGATTCGACAGTTCGAACCCACGCAAGAGTTGCCCGTCGGTCAGCGGGGCCCGCGCATAGATGCCAGCTCCACCTCCACCGTCTCGGGGACGAAGAAACGCAAACGGCAAGGCTTGCCGCAACCCGGCGCGCTCGAGGGCTCCCACCGCCTCAGACGTCAGCTCGACCACCGTCACGACGTCAACGCCTGAGTCGCGCACCCGCGACACTAGCGCGTCCGGATCAGCCTGCCCGAGATAGATATTGGCCTGCATCACGGTCAGGTCCGAGTCCGAGACTTGTTCGTCCGCCCCCCGATACAGCGGGGCCTGCGCCGTCACGCCCACGGCGATGACGAGCACAGCTCCCGCCGCGGAGAGCCAGGCGCGCGCAGCGAGCAACAGCAGCAGACCGACGACGCCGACGATGATCAGCACCGGCGTGAACGCCGCCACCCGGGACACGAGATTGCTGACCAGGCCAGAATAGTGGGCAGCAATCCCGGCAGCAGCGGCGAGGACCGCACCCCACCCGAGCGCTCGTAGCAGTCCACGCATGCGGCCGATCATGCCAGGACCGCTGTCGCGCTCTCTGGCGGGTGATCGTCGAGTGCAGGCTGTCGGCGACAGGGGCTGTCAGCCAAGCCACCAGTCGGTTCGATCTATGGTGACCGTTACGAGCCGGACGCTTCGTTATCGACGCAGTTGCCCAGGCGAGAACTTGCGCACGCATTGACGCCGACGCGTAGTCGGCCACAATGTACCCGCTGGTCAACCAAGCGCACCGTCGGAGCTGCGCAGAGCTCGAAGAATCGATTTTGGGGCCAGCGGGGAGAAACTAACCTGGATAGTAGTAACCTGTCTGTGGCTCGTTCGATATCGAACTGTTTTCATCCGGACTGACGCTTGGACTGAAGGACTCCTCTTGGCACGGCATCGCAAAGCTGATCCCAGCCCGCCCTCCGCTGGTATCTCTGCGTTCCGGCGCGGCGCATCGGCGAGCCTCACCCCTGGACTCGCGGGGCCCCAGCATTCACACGTCGTGCATGCGGCCGGGCGACACCGAATGCCTGTCCAACCCGAGGTGTCGGCTGGGTTCACGCGGCCCATCTTCTCGGGCGCCCCGGTGCCCTCCTACTCGCCGCATGCTCGATCGACGACGGCGCCCGGGGCGTCGCTGTCATACCCACCTCGCAGTGGCCGTCCACACACTGCGCGCTCGCGTACTGCCTTGCCCCGCCAAGCCGGGCCTGGCCATCGAGCTTTCGGGCCGCCTCGCTCACAGCGCCCGCTCGACCTCGGCAGGCATCCATCGGCAGCGCCTACCGCACCGTGGGAGCGGGCGTTGTGGGTCGTTGAACCTCAGTCCAGCGAGCAAGCTCAGTCAGGCTTTCTCGAGGTGCTCGAGGGCGAGGAGGTCTCGGGCACCTCAACTCGGTCGGCGGCTGCGGCCGGGTTGGGTGGATCACTCATGGCCGCGGTGGTTCTATGCGCTGCCGGCGGGACTGCGGCCACTGCGGTCGCCGATCGACACGACCTGACGGTCACTCCCCTGACTCAGGCTGGCGTGCCCGTCGACGTCCAGCCCGCAGCAGCCCCACGCTCTGTAACCGTCGGATCGGTGGACGAACAGCGAAGCCGCACGTCGGCACGTGCATCGTCACGCGATGAGCTGACCTCGGCTATGCGAGAACTGACACAGCCAGATCGCGCGCGGCCGCCTGAACCCCCGGTGCCGCAACGGCCGCGGTCGGCGGCACCGACCTACGGCACCGTGACCTCGAGTTACGGAGCTCGATGGAGTACCACGCACTATGGCCTCGACATCGCCAACACGATTGGCACACCGGTGGTCTCGACCAGCGACGGGCAGATCATCGAATCCGGTCCGGCTGATGGCTTCGGTCTATGGATACGAGTGCTGCAAGACGACGGCACGATCGGCGTGTACGGGCACATCAACGAGACACTGGTGAGCGTCGGACAGCGAGTCCTGGCCGGCGAGCAGATCGCAACGGTAGGAAACCGCGGCTACTCCACCGGCCCACACCTGCACTACGAGGTCTGGCAGCAAGATGGACCCAAACTCGATCCTGCACAGTGGCTGAGAACCCGGGGAGTCTACGTCGTCGGATGACCCGCCTCATCGGCGCGGGAGGTGTGACGACGAGTGGTCCCGCTCAGGTGTCGCGAGCTTCGAGGCGGGACTAGGTCGGGCCAAATCCGCGGGCGCAGTGATCGGTTCGACGGCCACACAGATGGGCGCCTACCCCGATCGTTTGAGAGGATCGGTGTGCGGGTGGTTGTGGTCATTGAGGGTGAACTGCGTTGGTTTCACCGATCCGGCAGACTGCACTGCATGTTCCGGCACCTGTCGGACAGGCGGCCTGCTGACCATGTTTGCTGGTCTGATATCAACCTATGGCGCGTCCGGTCTGGCGAGTCCCTTCTTGGTTGCTCGGCGGGAGTCCATTGCTTCGGCCCGGTGATTGATACGAGTTCGTAGGGGTTTGAGGACGATCATCGAGACTGGACTACTGAGAATCACGGCGAGCACGACGGCTACGAAAAACGGGACGTCCACGTCAATTAGGTAGGCGACCAACAGAACTAGTCCAGTTAGCGCAGCAGCGAGTGCTAGGCGCGCGACGTTGTACAGCAGCGTGATGGCGACCAGGGATCTGGCTGAAGAGGCTGGCGTGGTGGTGGCGCTGTGAGAAGTGTTTGTGCGCATGGTCGATGTGGCTCCGTGTGGGGTGAATGCGATCGGGATGGATTGTGACGCGACAGTTGGCTCGGTGCCGCGTCCTGCAGCGGGGGCGGTTCATGAGATGAGATCTGTACGGATGTGAAAGTTCATGGCTGATGTGCGCGCCGTGGTCGGCGGTTTGTCGGCCCTGGCTGGGTCAGCCATCGCCGCGCCTGCTGGTCGAAGTCCTCGCCCCACCCGGCCTGATCGGTGCGGGCCAGTCCCGCGATTGTTACTGCGGTGCGTCGTTGGCCGTCGACTTCGACGGGCACTAGCCGCACCCAGATTCGGCGACGCCGGACAAGTAGAGACACAAGTAACCCAGCCAGCATCACGGTCGCCGACAACAGAACCCAGTTCTGTGCCGGCCCGTGTGATACCTGCATGGACACGAAGCGTTCATACCCATCAAAGCGCACCACGGTGCCATCGGCGATGGTGTGAGTCTGTCCCGGGCTGAGATTGACCTGTGCCCGCTGCTGGAGCCGACCCTGCTCGATGAGCGCTCGGTTCAAGGAGTACGCATTCTGCGGGCGACCGGTATCCAGTCCGGTGTCGCCTTGGTAGATCCTGATCGCCACATACGGATCATTCGGCACGGGAAACGATGAGGTGAGCAGGGTTCCTTGGAATGCTGCGGTGGGCGCGAATAGGCCCTCGATCGCGATCTGTCGATTGCGACGTTCGTCTGGGTCGGGGTAGAGGCCGGCTGGGGTATCGAAACGGGCCGCGCCGGAGGACAGCATCGTCTGCAAGTTGTCGGGAATGAAAAGTACTGTCTGAGTGCGTTGCTCACCGTTGGGGAACGTCACAGTGAACGTCGGTGCGAAGCCGTTGCCGAGGACATAGACGCGGTCGCCAGCTACTCGCAGCGGTTCGTTCACTCGGACGCGTGCAGTGCTCCACGTATCGGGATCGGACTGTCGCACGTCCCCGGTGTAGGTGACGTCGGCTTCGTACATGTCGGGCTGACCGCTCGGCAGGAACCGGGCATCGAAGCCCTCGACGCGGACACAGAATGGTGAGAGATCGGTGCCATCGACGAGGCTGCCTGCACGGAATGAGTCATAAACCGCGGTCGAGGTGTTGCACAACCCTTGTGTGCCATCGGCGACGAGACTGCGGGTGCCTTCGTAGCCGTAGAGTTTGTCGGCCGCGATCGATATCAGCAAGGCGAGTAGGGCGAAGTGGAACACGAGGTTGCCCCACTCGCGAAGGTAACCCTTTTCTGCGGAGATCTCTACGGCTGCGGTGGGTCGGTGCGCATTCGCTGGTCGTGTGGTGGTGGCTCGGCGCCAGCCCCGGAGGTTGGCGTTGATGAGGGTAGCAACCTCTTCGGGTGTTCCTTCTACGGTGTCCTCGAGGTGCCGCGGCAGGCGGGTGAGGTTGCGCGGCGCGGGAACTGGACGGGCTCGGACCGCTCGCAGATGCTCGAGGATCCGGGGAGTGAGGCATCCCACAAGCGACACGAACAGCAGGACGTAGATCGCGGTGAACCACGAGCTGGCGAAGACGTCGAAGAGCTGCAGTCTGTCCATCCAAGTGCCGAGGGCGCCGCGGTCGGCAATGTACTGGGCAGTCTTCTGCTCGTTGAGTGGGCGCTGCGGCAGCAGAGCGCCCGGGATGGCGGCCGCAGCCAACAGGAACAGCAGCACGAGTGCTGTTTTCATCGACGTCAGCGAGCGCCACAATCTGCGCAGGGGGCCAAGCGCCGGGTGTACTCGTCGCGGCGTCGGCGCTTCGATGGTGCCGGTGTGCATCATCGTCGTCGTATGGGTAACGCCGCACCCGGGAAGTCGTCATCCCTCGCGAGAGAACAGAGTGCGCGGTCGGCGACGTGATCCTGAGCTGTCTGCCAGTCGACTCCCAGCATCATCGGCCGCCGGGACTTCCTCGCCCGCATCGCCATCCGGGTCCCACCTGCTCTTCCTGCCCACATCAAAATACTACGTAGCGTAGTATTTCGACACGCAGATGACAAGCAGGGATGCGCCCCGCTGCGGCGCACTCGTACTTGCAGGCCGTCGAAGACGTCACCCCACCAACCAAGCTCACGAAGCCTCGTCATGTGCCGCCCCATCAACTACGGTGTACCGAATAGTTGTATTCGGTAGACCGAACTTTGTGATTGAGGGGCGGCAATGCGAGAGGTCATGGCTTCGGCTCGTCCGCGGTTCGCGCGAGCTCGGTCTGGGTCCCTACTGCTCGGTCCGGCCTTCGTCGCAGCCATCGCCTATGTTGATCCCGGCAATGTCGCGTCCAATATCAGCGCTGGCGCCCAGTTCGGCTACCTCCTCGTGTGGGTGATCGTGGTTGCGAACGTGATGGCAGGGTTGGTGCAGTTCCTTTCTGCCAAGCTCGGGGTGGTCACGGGCAGGTCATTGCCTGAGACGGTGCGTCTGCGCGCGTCGCGGACCGCCAGGCTCTCCTACTGGGTGCAGGCTGAGATTGTCGCTATGGCAACCGATCTCGCCGAAGTGGTGGGCGGAGCTATCGCGCTGAATCTGCTCTTCGACCTGCCGTTGCTCATCGGTGGCGTCATCACAGGTTCGGTGTCGATGGTCTTACTTCTTGTCCAAGACCGCAGAGGGCAGCAACCGTTCGAGCGGGTGATCATTGGCTTGCTGGCTGTCATTGCCATCGGTTTTCTGACAAGCGCCGTGGTGGCACCACCTCCCCCCGGGGCTGTCATGGGGGGCCTCTTGCCGCGGTTCGATGGCACGGAAAGCGTGCTGATCGCGGCCGCCATGTTGGGTGCGACGGTGATGCCTCACGCGGTGTATCTGCATTCAGGTTTGGTGCGGGATCGACACGGCCATCAACCGGAGGGGCCGATCCGGTCGCGGCTGTTGCGTGTGACGAAGATTGATGTCGGTCTGGCGATGCTGCTGGCGGGCGCGGTCAACCTGTCCATGCTGCTGGTGGCAGCAACCACTTTGCGTGGCCGTGAAGGGGTCGATTCGATCGACGGAGCGCATGCGGCGGTCGCCGACACCTTGGGGCAAGTGGTGGCGTTGCTGTTCGCGCTGGGGCTTCTTGCCTCGGGGCTGGCATCAACCTCGGTCGGGGCGTACGCCGGCGCGATGATCATGGACGGGCTGTTGCAGCGCAGGATTCCGCTCATACTCCGACGCCTGATCACCCTGGTACCTGCCATCACAGTGTTGGCCATCGGAATTGATCCCAGCCGAGCTCTGATTGTCTCGCAGGTCGTTCTGTCCTTCGGCATCCCCTTCGCACTGGTTCCGTTAGTGCGTTTCACCAGCGACAGGATGCTGATGGGCGAGGATGTGAACAATCGACTCACCACGTCGCTGGCCTGGCTGACTGCAGCGGTCATCATCGTGCTCAACGTCGCCTTGATCTACCTGACAGTCACCGGTTAAGCGAGTCCGCGCGACGGTTCGATCCCCTAGGTGTCGCGCGGAGCTGACCAATCTTGCCGCAACACATCTAGCACGATCAGGACGACGCCGATGGTGATGAATGTGTCCGCGAGGTTGAACGTGGGGAACCAGCCGGTATGGAAGTAGTCGGTGACGACGCCGTCGGCGGCGCGGTCGATCAGGTTGGTGAGTGCGCCGCCGAGGACCGCGGCAAATCCGATCCGGCCGGCGACCCCCGCGTCGGGTGCGACGTGCACTGCGTAGCCGGCCAGTGCGAGGGTGATGAACCCGGCCACGGCGAGTATGGCCCAGCTGGGCAGCCGATCACCGAGGCTGAATGCAATACCGGGGTTGAACGCTAACCGCAATTGGAGCACTCCCAGATCGGCCGCACTGCCCTCGGTGAGTCGGCTGACAACGAAGGAGTTGACTGCCAGCCCGACGGAGGTCACCACGACAACCAGGGCCATGAGAACGCCTCGGGGGTGGAGTGTTTTCGTCACTGCCGGCGTCGCGTCGGTCACGTAAAGGCTCCAGCCGGGGTAGGACTCGCTGACGCTGCGGCGGCGTCGCCGGCATAGTTCGGGCACAGCGCTACCGCGCTACCAGTGGCCGCCAGCAGGGTCTCCGCCGAGGCCAGCAGATCCATCAACTCGGGCCGAGTGAGGCGGTAGAACACCTGCCTACCTTGTGGGCGTCCCTCAACTAGCCCGCAGTCGCGCAGACATGCCACATGCGCCGACACTGTCGACTGCGCCAAACCCAACTCCCCTACCAGGTCGGCGACCCTGACCTCCCCGCCGGCAAGACGACGCACAATCGACAAACGGGTGCTATCGGACAGGCTGTGAAACAACGCCACCGCCGCGTCCACATTCGTTCCGGCTCTCGACGTTCGACACCCATCCATGCTATTGATCGTCACCAGACGATAATAAGCGGTCGCTGCCGATGAATGTGGGAGGGTGGTCACCAATGTTGATGAACCGCGTGGAGACTGTTCTGGTGAACTCGCCGCCCCGGCGGTGGCTGCAGCGCTACGAGGCGCGTGTATTGACCGCGTTGGGCGGACGGACCCCGGGGGCGCACGTTGCCGAGCTGGGGTGCGGGTCGGGGTACGGCACCCGGCTGATCCTCGACGAGTTCGGCGCCGCGCGCGTCGACGCGGTAGACCTCGATCCGGCGATGATTACTCGCGCTCGCCACCGCCTGCGCCGCCACACCGGCAGGGCACACCTCGCCCGAGGTAGCGCAACGGACCTGCGTTCAGCATTGCACGACGTTGGCGGCGGGCAGAACGGTACTTATGACGCAGTCTTCGACTTCGCGATCATTCACCACATCCCGAACTGGCGGGAAGCCTTGGACGAGGTGGCCCGCGTACTCAAACCGGGTGGGCGGTTCTTCTTTGACGAGGTCACCGCGACCGCCCTTGCTCGGCCGACCTACCAAGTGCTGTTTGACCATCCGAGCGAGGATCGGTTCACCGCCGGTGAATTCCTGCACGAGTTGTCCCACCACGGTCTCGAGGTCGGCGAGCGGTGGCGAACACGCATCGGCGGGGACTACCTGTTGGGTGTCGCCACACGGCAATAGTGAGGTCGACGTGGTGTCTCGGCGGTCGCCCACCACGACGACGTTTCGAACCTTCTCTCACGCGGTGCAGTGGTTAGAGGAGCGCACAGCCTTCAACTACTATCGTGGTTAGTAAACCTAGTCCAGCGCCGAGTGGGAGGGTTCGACAATCGATGGGCCGCGTAAGAGGGACTCGAGCTACCGAAGAGCCACGTGATCGCCGATCGACTCACGGTGGGCGGCCGCAGTGCTCGGACTCTCGTGAATGCCGCGGGTCGGTCCGGGCCGGTATCCCGCGACTGCTGATGCTCGCAACGCTGACGGCGGTGGTGATGGTGTTGACCTCGTGCAGCTCGACCGGAGGTGCCGCCTTCAGCAACGAGATTCGGGCCGTTGACAGCTTCGCCGACATCACACAACCTTCCATCGCTGTGGCCACTGAAGGTGGCGGGCGACTTGCGCCCAACGCGGTCGTCGAACCTGGGCTTCCTATTGTTGTCACGGCCAGTCGCGGCGCGTTGACTAACGTCCGTATTCCCACAGCCAGCGGCCGTCCCTTGGCGGGCTCCCTGAGCGAGGACGGCTCAACGTGGACAAGCACCCAGCCCCTGGGGTATTCGAAGCGATACGTGGTTCAAGCCGAGGCCGTGGGCGTGGGCGGTCGATCGGTCGTCTCGCAGCGTTTCACCACGACCTCACCGGAATCGTTGACCAGCGCGGCCATCCTCGGCGAGAAAACCGTCGGGATCGCCCACACGATCGGCGTGCGGTTCGCCGATCCCATCCCCGACCGAAAGAAGGCACAGGCGGCGATCACCGTGTCGTCTGACCCCCAGATGCAGGGTGCGTTCTATTGGATCAGCGACTCCGAGGTCCGGTGGAGGCCCGAACGCTTCTGGACACCGGGCACCAAAGTCAGTGTCGCCGTCAACATTTACGGAGTCGACCTCGGCGACGGGCTCTACGGCGACGAGAACTTGTCCTACGACTTCACCATTGGCAGAGCTCAGGAAATCGTCGCCGACGACAACACCAAAACAATCGTCGTCAAACGAGACGGCAAGGTCATCCGCACCATGCCGACCTCGTTCGGCAAAGACAGCACTCCGACGCCCCGCGGCATCTACATGATCGGAGATCGCGTCGAGCACATCATCATGGACTCGTCCACCTACGGAGTGCCTGTCGAGTCCGCAGCGGGATACCGCACACCCGTTCAATGGGCGGTGCAAATGTCCTACAGCGGCATCTACATGCACGGCGCACCGTGGTCGATGTCGGCGCAAGGCAACAGCAACGTCAGCAACGGTTGCCCAAACCTGAGTCCCGCAGACGCGGAATGGCTCGTCAAGAACACCCTGCGCGGTGACCCCGTCACGGTCAAGAACACCAACGCCGACACACTGTCGGGAGTCGATGGACTCGGCGACTGGAACATCCCGTGGTCACAGTGGAAGAAGGGCAACACCGACACCTAGGCGCCCCCCGCCTGGCTGGAGCTTGTCGACGCCACTCGCCATATCGATGGGTGTTGAGGTATTCGCGCCGGCACGCCTATAGTAAGCCATATCAATAAACGTAAGGATGTTGATATGACTCAGGAGTCGGTGGACACATGCGACCTGCTGTGCCTCGATCTACCGCACGCAGAAACAATCCGGACTGCGCTACCCGAGGTGACCGCGGTCGACAGTGCCGCCGCCGGAGCTCGCGCACTCGGTGATCCCACCCGGCTGCGAGTGGCAACGGCGTTGCTGTCGGGCGAGGAATTATGCGTCTGCGACCTCGCGTGGGTGGTAGGCCTGGCGCAGAACCTTGTCTCGCACCATCTGCGCCTACTCAAGGGCGCCGGCCTGGTGACCGGGCGCCGGCACGGACGGTTAGTGATGTACGCGTTGACCCCCTCCGGCCACGCTCTCGTGACAGCGGTTCTCGCGATTGCAGGACTCTCCACCGCAGCCACGACGACACCGTCGGCGGCCACAGTGCAGGGGCGAGCTCATGGCTGACGCATGCTGCGGGCCATCAGATCCCGCCGACCTCGACGCCGAGGTCGATCAGGGCCCGGTTCGGTTGTGGCAGGTGCGCGAGCTGCGTTTCGCCGCCGCCGCAGCAGTGTTCCTCGCGCTCGGCTGGATCATCGGAGACTCTCTATCAGAGACCGCGGGCATCGTCGTGGAACTGGTCGCGGTCGTCGTCGCTGCCTCAACGTTCGTGCCGTCGACGCTGATGTCGCTGCGCCACGGGCGCATCGGTGTCGGAACGCTGATGACGATCGCCGCGATCGGGGCTGTGGCGCTGGGCCAAATACCCGAGGCTGCGCTGCTGGGAATCTTGTTCTCGGTCGCTGAAGGACTCGAGCATTACGCGGTCACCAAGACCCGGCGCGGGCTGCGGGCACTGCTCGCGCTCGTTCCACCGACCGCGTCGGTGATTCGTGAGGGTCGCGAGATCACCGTGTCCCCTGATGAGTTGATCATCGGCGATGTGCTGGTGGTGCGTCCCGGTGAGCGCGCGTCGACCGACGGGACGATCACCGCGGGCACTACCAGCGTGGATATGTCGGCGATCACCGGCGAATCTGTTCCGGTGGAGGCGGGTCCGGGCGACTTGCTCTACGCCGGCGCGATTAACGGTGGCGGTGCGATCGAAGTCCGCGTGACCGCCCGCGCCGCGGATAGTTCCCTGGCCCGCATCGTTCACATCGTCGAGCAAGCGCAGGAACGCAAAGGCGCCGGCCAACGTCTCGCCGACCGCATCGCCCGCCCCCTGGTCCCGGCCATCATGGTGCTCGCGGCGCTCGTGGCAGGTATCGGTGCGCTGCTCGGTGATCCCCTGCTGTGGCTCGAACGCGGCCTGGTAGTCCTCGTTGCCGCGTCCCCGTGTGCGTTGGCGATCGCGGTGCCGCTGACGGTGGTCGCCGCGATCGGCGCCGCCAGCCGCCATGGCGCATTGGTCAAAGGCGGTGCTGCACTAGAGGAGTTGGGACGGGTCCGCGTCGTCGCACTGGACAAAACCGGCACCTTGACCCGCGGCACTCCGGAGGTCATCGCCGTGGTGAGCACCCCCGAAATCACCCGCGAGGACGCGTTGTCCTATGCCGCCGCGCTCGAGGCACGCAGCGAGCACCCGCTGGCGAGTGCGATTCTCGCGGCCGCACCTGCTCTGGGCTCACCTGCCGAGGACGTCACCGCGATCGCCGGTCACGGACTCACCGGCCAGATACGCGGACAGCAACTGCGCCTGGGCAAACCCGGGTGGCTCGATCCTGGCGCGCTCGCCGGCGATGTCACCCGGTTGCAGAGCGACGGTGCCACCGTCGTGCTGATCGAACGCGATGGCACCGTCGTCGCCGCCATCGCCGTCCGCGATGAGCTTCGCCCCGAGGCCGCTGAAACGGTCGCTCAGCTGACGGCGCTGGGTGTCAACTCGGTCATGCTGACCGGGGACAACGATCGCACCGCACACGCCTTGGCCACGGCGGCCGGAATCAGCACCGTCCATTCCGAACTGCTTCCCGAAGACAAAGCCGACTTGCTGCCCACACTGGCGCGCGGGCGGGCGATCGCCATGGTCGGCGACGGCGTCAACGACGCCCCAGCGTTGGCCACCGCCGATGTCGGAATCGCGATGGGAGCGATGGGTACCGACGTCGCCATCGAAACCGCCGATGTGGCGTTGATGGGCGAAGATCTCCGCCATCTCCCACAAGTGCTGTCCCACGCTCGGCGCGCACGCCGAATCATGGTGCAGAACATAGGATTCTCTCTGGCCATCATCGGTGTTCTGATTCCGCTGGCCGCCACGGGCGTCCTCGGCCTGGCCACAGTGGTCTTCGTCCACGAACTCGCAGAAGTGCTGGTGATCGCCAACGCGATTCGCGCCGCCCGGACGAAAGCACTGCCGGGCACCGGCGCCGTGCACCGGGTAACCCCCGGCAAGCTCAACATCTCGGTGGCGGCCTACCACGACACAGGCGACGCCTGCTGCGCCCCGGTATCAGCCACCACCACCGATCAGCCACGGCCGGTGCCCGAGGCACCCCTGCTGCCGGCTCCACGATTACGCGGCGCGGCGACCAGCACGAGTTGTGCTGCCACAACAGAACCAGGGTGCAGCTGCTGTTCGAGCCCGTCGGATGACGCCGATGACACACCGAGTAGCTCACCAACGCCTCATCGCGAACGCCACTGAGGCACATCACGCCGCGTCAGGTGCGTTGGCGTGATCTCCACGTGCGTACAACCAGTGCCGCCAGGACCGCGGCAGCACAGATCCCTTCTCCTGCTGCTCCGATCCGCGTAGCCAGAGTCGTCGTTGTCCTCAGCGGCACCCGCGCGATGAGGACATCGGGGGTGAACAGCGCTGTGCGTTGTGCAACGGCCCCATCAGGCTCGATGATCGCGCTCACCCCACTGGTTGCTGCGATGACTACCGCCCTACCGTGCTCGACTGCCCGCACCCGCGACATCGCGAGTTGCTGGTAGGTCATCTCGGTGCGCCCAAACGTCGCGTTGTTGGTCGGCACGGCGATCAGTTGCGCGCCGGCGCGCACCGAGTCGGTCACCAGATCGTCGAACGCGACTTCGTAGCAGGTCGCTACCGCCACCGGTACACCTGCAAGATCGACGACACCATTGCCCGTGCCAGGAACGAAGTTGCCGGCCCGGCTGGCGTAGGACGACAGCTGTGTCATCAGTTCCCGCAGCGGCAAGTACTCCCCGAACGGCACCAGCTGACGTTTGTCGTGCTCCTGACCAGGACCGGTAACCGGATCCCACACCACCAACGTGTTGCGGGACGTGCCGTTGCTCCCGGCGATCACCGCTCCCACCAGGATCGGCACCCCGATCGCCCGCGCGGCACGATCAATCTGCGCCGCAGCATCGCGGTTACCGAACGGGTCGATGTCGGATGAGTTCTCCGGCCACACCACCACATCGGGACGCACGACCCGCCCAGAGCGGATCTCCTCGGCCAGGTCGAGGGTGCGTTGGACATGATTGTCGAGCACTGCGCGTCGCTGAGCATTGAAATCCAACCCCAGCCGCGGCACATTGCCCTGCACCACTGCCACCGTCACCGACCGCTCCCCCGCGTCATCGCCTCCCCCCGCGGGCGTCATCGTCCACACCAGCAGTCCAATCACGGCAACCGTGGCCGCAGGCCCGGCCAACGTCTGAGGCTGCCGGCGGACCACGGCCCCCGCCGCCGCGGCCAGGGCCGCGCCGAGCAGCACCACAACGAACGACAACCCCGGCGCGCCGGCCAGCGCCGCCAACGGCAGGAGCAACCCGTCCGGTTGACCGAATGCGATTCGGCCCCAGGGGAAACCGCCAAACGGTATCCGGGAACGAATAGCTTCGACTGCCACCCAGGCGCCTGCCAACCACACCGGCGCGCCGCGCCATCTGCCCAGTGCCGCTGCCAACGCCCCGAAGATCCCGAACGCCACCGCCTGGACTGCTGCCAAGACCAGCCACGGCACCGCACCCACATAGATGCCGACCCACGGCAGCAAAGGCACGAAAAACCCCAGCCCAGCCAGATAGCCATAGCCGGATGCCGCCCACAACGACCGCCCCCGCAGCGTCACCACCAGAACCGCGATAGCCAACGGGGCGAGGAACCACAGCTGACGCGGAGGGAAACTCACGTACAGCATGCCGCCGGCGCCGACGGCAGCAGCGCTGCGCAGCACCGGATGAAGCATCGGTGGAAACGACGCACCGGCCCGCCGAGCACCCGAAGAACTCACCACCGCGCACCGCACCCCTCACCGAAATTTGTCGAGCGCACCGATCCGCCCGCGGTCGCCCGGCCGGGGCCGCGCGCCTGTAAACTACTAGCTAACGTAGTAGTAGTTTGACGGGAGTGAACATCGTGGCAGGTCAAGCGCTGAAGATTCGACTCGAGTCGAGGATGCCCCGGTGAGCCGCACCGTCAAGATCTCACTCGCCGTAGTGTTCGTGTTCTGCCTGGCGCTGACAGTGGTGTTCGTGGTGTCCCGGGCCGGCGACAGCGAACAGGCTGCCGCCCAGGCGAGCATGACGGTACGGGATGATTCCCCACGTCTATCGACTCCGACCGAGTCCAAGGCAACATTCGTGGAATTCCTGGACTTCGAATGTGAAGGGTGCGGGGCGGCATACCCGGCGGTGGAGCAGCTTCGCCAAACATACGGCGATCAGGTCACTTTCGTGGTCCGCTACTTCCCGCTCCCCGGGCATTTCAACGCTGACCGCGCGGCACGGGCCGTGGCTGCCGCGGCCGAGCAAGGTCAGTTCGAACCGATGTACCGCAAGATGTTCGACACCCAACGCAGCTGGGGTGAGCAGCGGGTACCGCTGGATGATCTGTTCTTCTCCTATGCCCAGGAGCTCGGTCTGGACATGGATCGATTCGCCGCCGACTACAACTCGCAGGCCACCCGCGAACTCATCGACCGCGATGTCGCTGACGGCAAAGCGCTGGGTGTCACCGGTACACCCACCTTCTTCATCAACGATGAACTGATCAAACCCGAGAGCTATGGCGATCTGAGCTCGGCGCTCGAATCCGCAGTACGCCAGTGACCGTCCCACCACCACCCCGCCAGGCCTCGCCATCCTCACCCTCGGCGCCAGTGACACGATTCCCAGTGTCTCCGCGACTGCTCGGGTGGATCCTTGCGGTCTGCGGAGGTATCGGGCTCATCGCTGCGTTCACGCTGACGGTTGAAAAGTTCGAACTGGCAACCGATCCGGCGTACACACCGACCTGCAGTATCAACCCGATCGTCAATTGCGGATCGGTGATGGACACCCCCCAGGCGGTCGTCTTCGGGTTTCCCAACTCACTGATCGGAATTGCCGGCTTCTCCGCGCTGATTGCTGTCGCGGTCCTGATGGGGAGCCGGCCGCCCACCTGGGTCATGATCGGGCTGCAGAGTGGGTTGACGGGTGCGGTGGTGTTCGTCCATTGGCTGATCTTCCAGAGCCTGTACCGAATCAACGCGCTCTGTCCGTACTGCATGGCCGTGTGGGTGGTTGTCGTGGTTGCCTTTTGGTATGTGAGCCTGCGCAATGCCGACCATTTCTGCCCACCCGGGACAGCACGCCGAGCCCTCGATGCGATCCTCACGGTGCACACCGTGGTACCGCTGGTGTGGGTGCTGGCAGTGATCGCCCTTATCGCCCACCGTTTCTGGTGGTACTGGTCGACGCTGATGTGACACCTCCGCGGCAGCGCCCGGCCGAGACGGCAGACTCGTGTAGCAGAGATCTGCACTCGCGCAGACCGCAGGTGTGGTGTGACGCCGATGTGATCCCTCACGGGTGATGGGTGGCTAACGCTTCCTCGTGGTGGCGCTGGGCGCTGGTCTCGAGCTGGAAGGTGGAATGCTCGAAGGAGATGGCGAAGTGGGTCGCCACGCAGGTCCGGATGTCATCCAAGATGGTGGGGGCGTGGCCGTCCTGGAAGCAGTCGTCATCGACCACAATGTGAGCGCTGATGATCGGTAGGCCCGTGGCCACCGTCGATGCGTGAAGGTCGTGCACGTCGTGCACACGATCCATCTCGAGGATGTGGGCCCTGACGTCGTCGAGATCGATCCCTTTCGGGGTGAATTCCATCAGCACCCGCGTCGTCTCGGCCATGAGTTTGAGGGCGCGGGGTGCGATGAGCGCGGCGATGAACAACCCGGCCAGCGCGTCAGCTTGTTGGAAACCGGTGGTAGCGATGACGATTGCGGCGACGATCACACCCAGCGACCCCAGTGCGTCGTTGAGGACCTCCAGAAACGCCGCTCGCATGTTGAAGTTGGCGCCGCGTCCCGAGGCGAGCACAAGCATGGCGACGATGTTCGCCACGAGCCCGATGACTCCGAAGAGCAGGAGTTCGGTCGAGGGCACCTCGGGTGGCGAGAACAGTCGTCGTACGCCTTCGACAGCAGCGTAGAGGCCCACAGCGAGCAGCAGCGAGGCCTGCCCCAGAGCGGCGATGACCTCGATGCGCCGCAATCCCCACGTGCGGGTTTTGCTGACCGGGCGGTGCATCACGGTTGCTGCGACGAGCGCGACCGCTAAACCGATCGCATCTGTCGCGGCGTGTGCGGTGTCGGTCAGCAGCGCCAGACTTCCCGTGATCACCGACCCGACAAGCTGGGCCACGACAATGATCCCCGTCAGAGCAAACGCGATCGCCAACCGGACACGCAGCGACGAGTCGCTGGATGCGGGGTCGGTTGGTCCGTGATTGTGTCCGGCTCCCATGCGTCGTACTCCCTCTCATCCACACCCAGATAGCTACGCTGTCCACATATATCAATACATGCGCATGTGACTATATGACAGATCGGGGCGGAACGGAACCGGCGGATCACGTCACGACTGAATCGGGATGTGCTGAGATGGCCCGACGTCGGCGGCGTGATGCCGGTGGTATTGGGTCCGTCGAAACGGCGCCGCCACTACAGGCCTCAGATGGGTAGTTGGGTATCGGTGATGAACGCGTCGCGGACCCACACGATGAATTGATCCCACAGGCCGGTAATCAAGGCGATACCTACCGCGATCATCATGGCGCCGCCGACGATCTGGATCATGCGGGCGTGGGTCCGCAACCAGCCGAGGCTGCGCAACGCCCACGCCGAGGAAAACGCAAGCACGACAAAAGGAATACCAAGGCCCGCGCAGTACGCCACGATCAGCGCGACGCCCTTCGCTGCGGTGGCACCTTCGGTGCCGCTGGCCGTAGCAATGACCGCCGCGAGCGTGGGCCCTAGGCATGGGGTCCACCCGAGTGCAAAGACCCCGCCGAGCAGCGGAGCGCCGGCGATGTTGGAGACGCGGCGGGGGGCGAACCGTCGTTCCTGTTGCAGTGCCGGCACCAGCCCGATGAACACCAGACCCATGATGATGGTGACCACGCCGCCGATGCGCTGGAGGACTTCACGATTCACCACGAAAGTGGTGGTGACTCCGAGTACGGTGGCGGTCGCTGCCACGAAGACCACGGTGAAACCGAGGACGAACAGGCCTGCGGCGAGCGCCACGCGCGAACGACCCCGCTTGTTCGGCTCCCCCACCGACACCGCAGGCGCCTCGGCGCCGACCACGCCAGCCAGATACGACAGATACCCCGGAACGAGGGGGACCACGCACGGTGAGGCGAACGACACCAGTCCGGCGATCACGCACGCGAGCAGCGCCAGTAGGAGCGGACCGCTGGCGACGAGGTTGGCAAACGTCTCGCCGACCGCGGCCTGCACTTCGACCGACTGCGGGGTCATTGGGGTGGTGCCACAGGCTCGGCGAGAACTCGCTGAACTGTTGACCCGAGTTCGTCGGCGGTGATGGCCTTGAGGAACACCGCGGCCGGACGGTGGTCGCGGTCGAGCACGATGGTGGTCGGCACCACCGACGTTGGGGTGGTCAGCGCAGCCAGGGTCAGACCGGCAAAGTCGTAGATCGAGGGAAAGGCGACTTTTCTGTCGATAATGAAGTCCTTCGCTGCCTGCCGGTTGTCGCGCAGATTGATACCGAGGAACTCGACTCCCGAGGCCTTGTTCTGGGCGTAGACATGCTCGAGGTCGTCGGCTTCTCCCCGGCAGGGTCCGCACCACGAACCCCAGACGTTGATGACGACGACTTTGCCTGCGAAGTCGTCGAGTCCGATGGTCTGGTCGGTCACCACGTCAGGGCCGGAGACGGTAGCGATCCTCTGACGGCTCGCGGGCGGATCGTAGGTGATGACCGTCTGCCCGCCGGGCGAGACGAACTGAAAGGTTCCCCCCTGCGCAACGGCGTCGTCGCCAGCGCTACCACAACCCGACGCTACCCACGGCACCACGCATATCAGCGCCAGGACCGCCGCCCGCACCGCGGATACCCTTCTCCCCTGCTGCACCAGCACTCCTCGACGTTGATCTACTACGCAGCGTGGTAGATCACCATTCGACTTGTCAACATAGGCATAGTTTTTGTGGCCCTCACCCGACCGGTGGCCGACTTTCTGCGGCGTACATGTGTGACGTTCACCGAGTGCGTTAGGAACGCCCACCTGCTAATACGTTCGGACTCGGGCGTGTTTCCCGACTCGGCAGTCACTGCCCATCCGCAACTACATCACCTAGTAGTAGAGGCCCCGCGATTGCGATGGGCACTCAATCAGATCGTGTTACTGCTGTGACCTGTGGGGCCTATGGTTCGAACGGAGGGCTGCCGATCGTGGCCTCATGTGCACCTGGCGTGTGGTGCTGAACGTCAGTGCGTCGCGCCCGTCTCCGGAAGGTCTCGCTGGCATGCCTATGTCGTCCCTCACCCGCCGCTGCGGCGCTCCACGGCCTTGTCTGAGACTGGGGGTCGCAGGAATCGTTGCTGCGGTTCTGCTGAGCTTCTCGGTCGACGCTCGAGCACGAGCCGACGCCGATACCGCCCATGTGACTCAGCAGTTCGCCCAACTGGTCGCCGAGACGATCTCGGCAACACTGGGCGGCCCGGCGATGGGAACCCTCGCCGACGAGATCCGAACAGTCAGCACATGTCTGGCCGACCGAGCGCGCCCAGTCGAGCCGCCAGTGCCAGCCGAGGATCCCATCACTGCGGTGGGATGCTTCGCCGCCGTGCTCGGTGCGGGACGAGCAGCCGCCGAACTGATTGTCGACGCGCTGCCGATCGGGCGGTTGCTGGCGCTTCTGGCTTTCGAGATGCGTCCCCATGATCCCGCGGCTGCGCACCCGGCACCAGCCGGTCCACCCGTCTATTCGTCGCCGTCGCCGGGGTCGGTGGTCGCTCCCACGAACGGCCGAGTCACCTCCACCTTCGGTGACGGCCGCGGCCATCAGGGTATGGACATCGGCAACGACCTGGGGGCACCGATTTTCGCGGTCACCGACGGCGAAGTGATCAACTCGGGGCCAGCTGAAGGCTTCGGGTTGTGGGTACGCATCCGGCATGCCGACGGAACAATCACGACCTACGGCCACAACGACGACAATCTCATCAACGCGACAGCACCGGTCACGGTCGGTCAACCCATTGCCACGGTGGGCAATCGTGGCAACTCGACCGGGCCTCACCTGCACTTCGAGGTTGCTGATGCATCCGGCGCCGCCCTCGACCCGGTGCGATGGCTCGCCGAACGCGGCGTCAGTCTGCCCTCCGACAGCGACGCCGAACCTACTATCACGCCCAACGAACCGCCGAGCACCGGAAGCGCAGACCTCTGGCGGTAAGGGTGGCTGCGGCGCACGGTCGCGACTTACCGGTCGGGCCGAACTCAATGAGGGAGGCGACGTTTCGCCGCGGTTCTGTCGCCTCCCGGTCGAGACTCGGGATTCCAGTACCAACTATGCTACCTAGTAGTTAATCGACTACAGTCCGTAGTAACGGCCCGGGAAGTCGCACGCACGATGCGCGTGTTGCTTCGATCAGGGCCACCATTTTCCGAGTCAGATGGAGGCCTCATGACCGCGGTGTCCCCGCGCCCGCCCGAGGTGGTCGCCACGCGGCCCTATCCCGAGCGGCGAAAGGCCAAAGGGTCATTCATCTACACGATGCTGACCACGACCGATCACAAGCTGATCGGCATGATGTACATCGTCGCGTGCTTCGGGTTCTTCCTCATCGGCGGATTGATGGCGCTGCTGATGCGCGGAGAACTTACGACGCCGGGCATGCAATTCCTCTCGACCGAGCAGTACAACCAGCTGTTCACCATGCACGGCACGATCATGCTGCTGATGTATGCCACCCCCATCGTGATCGGCTTCGCCAACTTCGTACTGCCCCTGCAGATCGGCGCTCCCGACGTCGCCTTCCCGCGACTCAACGCACTGGGTTTCTGGCTGTTCGTCTTCGGTTCGACCATCGCGATCGCCGGCTTCATCACCCCGGGTGGCGCCGCGGACTTCGGCTGGACCGCCTACACCCCGCTCAGCGACGCCATCCACTCACCCGGCGTCGGCTCCGACATGTGGTTTCTCGGACTGACCGTGTCTGGTCTGGGCACCATCCTGGGCGCGGTCAACATGGTCACCACGGTCATCTGTCTGCGCGCACCGGGAATGACGATGTTCCGCATGCCCATCTTCACGTGGAACATCCTGGTCACCAGTGTGCTGATCTTGCTGGTGTTCCCGCTGCTCACCGCGGCATTGCTTGGCGCCGAAGTCGACCGCCAGTTCGGCGCGCATCTGTTCGATCCAGCCAACGGCGGCGCCATTCTCTGGCAGCACATGTTCTGGTTCTTCGGTCACCCCGAGGTGTACATCATCGCGCTGCCGTTCTTCGGCATCGTCTCCGAGATCTTCCCGGTCTTCAGCCGTAAACCGTTGTTCGGGTACTCAGGACTGGTCTACGCCACCCTCGCCATCGCCGCCCTGTCGGTCGCGGTGTGGGCACACCACATGTACGTCACCGGTGCCGTGCTGTTGCCGTTCTTCTCCTTCATGACCTTCCTGATCGCGGTACCCACGGGCGTGAAGTTCTTCAACTGGATCGGCACAATGTGGCGCGGCCACATGACCTTTGAAACCCCGATGCTGTTCTCGGTCGGCTTCATGGTCACCTTCCTGTTCGGCGGACTCACCGGTGTGCTGTTGGCCAGTCCGCCGATCGACTTCCAACTCTCCGACAGCTACTTCGTGGTGGCCCACTTCCACTACGTGCTCTTCGGCACGATCGTGTTCGCCACCTACGCCGGCATCTACTTCTGGTTCCCGAAGATGACCGGCCGACTGCTCGACGAACGCTTGGGCAAGATCCACTTCTGGTTGACGTTCATTGGCTTTCACCTCACCTTCTTGGTGCAGCACTGGCTCGGAGCCGAAGGCATGCCCCGCCGGTACGCCGACTACCTGCCCTCAGACGGCTTCACCACGCTCAACATCATCTCCACCGCCGGCGCGTTCGTCCTCGGCGTCTCGACACTGCCGTTCCTGTGGAACGTCTTCCGCAGCTACCGCTACGGCGAGGTCGTGACCGTCGACGATCCATGGGGCTTCGGCAACTCGCTGGAGTGGGCCACCAGCTGCCCGCCGCCGCGCCACAACTTCACCGAACTGCCCCGCATCCGGTCAGAACGTCCGGCGTTCGAACTGCACTACCCGCACATGGTGGAGCGGATGCGCGCCGAAGCCCACGTCGGCACACGGCACGGTGAACCCAGCGAGGCGGCCGAAGAAGTCCGCCGTGCGCCGCTGACCACCGGAGACCACGAAGCATCTACAGATCCCGACCCGGAGAGCCGACCGTGAGCAACTACCCCTACCCAGCACTCGACCAGGCCCCCGTCCCGCGATCGCGCCGCCCGCTGACCGTTCCGCGGTGGTTCGCCATCCTCGCAGTCGGCTACACCGCGGTGATGACCTTTGCGCTGACCCTGCTCGCAGGCTCTGTCCTCGCTCAGGGCACTCCACTGCTGCTGTGGCTGATCGCGGCGACCGCGGCAATGTGTGCGGCCCGCGGTGCGGCCGCCGTCGCGACCCGAGCGATGAGGCCAGCACGAGGCCGTGCGGCGCGACCCTAGGCGAAGAAACTCACCACCATCCCCAGGTGGAGAACTCGTCGCACCGCGCGGCGGCGAGACCCGCAGCCACCAGGGCCTCCAAGATCACCGGGCCTGACTGAGGCCACCATCGTGCACTAGGTACCGATCACGCAGGGTGCCGCGATAACGCGCGACCGGCTTGGGCGTATGTCGCGAAGGCACGCGCGGGCTGCGATCGACACGCTGCGACGAGCGCCGGTCAGCGGCCGCTGCTCTCGGTGGCGCAAACAGACGCGACGCTCGTGGGTGTCGAGCAGTAGCAGCCCCTGTCGAGCGAATATGGCGTGACGGGGACTTACGCGGTGAGTCCATGTACGAGAACTGACAACACCGGAAGTGCCGCAGCCGTACACAACGCAGCACCCAAGAGGGGTAGCACGCTCGCCGCAGCGTAGGTCGACTTCGTTGGCTCGATCGCGCCGTTCTCGAGCATCAGCAATCGGTAGCGCGTCGAGCGGGGCATGGGGGTCTCGGGGCCTACGCCCTGACTGGTCACGTGCGCGAGTGCGCTGCGCACGGCAGCTGTGCTGGTGACCCGAGCAGCCGACATGTCGGCATCTGCTTCGATCAAGGTCGCGACTGCCGCCGGCGCCCGGCGAAACAGCGGCACAAAGGGCAGAGCTCGTGCCATCACATCGCAGACCGCCAGAACGCGGTCGTGCCGGGACCTCAGATGGGCGAACTCGTGCGCTAGTACTGCGGCCCGCGCCTCGGCGGGCACGTCTGTGCGCAGCGCACTTGTTGCCACTACGAAGCCACTGCGCCCGCCGACGCAGTACGCCATGGGGTGGGGGTGATCGATCCAGAGCACGTCGGGGGTGTCGGGTTCGGTACTGCCCACCACAGCGACGACGTCGCGATGAAGACGGTGCACGCGATGCACGTCGCGGGTGTGCCGAGCGCACGACATCGCGGTGCGCGCGACCACGGCGATCAGGACCACGGCGACGGCAATGCCGTACACCTGGCTGAAATCGTCGCGCACCGCGTGCAGGACAGCTCCCGCGCACCGAGCCAAGGTGTCAACGAAGCGCTCGGCCGGCGGCGGGTCCGGCCACAACGCCGACAGCGCCGATAGAAACAACAATCCCACCGCCGTGGCGATACTGCTGACCCATGCGGTGATCAGTACCCGCGGTGACCATCGCTGGGGCAGTCGGTCGAGAACGTAGGGACCCAACACGCCCAGCACGGCCGCGCCCACCAGGTGGGCCAATGCGACGCTCACACTCTCAGCGCTTCCTCGGACGATCCGTCCGCGTCCGGGACAGGTGCTCGCTGAGGACCGCGCGCTCCTCGGGAGTAACCATCCGGGCGAAGTGCATCAGCACCGCCGTCGAATCGCCGCTGGCATCGAGCACCTGCCGCAGTGTCTGAGACGTCGCCTCCTCCCGCGACTGCAACGGGAAGTACCGATAGGCGCGGCTGATCTTCTCGCGACCCGCGAAGCCCTTCTTGTGCAGATTGGTGACCACGGTCAACACCGTCGTGTACGCCAAGTCGCGGTCGGCCAGCGCATCGACGATGTCGTGCACACTCATCGCCGCCGAAGCGCCCCACAGCACGTCCATCACCGCGCGTTCCAACGAACCCAACTGAGTCACCGTCGCCTGCCTGATCGCCTCGTATTTGCTGCCAGTCTAGAACAAACTACCCTGCTTAGTAGCCGAAGCCTGGTTGCCTCAGCCCTGCTGTCTCACTGCCCCATGGGGGCTCTCGCATCTCCTGCGGTGCCGTGCCCTCACCGCCTACTGAAAGCGCCCACCCGTGACCGACCTCGTTGACCACACGCACCCGACACGCCGCATCCAACTCGATGTGGGCGGAATGACCTGCGGTGCGTGCGCAGCTCGGGTGGAACGCAAACTCAACAAACTCGACGGCGTGCGCGCCTCGGTCAACTACGCCACTCGGCGAGCCACCGTGGAACTCGAGACCCACGCACACGTCGCCGATGCTATCGACGCCGTGCACACAGCAGGGTATGCGGCTGCGGAACTGTCCGAGCAGGCCCCTGCCGTCAACGAAGACTTAGCGACTGCGAAGGCACTGTTCACTCGGCTGATCGTCGCGCTAGCCCTGTTCGTGCCCCTGGCCAACCTCTCCGTGGTGCTTGCGGTCGTCCCCGACCTTCGCTTCCCCGGCTGGCAAGCAGTGTTGGTGGCGCTTGCCGCGCCGGTCGTGACCTACTGCGCGTGGCCCTTCTACCGCACCGCGGTGCGCACGTTGCGGACCGGCGTGGCCACGATGGACACCCTCGTCTCGCTGGGAGTGCTGGCCGCGACCGCGCTGTCGGTGTACTCAATGTTCTCGGCCGAGACGACGTCGACCGCAGGCCAGGGGGTGTGGTCGGCAATCTTCTCCAGTGACTCCATCTACCTCGAAGTTGCCGCCGGTGTCACCGTCTTCGTGCTGGCAGGACGCTACTACGAGGCGCGTGCCCGGACACAAGCTGTTCAAGCACTGACGGCGCTGGCCGCCCTGCGTGCCACCGACGCCCGAGTTGAGTGCGCAGGGGACACGACCATGCTCATACCCCTCGCGGAACTCAAAGTGGGGCAACGACTCATCGTGCTGCCGGGAGAGACCATTCCATCAGATGGGCAGGTGATCGAGGGCGCCGCCACTGTGGACCTCAGCGCCATGACCGGTGAGACGACGCCGGTTCAGGTGTCAGCCGAGCAAGGCTCCACCGCCGTCGGGGGCACGACGTGCCTCGACGGGCGACTACGCGTCGAAGTCACCGCAGTCGGTGAGGACACCCGCCTGGCCGAGATGATCGCGCTCGTCGACAGCGCGCAGACAGCCAAGGCTCGCGCTCAACGCGTCGCCGACCGTATCGCCGCGATCTTCGTTCCGTGTGTCATCGCCCTAGCCGCAGCCACTGTCGTGGGCTGGTCGCTCACCGGGGCGTCATGGGAGCACGCCGTGAGTGCCGCGGTGGCCGTGCTGGTCATCGCCTGTCCGTGCGCGCTGGGCCTGGCCATGCCCATGGCGCTGGTGATCGCTACCGGGCGAGGCGCCCAACTGGGCATCTTCCTCAAAGGACACGCCGCGTTGGAACTGTCCGGGACGATCGACGTGGTGGTCTTCGACAAGACCGGCACCCTCACCAACGGGCAGCCACACGTCACCGGCGTGTACACCGTCGACGACGACAGTGCCGAGCTGATCCTGGGCTGGGCGGCGACACTCGAGCAGCACACCAGCCACCCCATCGCCACCGCTATCGCTGCCGCAGCCGGTCCGCAGTCGCTTGCCGCACCGGTCGACGCGGTGGTCACCGACGTGGGTAGCGGCGTGCGAGGGGTGATCGACGGAGTGACGGTGCAGGTGGGTTCCCCGGCATGGATCGCCCGTAGCGCCGCGGTGCCCGCCGTGATCGACGCGCGGCGCGCTGACATCGAGCGCTCTGGGGGCACCGCGGTCTATGTCGCAGCCGATGATGCAGTCCGGGGCCTGATCGACATTCGCGATGGCATCAAACCCTCTGCCCGCCAGGCGGTCGATGAGTTGCACCGCATGGAAATTCGCACGTTCCTGGTCACCGGTGACAACGCCGGCGCAGCGCAGCGCACCGGGGAGCAGATCGGCATCGACGACGTGATCGCCGGGGTGCTCCCGGCCGAGAAGGTGGCCATCATCGACAATCTGCGCAGTAGTGGCGCCGGTGTGGCGATGGTCGGCGACGGCATCAACGACGGGCCCGCACTCGCGTCGGCTGATCTGGGCATTGCGATCGGACGCGGTACCGATGTTGCTATCGGCGCCGCCGACATCGTGTTAGTGCGCGATGACCTCACCACCGTCGCTCTGGCGCTGCAACTCGCCTCGGCCACGCGACGCACGATGCGCACCAATCTGGCATGGGCGTTCGGCTACAACCTCGCCGCGCTGCCGCTGGCTGCCGCTGGATTGCTCAATCCTCTGATCGCCGGGGCCGCAATGGCTTTGTCATCGTTTTTCGTCGTCTCCAACAGCCTGCGTTTGCAGAACTTCGCGCGTATAGACCGCTGAGGGCGACAGCGGCTGGGGTTGGGCCAACTGCGAGACCATCGCAGCGACGGTGTGGGAGGTGCCGGCATCGATGTCGGCGGATTCGGACCGATCGGGTCGGCGTTCGGCTCGCACCCACTGCGCCAACAGCACCAGGCAAACCAGCACCATCGGAATCTCGCTGATGACCGCAGCCACCACACCGCCCACCCATTGCGTGCGAGCCAGATCGGGATTCCACGGCAGCTGCAACTGGCTGTAGAAAGACTCGCCGATCACCGTGGTGGAGGTCATCAGCGCGATACCAAAGAAGGCGTGAAAAGGCATGACGGCGAACAGCAGACCAAGCCGCGCCAAAAACGGTAACTGTTTGGGTCCAGGATCGATCCCCACAGTCACCCAGAAGAACAGGTAGCCGGTGGCCAGGAACAGCACGCTCATCACGACGTGCCCCCAGTGGTAGCGGACGAGCACGTCGAACACCGGTGTGAAGTACACCAGATACGACGAGCCCACGAACAACGCGAACGCGGCAATCGGATTGAGCAGCAGCTGCAGGCCCCGCGAGCTGAGCACGATCAGCAGCGCCCGCCGGCACGCCGCGCCACCGGTGGTTCCGGTCGTCGGCAGCACCCTCAACAGCAAGGTGATCGGTGCACCACCCACCAGCAGGATGGGTGCGATCATGGTCAAACCCGTGTGTTCGGCCATGTGCACGCTGAACAACGCGTTGCCGTAGGCCTTGAGCCCAGAGCTGGTGGACACCACCACCACAGCGCACCCCGCGACCCACGACACCGTTCGCCGGATCGGCCACCGGTGTCCACTTGCCCGCTCCCGCCGGACGGCGACGAGATAGCCCACGACACCCACCACCGCCGCCACACCCACCACGAGATCAACACGCCACAGCGAGACCAGTGAACCGACATCGGGCGGGCCAGGAAGGGAATAACCCAGATAGACATCCCAGCCCGTGAATGGGTGGGCAATCAACCCGGGTGCGACCCTGGTGTCCATCACCGCCCAGCAGGCCACGGCCACCAGTGCGGTCGACGCGGCAAGGACAGAAGCGGTTGCCGGCGTCACCACGCCCCGGCGCAGGCGCACAAGGTCGGCCACCACCAGCACCGTCAGTACAGCCACCAACAGCCCCGCAGCGCGACCGAACGCCGACGACCACACATCGGGAGTCCGCAGCAGCAGCGTCACAGCCACCGCGCCCGCCAGTGCCATCACATCGGCGCCCAGGACAACGCCACCAACACGCCGGTCGGCCGCCTCGTCGATGGTCGCCGACCCCAGACCACGAACCCGGAACCGATCAGCCCACCGCAGCCCCACCGACAACGCCAAGCTCACTGCGAAGACAATGACCGCGCCGGTCGTGTAATCGTGGTCAGGACCCTGCGCGGCATTGCCGACCACGGGCAGCGCGAGCACACAAATCGCCGCGGGAACCACCAGCGCCGCCTGCATCGACCACCGCAGCGACACCGAACCGATCAGCACCACGACACCCGCAGCCACCACCACCAGCCACGCCAGCGCCGGCAAACTCACACTGAACGCGTAACCGACTTTGCCGCTCGAGACCATCGTGCCCACAGACACACCGGTGGTGTCTGCGGCCGCGGTGAAAGCCATGAAGAGCGCAACGACCACAGAGCACCCCGCGGCGCGACGGACGCGGCGAAACACTGGATAGACCGCAGCGTCGATGAAGCCTTGCGAGTCAGGGACGGCCGTGAGCACCATCGAGACCAGTCCCCCAAGCATCACCGCAGCCAACGCAAAGCCAGCGAAGTTGCCGACCACATCGGCGACAGCTGTGCCCGCCCCAGGATATGGATCTGCGCTTTCGACGTAGCGACTGGCGCCGGAGATCCAGGCGTAGATCACCAGCGCCACAATTAGCCCACCGACCAGCAGTGCAGCCATCAACCGGGGTACGGCTACGCCGCGCGGAGTTGACGGTGCGGTCGCCTCCGTCGACGGCTTCATATCACCCACCACCTACATGCTACTACTGCGCATAGTAATTACGGCGCACGGACTGTAGAACGGGTAGTCGTGGCTGATTCTCGGCTTGCTTGCCACCGCCTCGGTTCGCCGCGGGGCCGCGTCCGCGCGGGCCCTATCCAATCTTTCGCAGGATCGGTTCGGGCGCCCACTCCTCATCCCCGGTCTTTCCGCTCCCCCGGGTGCGCCGTGACGCTGGTCCGCCTTCGAGATCGGTGTCGGATCAGCGTCGAACGTTGATTACCCTAGGGGGGTATGGTACCAAGGTGGGAGTGGCTCAGTCGTCACTGCCGTGGGTGGGTCGGGGTATGGCCGCCCGGGGTATCGCCAGAAGGGAAGGGCAGCATCACTATGAGTACGTCTACCGTCACTGTCACCGGGATGACCTGCGGACATTGCGCCTCGTCGGTACGCGAACAGATCAGCACCCTCGACGGTGTCACCAATGTCGCCGTGGACGTGGCTAGCGGCCAGGTCACCATCGACAGCTCCGCTCCGCTGGAGCGTGACGCTATCCGCAGCGCAGTGCAAGAAGCCGGTTATCAACTCGCTGAGTGAGGTCGCGGGCCGGGCCGCCCCGGTGGTGGCCCGGCTCTCCTCGGCAGCGCAGCGTCGCTGGGCGATCTCCTGACAGACAGGATCATGACAATGAACGTGCCTTCTAGGCTGGGCCTTTTCGCTGGTGCGCTGGCGGTGGTCTTCGTGGCCGCCTACACTGTGGCAGCCGCGGTGGCCCCGGACCGGTCAGGCGCTGCTGGGTCGGACTCACCGGCGCACGCCGGACACCAGAGCGCACCGGCTTCGTCTGCCGCCGCGGCGCCGGGTGTGCGCGGGGTCACCGTCGGGTCGGGGGGTTATCTGCTGTCTGGACTCGCAGCGCCCGCGCAGGCCGGCCAGGCGGGCGTGTTGACGTTTTCGATCACCGACTCCGCCGGTTCGGCGGTCACCGACTACATGGTGGAACACGACAAACAACTGCACTTGATCGTGGTCCGGTCTGACGGCACCGCATTCCGCCACGTGCACCCCACGGTGGATGCTGCTGGGCGGTGGTCGATTCCGTGGCAGTGGCAGACGGCCGGCACCTACCGGGTGTATGCCGATTTCGTTCCGGCAGCGACCGGTGAAACCTTAACGCTGACACGCACTCTCGAGGTGGGTGGAGACTATCAACCCCGCCCTCCAGCCGGTGAGTCGCGGCGGTCGGAGGTGGCCGGGTTCCAGGTCGAGGTGACCGGTGAGCTGCGCGCTGGCGCCGACTCAGAGCTGACTGTGACCGTGAGTCGCAACGGTCAGCCGGTCACCACCTTGCAGCCGTATCTGGGTGCCTTCGGGCATCTGGTGGCGTTGCGCGATGGCGACCTGGCCTACCTGCACGTGCATCCCGAAGGCTCGGCACCCACGCCAGGGCAGTTGTCCGGGCCGCAGGTGAGGTTTGCGACGAACGCACCGACACCGGGCCGCTACCTGCTCTATCTCGACTTCCAGGTCGACGGTCAGGTGCACACCGCGACGTTCGTCGTCGACACCGCTGCAGAGCGTGGTCGAGCAAGCGCGACATCCTCGTCGTCTCCGGCGTCGGTCCCGCCTGAGCACGCCGGGCACTGACCGCCCGTCATCCACCCGCCGGCTCAACCCACGTCTTGGAGTCCTCATGACCACCACTTCCCCGTCCCGCTCGACCGGGTCTGACATCGAACTCGCCGTCAGCGGAATGACGTGCGCGTCGTGCGCGATGCGTATCGAGCGCAAACTCAACAAGCTCGACGGTGTCGTTGCCACAGTCAATTACGCCACCGAGAAGGCGCGTATCACCACCTCGGGTGATCTGGATCCGCAGCTGCTGATTACCGAGATCGAGAACGCCGGTTATCAGGCCACGCTTCCGCCGTCGGCGCAGACCGGTGACGATGCGAGCGCGGCGGCGACCGGTGAGGCCGCCGGGGACCTCGAGCTGCAGGCATTACGCACTCGTCTGATCGGCGCGGTGGTGTTGTCGGTACCGGTCATCGCGATGGCGATGATCCCGGCGCTGCAGTTCACCTATTGGCAGTGGGCCTCGTTGACCCTGGCCGCCCCGGTCATCGTGTGGGCGGCGTGGCCGTTTCACCGCGCGGCCTGGGTGAACCTGCGTCACGGCACCGCCACCATGGACACCCTGATCTCGGTGGGTACCGGTGCGGCGTTGCTGTGGTCGTTGTACGCCCTGTTCTTCGGTACCGCCGGCACACCCGGGATGACCCATGGCTTCAGTTTCACCGTGGCGCCCTCCGACGGAGCGGGCAACATCTACCTCGAGGTGGCCGCCGGGGTCACCATGTTCGTACTCGCGGGCCGCTACTTCGAGAAACGCTCCAAACGGCAGGCCGGTGCAGCGCTGCGGGCGCTGCTGGAACTCGGCGCCAAAGACGTCGCTGTCATCAAAGACGGCCACGAACAACGGATCCCGATCAACAAGTTGTCGGTCGGCGAGGAGTTCATCGTGCGGCCGGGAGAGAAGATCGCCACCGACGGTGAGATCGTGTCGGGCACCTCGGCGATCGACGCCAGCATGCTCACCGGCGAATCGCTGCCGGTCGAAGTCGGTCCGGGCGATACCGTCACCGGGGCAACGGTCAACGCCGGCGGGCGGCTGCGCATACGCGCCACCCGCATCGGTGCCGATACCCAGCTAGCCCAGATGGCCACCCTGGTTGAACACGCCCAGTCCGGCAAGGCCCACGCCCAGCGGCTGGCCGACCGCATCTCGAGCATCTTCGTGCCCGTGGTCATCGCCATCGCTGTCGCGGTCCTGGGCGCCTGGATCGGGGCGGGTTATCCAATCGAGGCAGCGTTCACTGCTGCGGTGGCCGTGCTGATCATCGCCTGCCCCTGCGCGCTGGGATTGGCCACTCCGACCGCCCTGCTGGTCGGTACCGGACGGGGAGCCCAGCTCGGCATCCTCATCAAGGGGCCGGAAGTCTTGGAGACCACCCGCACGATCGACACCGTGGTCCTGGACAAGACCGGCACCGTCACGACCGGTCAGATGACGTTGCTGCACGTGCACACCGATGCCAGCACCTCCGACCGCGAAGTACTCGCCCTCGCCGGTGCGCTCGAAGACGCCTCCGAGCATCCCATCGCCACTGCCATCGCCGGCGCGGCACGCGCCGAGCTCGGCGCCCTGGCCGAGGTCGAGGAATTCACCAACATCGAAGGTATGGGAGTGCAGGGCACCGTCGAGGGCCACGCAGTCCTCGTCGGACGCGACAGCCTGCTCACCGACTGGGGCCTGTCGCTGGACGATCCCGATCTGACAGCTGCCCGCGAGTCCGCCGAAGCTGCAGGACAAACCGCAGTGATGGTGGCCTGGGACGGCCAGATCCGTGCGGTGCTGGTCGTCGCCGACGCCATCAAACCCACCAGCGCCGCAGCCGTCGCCCGACTGAAGGCCATGGGGTTGACTCCGGTCCTACTCACCGGTGACAACCAGAAGGCCGCCGAACACGTCGCACGCGAGGTCGGCATCTCCACCGTGATCGCCGAAGTCCTACCCGCCGACAAAGTCCAGGCCGTCACCGCACTGCAGAACGACGGCAAAGTCGTGGCCATGGTCGGCGACGGGGTCAACGACGCCGCAGCGCTGGCCTCGGCCGACCTCGGCCTGGCCATGGGCACCGGCACCGACGTGGCCATGCAAGCCGCCGACATCACCCTGGTCCGCGGCGACCTCAACGCCGCCGCGGACGCGATCGCCCTGGCCCGCAAGACGCTGGCGACGATTAAGACCAACCTGTTCTGGGCCTTCGCCTACAACGTCGCCGCCATCCCCCTCGCCGCACTCGGGTTGCTCAACCCCATGCTCGCCGGCGCCGCGATGGCTTTCTCCAGCGTGTTCGTCGTCAGCAACAGCCTGCGGCTTCGTGCCTTCACCGCACGCACCACACCCGGTGACGAGAACCGCCCCTTCCACACACCCTCGACACATACCCCCCAGGGGTATAAGGTGGCGTCATGAACGAGCACACCTCTGCTGAACACGCCGGTCACACGGCCGCCGATCAGCACCACCACGGCCAGGTTGAGCACCACGAGGCGGTGCTCGATCACACCGGACACCACCACCCCGATTCCTCTGCCGGACAACGCCATAACGGTTCCGGCGACCACGCCGGCCACGACAGTCACAGTGGTCACGGCGGTCACGGGCACGGCGGGCATGGTGACCATGTGGGCCAGTTCCGGCAGTTGTTCTGGATCATGCTCGTCCTCGCGGTGCCGGTCGTCGCGTTCTCACCGATGTTTGCCATGCTCATCGGCTATCAGCTGCCCGATACCGTCGTGGTGCAATGGATTTCCCCGGTACTGGGCACGGTGATGTTCGCCTGGGGCGGGCGTCCGTTCCTGTCGGGGGCCGTGAGCGAGGTGCGCTCGCGCACACCGGGCATGATGTTGCTGATCGCTCTGGCGATCACGGTGGCCTTCGTCGCCTCGTGGGGAGCCAGTCTCGAGGTTGTGCACCATGAACTGGACTTCTGGTGGGAACTGGCCCTGCTGATTGTCATCATGCTGCTGGGGCATTGGATCGAGATGCGGTCGCTGGCCCAGACGACCTCGGCGCTGGACTCGTTGGCGGCACTGCTGCCTGATGAGGCCGAACGCGTCGACGGTGAACAGATCAGCATTGTGGCCCCGGCGCAGTTGCAGGTCGGGGATGTGGTGATCGTGCGCCCTGGTGCCAGCGTTCCCGCCGACGGCCTGGTCATCGACGGAACCGCCGAGGTCGACGAATCAATGGTGACCGGTGAATCGCGCACCGTCCGCCGTGGCGGGGGTGATCCGGTCGTCGCTGGAACGGTGGCCACCGATTCCGGTTTGCGCGTGCAAGTCACCGCGACCGGTGAGAACACCGCGCTGGCCGGTATCCAGCGGCTGGTCACCGACGCCCAGAATTCGTCGTCACGTGCGCAACGCCTCGCCGATTCCGCGGCCGCGCTGCTGTTTTGGTTCGCACTGACCGCTGCGGTTATCACCGCGATCGTGTGGACGGTGATCGGTCAACCCGATGACGCGGTCATCCGCACGATCACCGTGCTGGTCATCGCCTGCCCGCACGCGCTCGGCCTGGCTATACCGCTGGTGGTCGCCATCGCCACCGAACGCGCTGCCCGCGGGGGGGTGTTGATCAAAGACCGCCTCGCCCTGGAAGCTATGCGCACCGTGGACGCAGTGCTGTTCGACAAGACCGGAACCCTCACCAAGGGGGAACCGACTGTGATCGCCGTCGAGCCCGCCCCTGGTAGCGACGCCGTCGACGTGCTGGCCGCCGCTGCCGCCGCCGAAGCGGACAGCGAACACCCCCTGGCCCGGGCGATTGTCGCCGCCGCCCGAGACCGGGCCCAGCAGATCCCCTCGGCCACCGAGTTCACCTCCTCACCCGCGGTCGGGGTCAGCGCCCATGTCGAAGGGACGGTCGTGCGGGTCGGCGGGCCGCGCATGCTCGAGGAGCACCGCCGGCACGAACTCGCCATCGCCGAGCAGTGGCGCGCCGACGGGGCCATCATCTTGCACGTCGTGCGTGACGACGAGGTCGTCGGCGCGATCAAACTCGCCGACGAAGTACGTGCGGAGTCCCGCCAAGCCGTCGACGCCCTGCACCATGTGGGGGTGGCGGTAGTGATGATCACCGGTGATGCCGAAGCGGTCGCGCACAGCGTCGCCGCAGACCTCGGTATCGACCGGGTCTTCGCCGGGGTGCGCCCTGAGGACAAAGCCGACAAGGTCGCCGAGTTGCAGCGCGAGGGCCGCAAAGTCGCCATGGTCGGCGACGGCGTCAACGATGCCCCCGCACTCGCTCAAGCCGACGTCGGCATCGCCATCGGCGCGGGCACCGACGTCGCGATCGCCTCGGCCGGAGTCATCCTCGCCAGCGATGACCCGCGTTCGGTGCTCTCGGTGATCGAACTGTCCAAGGCCAGCTACCGCAAGATGAAGCAAAACCTTTGGTGGGCAGCGGGATACAACCTGATCTCGGTGCCTCTGGCTGCCGGGATCCTCGCCCCGATCGGATTCGTGCTGCCCATGTCGGTCGGTGCCATCCTGATGTCGGCGTCCACGGTGGTCGTGGCTCTCAACGCCCAACTCCTGCGCCGCCTGGACCTACGCCCGCAGACCAGCACCACCCACGCGCTGCACGACACCCGCACCACAGCCAGCACCGGGTAAGGAAACAGACCCTTGAAAAGGAGATGATTGTCCGATGACGACATCGTCCGCACCGGAGAACGAGTGCGCACACACCGCGCACGGCTACATCAGTGACAAAAGCCGCTACCTCGCGCGACTCAAACGCATCGAGGGCCAAGCCCGCGGAATCCACCGCATGGTCGATGAAGAGCAATACTGCATCGACATCCTCACCCAGATATCGGCGCTGACCAAGGCGCTCGAAGGTGTCGCGCTCGGCCTGCTCGACGACCACCTCAAACACTGCGTCCTCGACGCCGCCCAGGCCGGCGGCGCCACCGCCGAGGACAAGATCGCCGAAGCCTCCGCCGCCATCGCCCGACTCGTCCGTTCCTGATCCCCACCCGCACAACCGATCACGCCCGACCCTCGGTGCGGACGCATCCGCTCACGTCCGTGGCTGTCGCACCCACTGCGGCACCACCGGCCCGCCCGGGGCCGGGCGTTCGGCCTCGGCATCAACGGCCAGCACCACCCCACGCTCGGCCAGCCACTGTGCGGGATCGACATTCACACCGGCGGGATCGAGAACCTCGAAATGCAGGTGCGGGCCGGTCGACACACCGCGGTTGCCCACCGTGGCCACGATCTGGCCCATCCGGACCCGAGTGCCCTGCTCGAGCAGATTCTCATCGTTGTGGCCGTAGGTGGTGATCGTTCCGTCATCGTGGCGGATCCGCATCCACAAGCCGAAGCCTTGCGCTGGGCCTGCGGTGATGATCTCCCCATCAGCCACCGCGACAATCGGAGCACCCAGATCGTTGCCGATGTCGATGCCCTGATGGCCGCGCCCATCCCCGAACGTCGAGGTGATCGAGCCGGCAGTAGGCGCCACCGCGCCACCGCTCCCCGGCACCGCAGCACCCGGAGCCCCCGGTTGTGGTTGCGGCCCATGCGGGACGCTGGGATCGTGCGGCACCAACGCTGCCACCAACGTTGCCACCAGACGAGCCAGCGGCAACGCATCGATGATGCGAAAGCCACTGAGCGGATCGACCGTCGAGGAAAACGCGCCGAAACACTCCAACGCGGCCACACTGCCGCCGTCGCTGCTCCCGGACTGCGCATGACCGCGTAAACACGCCGACGCATGCTTGATCGGCTCACCCAAGCTTGCTGCCGCCGCACCGCCCAGCGCCGCCTTGACCGTGTCCTGCACGAGAACCACCAACTCCCGGGCGACATGGTCATCGGGTGCGGCCGCCGCGGGCAGCACCGGCGCCCACGCCACACCCACTGCCGTCGCCACCGCGACCACCATGAGCATCCACCGCCTGTTCACAGCTCCCGCGAACGAAGCCACCATGTGCATACCGTCGAACCCTTCTGACGTCGACGTCGACCACCACTCGGGCGGATCGATGCCGAAAGTCCACGCCGAGAGAGCGACGCCCAGCATCACACCACTCACACCACTAGTCCCACCAGTCACACAGGTTTCCACGACTTCAGCCGTGATTTTCGTCGCGAGACATGCTTCTCGCAGGTCAGTAGGGAAGAGGCGAGGGCCCGAACCGCACCGAACTACTATCGTGGCTAGTAGAATTGTTATCGAAGCGCCACCTTTGTGTGGCGTCTGAAACAAGGAGGACTGATGTCGACAAAGCGCGCGCGGATCATGATCGGGGCATCAGCGGCGGGCCTGCTGGTGTTGGCAGGCTGTTCCGACACCGAGGGGCAAGACCACTCCTCGATGACGGAAATGGTCACCACCACCTCGATAGCGGCACCATCGTCTGCGGCCGACATGGGTGAACACAACGCGGCCGACATGACCTTCGCCCAGGAGATGATTTCCCATCACGCACAAGCGATCACGATGAGCAACATCCTGCTCGATAAGAGCGACATCAGTCCCGAGGTCGTCCGACTGGCCCAGAAGATTAAAGCCGCCCAGCAGCCCGAGATCGACCAGATGAAGTCCTGGGTGACCACGTGGGGGGCTTCAATGAGCTCGAGCTCGCAGGGCCACGACATGGGTCAGATGAGTGCCGGGGAATCGATGTCGCCATCAATGGGCGGTCACGACATGCCCGGGATGATGACCGAACAGCAGCTCCAACAGCTGCGCGAGGCCCAGGGGACCGCGGCGGCTCGCCTCTACCTCACGCAGATGATCGAGCACCACCGCGGCGCCGTCGCCATGGCCAAGACCGAGATCCAGGACGGGAAGAACCCCGAAGCCATCGCACTGGCGCGAAAGATCATCTCCGACCAGGAATCAGAGATCGCCGAGATGCAGCGACTGCTAGCCGGCCTGTAAGTGGCCCAGCCGCACCCGCCCGACGGCCTCGAGCAGATGACACGCTCGCTATCACCATCACAGCAGGCAAGCTACCGCCACCAGCGCCGACACGGCGCCGGTGGCGGTGATGACGGTAGGTAGGACAACAACCCCTGCAACCGTGGCAGCGGCCTTTGCGTGGTGACCACGTGACACACATCGCCGACCGTCATATAGCCGGTGCAAACGCGGCGCCACACTCGCAAAGTCACTGATCGACAACGCCCCCGCCGGAGAATCCGACGACCCGGCCGATCGGGCCAGCGTTCCCAACGCCGAGCACACAGTCCGGGTGCCGACCTGTTCGGCCGCCCGTGCATCAGCGGCCTGCTCGACGAGTGTCGCCACCTCATCAGCACCGCGAGCGAACAGCGGAATGAACGGCAACGCTCGGCCCAGAACCCCAGCGAGCAACACGATCGCGTGATGCCGCTGGCGTCGGTGTGCGCGTTCGTGAGCCATCACAGCATTCAGTTCAGCGCCGGTCAGGACGTCCTGCAAGCCCGTCGTCGCAGCGATCCCCGCGTTGCGGCCCGGCAAACAGAATGCCATCGGCCGCTGATCTCTGAGCCACCACACATCAGGAAACCGATCACAACGTTGGCCAACCAGACGTAACGATTGCAGATAGTGATCGCGTGCCCGGCGCATTGCGACCGCAGCACGTGCCACCAGGGCCACCACCCAAACGACCGCCGCCACCGTGCTGGCCAGCACCGCTACCCCAGCCACGGTCTCCACCTGGGCCGGCGCGCCGTGAGACAACACACGCAGGCAGGAGGCCACCGCTGACAACTTATGCACGCCGAAGTGGTTCGGCACCACCAGCACCGACACCGCAGCGACCCATAACGCCGTGAACATCGCCTGGGCGGCCGGCCACGCCACCAACACCCACCGAGCGTCGATGCGTGGCTGGATACGCACCATCCACCGCGGCCACCACCAACCCAGCAGAGCCGCTGCAGCCACCAGCACCACCGCCATGCTCATCAGCGCCTACCCAGGCGCCGACGGTGTTCAACTCGCTGGGACCGTTTCTCCATCAATCCTTCTTCCCTCGCCACACGGCACAGCACCCAAGTATGACCAGAACATCCGCCTGCATGCCCCAGGAACTCGGCATCGCAACCCATAGAACGCTGCCTACTAATGGAGATAGTATTTAGAGTTGATGTGGACAGGGGTCATAGTGAACCTCGCCGACAAGGGAGTGTTTCGGTGGTCACAGGTTTTGAGCACGTCGATGATGAGCAGCGCCGGTACCGAAAGGCCATGCGAGACGTCCGGCGGGCGCCAACACCCCACTCAGCGCACACTTTCTTCGCCGAAGCACATGGCCTCTGCACGACCAACCGCCGACGGCACGTCACCGCTCATCTAGGCATGGCGCGCCAGCTGGCGAAGCTCGGCGACAATCGAGGATCGATACACCACACGGCCGCAGCGATTGGCGTTGCCGCCAGGATTCGAGCCTGCCCTAGGTGACATGGCCGGCCGATCGTGCATGGTGCGTCGTCGACCCGCACTTCGCCACCATCGGTGCCAGTGCCGCCGCAATCGCCGACATCCTTACCGACTCGAGCATCGATACCGTCGACGACGACCCAAGAGTCGATCCCCCGCGCTACCTCTGATGGCGGAGCGGCAGCACAGCGGATCACCAGCTACGACGTCATAAGGTAAATTGTCGGCGAATTGCGTTGTGTAGCAATATCTTCCGTCACCAGTGACGAAAGTGAACGGGAATCACGGGGCCGAACGCCCCGGCTGATGTACATTCGCAACAGCGAACCGGATCACATTGGTGGCTCTTAGAGCGCGCCGATGGTGATGTTGTTCGTTGCACGCCAACAGCTTTGGCTACTTGTGACTGCGTCTGACCGCAGCTGGCTCGCGCGCCGCGAACATGCTTGCCCAGTTGTCGACTACAGCAAAGATCCGGTTTGCTAATGTGGCGACGCGTTCTTCTGAGTTGCCACACTCAGCCGAAGGCCGTTTCTCACAGGATCGGAGGGGAGGGCGGTGAGACCCCCTACTGTGCAGCCCCTCTCCCCTCCGTCCTGGCTCCGAGGCCGCGTGTCACCCCATGCAGGGAAGGTCAGTGCCCGATCTGGTGTAGTAGCTGCGAGACCGGCATTTTCAGAGCTTTGGCGATACGTGCCAAGGTGATGATCGTCGCGCGGCGCGATCCGTCTTCCACTCCGCGCAGCATGTTGCGCTCGACGCCGGCCTCGAGACCCAGGGCCCGCTGACTGAGGCCCAGTTCCTCGCGGCGGGTCGTGATCGCTTCTCCGAGAGCGCGTAGCAACGCGGGTTCGTCGATGTCGACGGCCATGACGGCTCCTCCTCCCCCGTCGCCCGCCAGGTCGGCGGACGCACTCGGCGTGGCTGAGCCTACCGGCGAGGTCGCCGCATACGGCAGTGCGACGGCGGTGCGCCCGGTCGGCGCGGGACAGCTGCTCACTGCGCGGGTTTCACGATCGTCAGGGTCAGCTGGTCGTCGTCGATGTGCTCGTCGAACTCCTCGATGGCCAGCCAGTGGTCGCAGACGTACTGGTCGCGCTCGGAATCGTCCATCGCTGCCCACTGCTCGGGCAGCGGGCCGACGTAGCGCTGCACCCGGCGGACCAGATACGACCGCTCGACAACCTCGGTGCGCGCCAGCTCGGGCATCGCTTGCTCGACCAGCCCGACGAGGGCCGCGGCCGCGTCATGTTCAGCGTCGACACTGCCTGCGAGGTCGCAGGCTTGGCGCCACTGCTCGATGCTTGCGGCGATCGCTCGCGCATCACTACTCATCGGTGTTGCCGCGCAGTTGTTTTCGGTGGTCGTTGCCATGTGCTGCTCCTTCTTGCTCCGTGCCTTGATGGTTGCTTATAGGCTACCGCTAATGGTAGTCTATAGGCAACCACTAAGGATGGAATGAGCGAGGAAGCGACGATCATGGGGCACATCATCTCGAAGACAGCGGAACACCGTCCGGCGCTGCGCCGCAGACGATTCCGCCACGACAACCCGACCGCGCTGGACTTGTTCTCGGGATTCGGCGGATTCACCCAGGGCATCGAGGCCGCCGGATTCGACACCATCGTCGGGGCCAACCACAACCGCTACAAGGTCGAGGTACACGAGGCCAACCACCCGCACGTCGAGCACTGGATCGCCGATCTGATCAACACCGACTCCGACACCTACCACTCGGTGCGTGAACTCCCGGCGGCCGACCTGCTGGTCGCGGGGGTGACCTGCACCAACCACTCCCAGGCCAACACCCAACGTGCCTACGAACAGGGTCTGACGTTGTTCGACCTCGACGACCCCGAGTTCGAGGAACGCGCCACCCGGTCCGAGCGGGACCGCGCCACGGCCAACTGCGTGCTGCACTACGCCGATCAGCACCACCCGCTGCTGATCCTGGTCGAATGCACCACCGAGTTGCAGTCCTGGGGACCAGCGGTCCCCGGCCGACGCAAGGTCGGCGATGGCTCGACGTATCGGTGGTGGCTGCGCGAGATCACCAAGCTCGGCTACGAGCACAAGGTGCTCTACCTCAACTCGATGTTCTTCGGCGTCCCCCAGAGCCGGGACCGGCTCTACATCGTGTTCTGGGACCGCGCACTGCCCGCCCCCGACCTCGACCATCGCCCCCAGGCGTGGTGCGGCCCCTGCGATGAGGCCGTCGAGGCGATGTGGGCGTGGAAGACCGGCGTGCCCGCCAGCGGATCGGTGCGCTACGGCAAGCAGTACAACTACCGCTGCCCGCGCTGCTTCGGTGAGGTCTCCCCCACCACCACACCGTCGTTGACGGCCCTGGACCTCAGCCACCTGGGCACCCGCATCGGCGAGCGGACCAAACCGCTGGCCCCGGCGACCATGGCCCGCGCGGAGCGGTGCCGCCAGAAGTTCGCCGAGTTCCCCACTGTGCTGATGCCGGCCAAGGCCCAGCGCGGCGTGGAACGTCATCCGCTGCAACCGATGGCCACCCAGACCTCGCAGCAAGAGACCGCGCTGCTCAGTACTGGCGCCATCATGGTCGCGGCCGGAAACACCTTCGAGCGCCCCGGATCGCAGTGCCGGACCCGGACCCTGGGTCAACCGTTGTGGACCCAGCCCGCCACCAACACGACCGGCCTGCTCACTCCCCCGGTCGCCATGGCCATCAACAACTTCCAGGGCGCACCACGCGGCCTCGACGAGGCCCTGCCCACCCAGGGCGGCTCGGAAACGCTGAGCGTCGTGTCCTCGGGTGTGGTGCCCTTCCGCAAGCACACCACCCCGACCAGCCACGCCCAGGCCATGCCGACAGTCACCGCCGAACAGACCCCGGGCCTGCTCACCGCGACCGGCGACCCCGCCCTACTCGCAGGCTGGTTCAAACAGAACGGCAGCACCGGCACCGAGACCGCCGCGCACCCGCTCACCGACCCACTGGGCACCCTGACCAGCCGCGACACCACCGCCCTGCTGGCCTCCCACTGGCGCGACGCCCTCGCCGAGATCCCGCTCGATGAGTGCTTCTTCCGCATGATGACCCCGCACGAGGTCGGCCGCGGCTGCGGATTCGACCCCGACTTCGGCGACCACAAAGGCACCTTCACCGTGTGGGGCAAAGGCCGCGACCAGATCGACGGCTACGGCAACGCCGTCACCCCACCCGTGCCGCTGTGGATCGGCACCCGCCTACGCGAAGTCCTGCACCCCACCAGCGGATGACGGCGTCGACCGCCCCGGCACACCGTGACCCCTGTGCCGGGGCATCCGGCCCAGTCCGGACGGACGGGCCGCGCTCGGACAGCTCGGAAAGCCTCACCGATCACACCCGTTGCTATTATTGCTGCATGATCGACGCTGGCCGGTGGGGCGCGATCCGCGACCTGGCGGATCGCCAGTTCGGCCTGTTCACCGCCGCCCAAGCCCGCAACCTCGGCGTCGCGCCGTACGTCCTGGCTCGCCTCGCCGCGCGCGAGGCCATCGTTCGGGTCCACCACGGCGTCTACGAGCTCCCCGAGTCCTCGGCCTGGACGACCCTCGGTGACTGGGCGGCACAGTGGTTGGCGCTGCACCCGGCCGCCGACATCGAGGAACGACGAGCACGCCCCGACAGCGTCGTGAGCCACGCCGCCGCCGCCCAGGTCCTGCGCCTGGGCACGATCACCGCATCCGGGCTCGAGCTGAGCAGCCCACACCGCATCAACGTCCGCGACCCGTCGGTGCGCACCTGGCGCCGGCCGATCGGTGACCGCGGCCGCGACTGGGACCTCGTCGATGGGCTGCCGGTGACCACACCCGCGCGCACCATGGTCGACCTGCTCCTCACCCATGGCGACGGCGGACACCTCGGAACCGCGCTACACACCTGCCTGACCGAGTCGCTGGTCGACGCCGACGAGCTGATCGCAGCGTGCGACCGGGCCGCACCGCGCTGGAACTACGCCTCGGGTGCTGAGCTGTTCGCTTCGCTGCTCGATCAGGCCCAGATGCCGGCCGAACCGGTGCTGGTCGGCTGATGGCGTATGCGTCCGAGGAGGCCTTCCGCGCCGGGCTGAAAGCCCGCCTGTCCGCCGAAGCGCGGACGAGCAGGTTCAGTCGCGACGAGCTCGCTCAGACCGTGACCCTCCAGTTGTTCCTGGCCCGGCTGTTCCGCTCCCCCGACGCCGACCAGTGGATCCTCACCGGCGGCACCGCCCTGCAATTCCGGGCGCCGACCCAGGCCCGCCCCACCGCCGACGCCGATCTCGCCACCCGCCTCGACGCCGAACACATGCAGCACTCGCTGCGCCAGGCCGCCCACCCCGCACCGGGCGACTTCGGCGAGTTCGACATCACCATCACCGCGACCCGCAGCCCCGGCTTGTTCGCCGGACGTATCCGCTACAACATTGCCGGACAACGGTTCTCCGACGCCACGCTCGACCTTGCCACCCACCGGGAGATGCTGCTACCGCCCGAGACGATCAGCCCGCGCCCGGTGCTCGCGCTCGACGAACTCGACCCCATGCCCGTGATCCGGATGCAGGCCGCCGCCGAAGCGGTCGCCGACAAGGTCGCGGCCCTCTATGAGCTGCACGGACCTCACGGCGACAGCCCCTCGACCCGCGCCCACGATCTGGTCGACCTCGTCATCCTCGCCCGCACCCAGTCGTTCGATGCCGAGCAGCTGCGCGCCGCGATCCGCCACCAAGAACAGCGCCGCGACCTGACGGTTCCGGTCCCGTTGGTCCTGCCCAACCCGACCTGGGAACGTGACTACCCCCAACGCGCCGCGCACAGCGGCTTGCCGGCGCACCTGCACCAGGCCGACGCCGCGCTCGCGGCCGCCAACAGCCTCATCGAACCGATCCGGACGGACGCGACTGGGAACGGTCAGTGGAACCCCGACGACGGTGCGTGGACCTCGCAGAGAACGCGCTCGATCGGAGAACTGCTCGGCGACACCCGCGCCCCACGCTCGGCGCCGAGCACACCCGCACCCGAGACATCCAGTGGGACGTCGGCACCGAGGGTGGAACGTTGGGTGGAACGTTCCCGGGATCACGGACCCGAGCTTTAGATTTGACCAGCGCGCCCGGCGCAAAGCGGGCAGCGCGCAGCGAAGGCAGGAGGACGCGATGCGTGATGTGCTCGGTGAGTGGTACCTCGCCGATGGCGACGATGAGCGCCGCGATTTCGTCACTAAGGCCAGAATTGTGCTGGATGCCAACGTCTTACTGGACCTGTACCGGATATCGAAAGAGTCCCGCGAGAAGATCCTCGCCCAGCTCGAACGGGACGAGATCCGGCCCCGCCTCTTCCTTCCCTACCGCGCCGGCCTCGAATACCACCGTCGACGACTGACTGTCGCAGCAGAACACGCCAAGCAATACACCAGAGCGACGAACATCATCTCGGGAGTCAAGGGCAGAGGCGTCAGTAGTCAGCTCCTGCAGGAACTTCGCGCGGCTATCAGGGAAGTCAAGGACGCCGGAGTGCAGAAACGACTACTCGACGCGGCGGACACGGCATTCAAGGAAGCCGCGACTACCGTCGGCGAAGCGATACGGGCAGAGCGAGAGTCGAACATCCTCCACCCCAGTCAAATTCAGACAGATGACCCAATCCGGGATCGTATCGAGAAGCTGTTCACCGATGCCGGTCAGATCGGTCGTCGGCGGATATCGACCGACCTCCAGGCACGAGAGGACCAAGCGCGTGCTCGGCTCGCCGCTGCCATGCCCCCCGGGACCGGAGTCGATGAGTCCAAACGCGACGGCGGAATCGGAGACCCGCTCATCTGGATGGAGATGATGGACCTGGCCAAAACTGACAAGCAGAACGTGTTGTTCGTGAGCAACGACATGAAGGCAGACTGGCGTCAAATCGTCGATGACAAGGACTTCGGGCCCCTACCCGACCTTCAGCGTGAGTTCGCTGACGAGACCGGCCACCGCTACCACCACGTCAGCTCTGACACCTTCCTCGAAGACCTCAACAAATACTTGGAAGCCGGCGTCGACGACGACGTGATTGACGAGGTTAAGCATGCACGGACCTATTCTCCGCACATTTGGATAGCGGCGGACCAGTCATCATCGGTCCCGACAATTGAACAACTGAGACGTCTTCAAAACCAGCTCGACACAGGAGGTCTCAAGGAGGCGCTACTCCGGGCTGCCACCCAATTGGCCGACCTCGGGACGTCCGCAGAGTTCCAAAACTACCGGAGAATGCTGGGCGCCCTCGACCCGGAACGTGCAGCGGCCGACGAAGACGACCCCGAAGCCGAAGATGACCCCGAAGCCGACCAGGGAAAGTCGCCCACAGAGGATTGATGACAGGGCCCACCGTCAACTCGGTTGCGCTTGTCGGTAGATCGGGCAGCCGCACGAGGTGTTGCAGGCGAAGCTCCAGGTGGGGTGGGCGGCGTGGGTGTGTACTCCCCAGGGGTGCCCGCATTCGCAGTCGGGGAAGAACTGTCGGTCCCAGCGGTCGCAGAGGTCTTCGACGGTCAGCGTTCCCGATGGGTAGCCCACGGCGCCTCGGAAGCCGACGCACTGGTATTTCGACCAGGTGGGGTCGACCTCGACCGGGCAGCCGAGGTAGCCCAGGTCGTGGTTGATGACCAGCCCGTAGTCGAAGGTGTTCTGCCCGCAGCGCCCACACCAGTCCTCACCGGTCGGTACGGGTTGGCCGTCGGGGCGCCCGGCGCGACGCTGCTCCCACAGCTGGCGCAGGGTCGCGATTTCGGCCTCGAGGCGCCGTTGCTCTTCGATGCGCTCGGCGGTGCCGTCGAGCAGATCGAGCAGGTCGATGTCGTCGTGGTCGGATGATGATGTGCGGCGCGCCATGGGGTGTCCTCTCAGGTGGCGTCGTGGGGCGTCAGTTGGCGGCGTAGATCGGTGTGCAGGTCAGGAACAGGCATTCGCGGTTCGCGTCATCGGCCAGGACGATCCCGATACCGGTGGTGAGGATTTCGGCGAGACCAAGCGCCCACTGGGACCACGTCAGATCGACCATGGCGTGCACGTCCTCGATGGGCACGAGCTCAGGATGTCCGCTCTGGAGCACGTTGGTAGCGCGGATGATCTCGCGTGCGCTTGGGCTGGCGGCGATGTTGCTGTAGCTCCACGACATGCGAGGCTCCCTTTGTGTCGAATGTTGCTGTGGTGGTGCATCTTCTGAGCGTCTAACCCGCCGTAGTGCTGCACCTTATAGGGTTCACAATATGCACCCTATGGGGTGCAGTCAAGTCATGACCACAACCACTCTCCCGACGACGCCGACCGCGCCGTCCTCGCAGGGCCTACAGCTCGACATGTTCGCCGAGGCGGCACGCGATGAGCGTGCGCACGCCGAGCGCACAACTGGTGTCCCTCGCTTGTATGCCCTGCGGTGCACCACGATTGCCGACTACGAGCACGCGATGACGCAGTGGAGGAAGGCGTGGCCTGATCTCGCCTGCCTGCGCGACTCGCACGGCTGGCACGTCGCGATCGGTGAGTACGCGAGCAGTCGCGAACCGACCGACACGTGCATCCCGATCACCCTGCAAACCGACCTCCGATGCAACCGGGCATCGCACCGCGGTTGCCTGTGCGTGGGTGATCTGGTCTCGCGCAGCTTCTGCCGAGGCTGCGGCTGGCACTCCGAGGTCGTCGGCGACGACACCGACGCGGCGCTGCTGGGCCTGGATCACTGCTTCCCGGGATGGCGCGACGACCCGATCGTGCCCTCGGCGCCCTACGACGACGGACCCAAGCGCCGCACCCGCATCAACTGGAAACCACCGTCACCGAGCTACACGGCACCGAACGACCGCAGGGCTACCCGATGATCACCCGACGGGGACCGCACGGGTGGCGGGCGGTGCCAGGCCGGTCGTTGTGGGGAGGCTACGACGTCGCCGCCGAAACGCTCGGCCGATGACCGACACCACCGATCGAGCCGTGCCCGGCCTGCGTACCGGGCACGGCACGCACTCGCCCTCCCCCGGCTCTGGCAAGCTCGACACCACACAACCACCCACTGCCCCGAGAGGCCCGAATCCATGTCGAGCGAACCGTCCGCCATCAGCGTCGACGAGACCGCCGTCATGACCGCCGTCGGAGCAGCGATCGTCGCCCGCCGCACCGAACTCAAGATCAGCCAGCAAGCACTGGCGCGCACCGTCGGCACCAGCCGGACCTTCCTGCGCGGCATCGAGGCCGGTGAGCGCGCACCGACCGTGGTCACACTCACCCGGATCGCTCGCGCCCTGCACACCACACCCAGCGCACTGATCACCACCATCCGCTGACCCGGCCCCGCCACTCTCAACGCCGCCAGCTGCCATCCCACGAGGGCCAGAGCCCTCTTGCCTACCGGCGCAGCCACGCAACTCCCTGCAATTCCAAGGTATTCGTTGCGCGTTTCTGTGGAGATTTTCGAACGCATAAAAAGAATCCCGGAATAGACGAGGTGAAGGGCATTCAAAGGGCCCCCTAACAGCATGTCTCGGTGCATTTCTGTGAAAGCTGAAATACGTTGCAGCCCTTGCATATACAGCCCATTAGGTATAGAATAGAAGAAAGCAAACAGCCACCGAAAGAAAGGTTTCAGAAATGACGATCACCGTGTACACCAAGCCCGCCTGCGTCCAGTGCCACGCCACCTACACGGCGTTGGACAAGCAGGGCCTGACCTACCAGGTGGTCGACATCAGTACCGACGACGACGCCCGCGACTACGTGATGAGCCTGGGCTACCAGCAGGCCCCGGTCGTAGTTGCCGGTGACACGCACTGGTCGGGGTTCCGCCCCGACCGGGTGAAGGCGCTCGCCGAACGGGATTTGTTGTCATCCGATGCAACATTGGCCGGGTAAGAGGGCCTGCTTTCTAGCAGGGAAGATGCGCCCGTGGTTGCGAGAAGGTCGCGAACAACAGGCCCAGGCCACTGGGCTTTCCCATGCATCTATGTTGCATCTGATACAACTCACGTGTGACAAGTGACGACGTCGTCCGCGGTCGAGCGGAGTTAGCCCGCAATGTTGTGCAGCTGGATCCGGAACGGGCGATGTTCGACGCGATGGTTGACGGGTGGGCTCAGCAGCAGCGGGCAAAGTTCCTGCGCGAGTCGACGATCGGTCCTCGAACGCGGCTGGTTCGCCGCTTCGCCGCTTCGCCGAGTTCACTGGACTGTATCCGTGGCAGTGGACCCCAGAGGAGGGCGAAGCATGGATCAGTCATCTCCGATCGAGCCCAACCCCACTTCGGTTGTCCACTGTCCGCGGCTACGAGGTGGACATCGGCCTGTTCTGTGCCTACCTGGTCGATGCCCGCTACAACTGGGCTACTGAATGCATTGCTCAGTTCGGTTGCGCGCCCGTGCAGGTCTTCCACGAAGACAACTCCATCATCCACGTCGGTGAGTACGAAGGTGATCCTGGTCGACGACCGCTGACCTACGACGAGGTCCAGGCGCTGTTCGATGCCGCGGACGCACGGGTCGCGCAGATCCGATCTCGCGGCCGGAAAGGAGCGATACCGGCGCTGCGCGACGCCGTAGCACTGAAGTACTGCTACGCCTACGGCTTACGCCGGCAGGAGGTTTCCCGCAGCGATGTCGTTGATCTTCGCAGGAACTCGAAGTTCCCGGCCTTCGGCCGGTTCGGGGCGCTGACCGTGCGGCACGGCAAAGCGTCCCGGGGCGGCCCGCCCAAACGCCGCACCGTGCTCACGGTGCCGGAGATGAGCTGGATCGTGGACATCCTCGACCACTACCTGACCGACGTGCGCAGCGAGCTCGACCACACCGGGCACCCAGCGCTGTTTCTCACCGAACGCGGTAGCCGACTGGGAGTGCGCGCACTCAACACCGCCTTCGCCACCGCTCGAGACGCCGCAGGAATCGACCCGACCCTCGACCTCCACTCGCTGCGCCACTCCTACGTCACGCATCTGGTGGAGTTCGACTACCCCGAACGATTCATCCAGGAGCAAGTCGGCCACGCATTCTCCTCGACCACGGCGGTCTACATCGGGGTCAGCAACGAGTACCGCAACGGACTGCTTATGCAGTCCATCCACGCCCGATACGGCCACCTCCTCAATGACGGGACCCCGACATGAAGCAGATTGACTACACGTGGCATCTGCGAGCCAGGATGGCCGCCCACGGCATGTACTCGACCACCGATCTGCAACCGCACCTCGCTGACCGCGGGATCACACTCTCCCGCGAACAGGTTTACCGGCTGGTGACAGGGCAGCCGCAACGACTGAGCATGCACACCCTGGTGGCCCTGTGCGACATCCTCGAGTGCACCCCCAACGATCTGATCGAACCCCACATCGTCGACACCGCAGTTCGCAAGACTGCCGGCAAACCGGCAGGGGTCACACCGATCACCGCCCGTCGCACCACCATTCGACGACCGGGCACCGAGTCGTGAGTGTCGCCTCTCCGCCGACGTATCCCTGTTCGGACTGCGGCACCATCGCCCCGAGGTCCAAACGCACACCCGAAGGGGGAATTTGCCGGTCCTGCTACAACATCCGACGCCGCGAACCGTGCAGCAACTGTGGCAAGCACACCACCCCCAGCAGACGTACGCCCGCAGGCGATCCGCTATGCGGCCACTGTGCGCGTCCCAAACGCCGCTGCACCGGCTGCGGACAGATCGACCACATCAAGACCAGCGGTGAGGACGGCGAGCTGTGCCAGCGCTGCTACACCGCACCGGCGCGCCTGTGCGGACGCTGCAACAACCACGTGCCGATCGCGATCAGAGCTCGCCCCGGCGCCGTGGACCTCTGCCGGCGCTGCGCCACAGCACCCGAGGAGACGTGCAGACGTTGCGGACTGCTCCGTGAAGTGCACACCCGGTGGCCGTTGGGGCCAGTATGCGTGCGCTGCTATCGGCGAACTCTGTCGGAGTCGGCGTCCTGTGCCGACTGCGGCACCACCGCCGCACTCATCGGCAGAAATGCTGCCAGTCAACGCATCTGCGGTCCATGCGCGGACTCCGACCTGGACTATCGGTGCTCCACGTGCGGCGGAACGGGGCAACATCATTTCGCCCGAACCTGCCACCGCTGCTCGATCATCCGGCAGGCCCGGGACCTGCTCACCACACCCCAAGGGTCGATACCCGACAGCCTCGCCGAGTTGCCGACGTTCCTCGCCGCCCGTGGCCAGCCGCGCTCGACACTGCGGTGGCTGACCAAACCCGCGACCGCCCAGCTACTGAAGCCGCTGGCCTCCAGCGAACACCCCATGAGCCACACCGTGCTCGACCAGTGCCCGCCAGGGTGGGGACGCCACCACCTGCGCGAACTGCTTATCGACGCCGCCATACTTCCCGAACGCGATGAAGCCCTCGAACGGCTCGACACCTGGATCAACGAGACCGCCGCCACGCTGCCAACCCACCACAGCGCGCTGATCCGCCCCTACGGCCATTGGGCCATCCTGCGCCGCGCACGCCGCAGGTCCCGCCGTCGCCGGTTCACCCACGCCGCCGCCGACTCCGGCCGCAACAAGATTCGCGTCGCCATCACGCTTCTGACCCACCTCGACGAGCACGGCCACACCGTCGGCGACCTGACCCAACCGATGATCGATGCCTGGACCGACGGACAGCATCACCGCACCAACAACATCGCCGGGTTCATCACGTGGCTGACGCAACGCGGACTTGCCACCAACATATCGGTGACCCGCTACCCCACCCCACCGCCGTCGCAGACCGGCGACGAACGCACCCACCAACACGCCATCGCCGCGCTGCTGTCGGGCGACACGTCCGCTGACTTGCCCACCCGCATCGCCGGTCTACTCGTGCTGCTCTACGGCGCACGACTCCCCCAGGTGCAGAACCTCACCACCTCGTCGCTCACCCGCGACCAGGACCGCAGGTACGTGACGCTGGCACGCCACCCGATCGAGCTACCCGAGCGACTCGCTGAGCTGATCGACACCCTTGCCGGCACCGTCTGCGCCGACCCGCGCGCCTGCACCCGGGACGGCCGCGGATTCCACCTCTTCCGAGGCGGAATCGCCCATCACCCGTTGCACGTGAGAACCCTGAGCCGAAAGCTCACCACCGCAGGCATTCCCACCCGCGTCAGCCGCAACCACGCCCTGCTCGCGTTGGGCGCGGATTTACCCGCCGCGGTCCTGGCCACCCAGCTCGGACTGTGCTCCACGACCTCATCGCAGTGGGCGCAACTGGCCCAACGCGACTACACCGCCTACCTGCACAGCCACGACGCCGAGCACCCAGCCCCGCCGACCGACGTCCCGGTAGGCACAAGTCGCTCAGCGGCAGCACGTCGGGTCGAGGACCTGTCGTAAAGCTTGCAGAGCGTCGGCGTGGGCCCGGTAGTAGACGTTCATGCCGCGGCGCTGGGGCAGGACCATGCCGGCCTTCTTGAGTTGTCCGAGGTGGTGGCTGACCGTGGGCTCAGACAGTCCAACAGCAGTCGCCAGATCGCAGGTGCAGACCTCACCCGCGGCATCGGTGAGCAGGATCGACATCAACTTGATCCGGACTGGATCGGCAAGAGCTTTGAGCCGCAGCGCGATCTCCAGCGCCGCGGCGTCATCCAGCGCTGACGCCGAGACCGGTGCGCAACAGATGGGATCGGTCATGTCGATGACCGGAAGCGTCTTGGGCATGCACCCAATCCTACCCACTGTATTGACATATGTCGAAGAGGCGGGCACTCTGGGCGACGTCAGTAGTTCGATGTATGTCTCACAGGTGGAGGTAGTCATGTCGCGCATGCAGCTCGCGCTCAACGTCGATGATCTGGATCAGGCGGTCGAGTTCTACTCGAAGTTGTTCAATGTCGCACCGGCCAAGCGCAAGCCGGGTTATGCGAACTTCGCGGTCGCGGAGCCGTCGTTGAAGCTGGTGCTGCTGGAGAATCCGGGTAAGGGCGGCACGATCAACCATCTCGGTGTGGAGGTCGAGTCCAGCGATCAGGTGCACGCCGAGATCGCCCGGCTCAGCGGCGAAGGCCTATTCACCGAGGAGGAGATCAACGCCACGTGTTGTTTCGCCACTCAAGACAAGGTGTGGGTGACCGGTCCGGCAGGTGAAAAGTGGGAGGTCTACACGGTGCTGGCCGACTCCGAGACCTTCGGGTCCAGCCCAACGCTGTTGGCGGACAACGAGACCCCTGACTCTGATTCTGCGGTGTGCTGCGGTACTGCCGGCGCCGCGCAGCCCGGCCAGTCCACGGCGAGTGCGTCGACCGCTTGTTGCTGAGCGTCGTCCCCGCCGGTCGGCGGGCACCCCTGATGGTGCCCGCCGACCGGTTCAGGTGGTGTGGGTCAGGCGGGCGGTGAGGTCGGTGAGTCGAGCGGCGATGTCGTCGCGGATCAGGCGCATGCGCTCGACGCCGTCGATCCCGCGCAGGGAGGGTTCATCGGTTTCCCAGACCTCCACGACGGCCCCTTCTGGCGGTGCGACCTGCGCGGAGGTTCCCAGTACGACGGTCAGGTCCGCCTCGCGCATCAGATCGTCGGTGAGCTGGCGAGGGGTGTGGTCGCTGACGTCGACACCGGCCTCGGCGAGCACTTGAGCGGACAGCTCGTTGACGCGCTTGCCGATCGCGGCGTCGGTGCCGGCCGAGGAGGCGTTGATCGTTCCGTCGACCAGCGTGCTCGCCAAACCTTGGGCCATCACCGACTTGCCCCGATTACTCACGCACACAAACAGAACCGAGTGTGGTGCGCTCATCGCACACTCGAGGTGTCGTCGGCGGGCGCGATCTCGGCCAGCAGGTCGACCACGAGCGAACGAATCTGATCGCGAATCGGGCGCACGGCATCGATGCCTTTGCCGGCAGGGTCGTCCAGGGCCCAGTCGCGGTACCTGACGCCGGGAAAGACCGGGCAGGCGTCGCCGCACCCCATGGTGATGACCACGTCGGAGGATTCGACGGTGTCGGGGGTGAGGATCTTCGGTGATTGGTCGGAGATGTCGATACCGACCTCGGCCATTGCCTCGACAGCGGCGGAGTTGATGGCGTCGGCGGGGGCTGACCCCGCGGAACGAACCTCGACCCGACCGCCGCCCAGGGCGGTCAAGAACCCGGCGGCCATCTGAGAGCGGCCGGCGTTGTGGACGCAGACAAACAACACACTCGGTGTCTGTGCAGACATGGGAGCAGCTTCCTTTTTGGTGTGAGGGGGTTATGCGGGGCGAGGAGCGAACTCGTGGAGCAACCCCTGTACGCGGGTGTCGAGGTCGTCGCGAATTGCGCGCACCCGATCCAAGGGCAGGCCTTCGGGATCGGTGACTGTCCAGTCGAGGTACCGCTTGCCCGGATAGATGGGGCACGCATCACCGCAACCCATCGACACCACGACATCGGCGGCGGCGACGACATCGTCGGTCAGCGGTTTGGGGAAGTCGTTGCCCAGGTCGATCCCGATTTCGGTCATCGCCTCGACCACGGTGGGGTTGATCGAATGGACCGGCGCTGAACCCGCCGATCGGACATGGACGCGGCCGCCGGCCCGGTGGGTCAACAGACCTGCGGCCATCTGCGACCGGCCGGCATTGTGCACACACACGAACAACACCTCGGGCACGTCTTTGGCGATCGCCCCGTCCGATTGCGCCAGTGCGCGCAACCGGTCGGCAGCGAACCGGCTCGCCAACGAGGTCAGATGCGCCTGTACCCGCGAGGTGCGGCGCAGTGCCGCATACGACTCGAAAACGCAGCGCTCCACCGTCTGCCGCGACACCACACCCTCGTACTTCGCGGCCAAATCCGCGGCAATACGACCGAGCACGACATGCGGCATGAGCAGTTCGGGCTGTGCGCGATGCTCCCCTGCCGCCAGGCGCTGATCCAGGGTCGAGTCGTCCATCACCGTGCCTCCGTGACCAAGCCCGGCTGAGCTGTCGACTGCGGGGCGGTGAAGCGTTTACGCAACGCCAGCGAGACGTACACCAATCCCACGAGGACCGGCACCTCGATCAGCGGCCCCACCACCCCGGCCAGGGCTTGGCCCGAGGTGGCCCCATACGTTGCGATCGCGACCGCTATAGCCAGTTCGAAGTTGTTGCCCGCGGCGGTGAACGCCAGCGTGGTGGTGCGTTCATACCCGAGCTTCATAGCAGCGCCGAACGCGTACCCGCCGCCCCACATCACCGCGAAGTACACCAGCAACGGAATTGCGATCCGGACCACGTCGAGAGGCTGTGACGTGATCTGATCACCCTGCAGGGCAAAGAGAATCACGATGGTGAACAGCAACCCGTACAACGCCCACGGACTGATCTTGGGAATGAACCGCGACTCATACCAGTCGCGTCCCTTGCTCCGCTCCCCCAGATACCGGGACAGGAACCCGGCGACCAGTGGGATACCCAGGAAGATCAGCACCGATTTGGCGATCTGCCACGGCGAGGCGTCGATCGTTGTCTGTTCCAGACCCAGCCAGCCCGGCAGCACCGAGAGGTAGAACCAGCCCAGGACCGCGAACATCACGACCTGGAACACCGAGTTGATCGCCACCAACACGGCCGCCGCTTCACGGTCACCGCACGCCAGGTCGTTCCAGATGATGACCATCGCGATGCACCGCGCCAACCCGACGATGATCAACCCGGTGCGGTACTCAGGCAGGTCGGCCAGGAAGATCCAGGCCAGCGCGAACATCAACGCCGGGCCGACAACCCAGTTCAGAACCAGCGACCCGATGAGCAGACGCTTGTCCCCCGTCACGGTGTCGAGGCGGTCGTAGCGAACCTTCGCCAGCACCGGATACATCATGATCAGCAGGCCGATCGCGATGGGCAGCGAGACACCATCGACCGAGATGGCCGAGAGCGCATCGTTCAGGCCGGGAATCAGCCGGCCCAGGAGTAGCCCGGCGACCATCGCCACCCCGATCCACACCGGCAAGAACCGGTCCAGGGTGGACAGCCTGCCGACGACCGCGGGATGCTCTGGTGTGTTCGTAGCGGTACTCACGCGGTCACCAACGTGTCTGCGGTGGGATCCGCTGAACTCAGAATCGACGAAAGCTGCTGCAACGCAGCAGGAACAACCCAGTAATACACCCACGTTCCCCGGCGCTCGCAGTCCAACAAACCCGCCTGCCGCAACACCTTCAGATGATGGGAAATGGTGGGTTGGGACAGATCGAACGATTCCGAGATGTCACACACGCAGGCCTCCCCGCCGGCATGGCTGGCCACCAAGCTCAGCAACCGCAGCCGCACCGGATCACCCATCGCCTTGAACATGCGCGCGAGCCCCACTGTCGCATCGGCACTGAGCGGTTCCTGCACCAACGGCGTGCAACACGCCTCACCTGCCACGACAGGCAACTCGTTCTGTTTCGACATGCGTCTATATTGACAGACCTCGAACTGCCGAACAAATGAACATCGGCTGAACGCCAACCGCGTCGCCGCCGCTCTCGCGCGGCGGTCACCTCCCGCCCGAGGCGTGGCGGCCACGGCCGCACGAAGAACGCCGTTCCTGACCCGCCGATTGTTCTACGCCCTGACCTGCGCGGCAAGAGACTCCGACCGACCCGCTGCCACGCGCTGCGCTCCGATCGCGGCACCGGGCCGCTCTCCGCTCCTGACGCATCCGGCCAGCGCGCAGAAGCGGTCAAATATCAGGAAAGGCCACACCCGACCGGACGCCGAAGAGTGTGGGTCTGATGTCGAGCGAACGACGTTGCGGCTGAGGCAAAATCGACAATTCAAGTACGAAAACAGTTGTACGACAAGCAGATACGATGTATCATCGAGTAATGACGGTGAGGCCAAAGACCAATATCGCGCCGACGAATATTGCCTCTCCGCCAGCCACCGCAGCCTGACCCGCCAGTCCCTCAGAAACGGGTGTCGCACTTGCCGTCGACGACACCCACCAGCACACCGACCAAGGAGACCGAGGATGAGCCGTCCATCCACCACCAGCGCCACCAGCGCCACCAACGCCACCAACGCCACCAACGCCACCAACGCCACCAACGCCACCAACGCCACCAACGCCACCAACGCCACCAACGCCACCAACGCCACCAACGCCACCAACGCCACCAACGCCACCAACGACCACACCCAGTGGGCCTTCGGTGGCCTCGCGATCGCCACCGACAACGCCTCACTGTGGGCAACCCAAGCCGCAGCGGATCCCGCCGACACCTCCGCACCCCAGGTGCAGGCCACGCTCGCCGACGTCGAGGGCGATCTTGTCGTCTCCATCGCCGTTCCCGACGGCCTTACCTTCGTGGCCAACTTCGACGAGGGCGTCATCCAGATCACCATGGCCAACATCCATTCGGACTGCTGCCAGAGGTGCGGGGAACACTTCAGCGATCCGCACGCACCGGAATGCGAGATCGGCGCCGCCGAAGAGGCCGCGCTCGCCGCCCAGGACGACACCGCCATGCTCGCCGCCCTCGAGGCCCGCGCCGAACGGCGGCTGCGATGAGCTACAGCCTCGACGCAGCCCTCACCGACATCACGGCCGCCACCGGGTTGGTGTTCACCCGCACGACCTTCGGCTCGCAGCGCAGCGGGCACCTCGCCTACACCCGCACGCGCGATGCCGTGGTAATCATCGACAACGACTGGCAGGCGCTCATCGACAACGGCGCCGGCGTTTTCGTGCCGAGCAACCCGCACCGCCCGCCCGTCCACTCGATCGTCATCGCCGTCTACGCAGACGGTGACCTCACCCGCCTCCCGCTCACGGAGGTGAACACCCGCCTCGCCGACATCGCTGTGCTTCCCCACCTGCTCGACCAGGCCCTCGAACTGGCCGAGCGCGCCCGCCGAGAGTACGGCCACTACCTCAACTACGACTACGACGGCCGCGGCGACACCGAACGCCGCCGCCAGGTGATCTGACCCGTGCCCGCCGAGACCCCACCCGACCCGTCGGTGAGCGCAGCCCACCACGACGACGTAGCGCTCACCGACGGCCACGGGTGGGCCAGCGACACCGGTCACGCCGAGGTCCTGTTCCTCTCGGCGCTGCTGTGGGCCACACCCGCCCACCACGACGACCTCGCCGACGTCGTCGGCATGGTCCGCGCCGAGGACTTCTACGTACCCGCCCACGGCGAACTGTTCACGATCATCGCCGAACTCATCGCCGACGGCGCCCACCGCGCGCACGACTCCACCACCGTTGCCCACGAACTACGCCGCCAAGGACGTGCGGCCACCCTCGGCGCCGAGCACCTCACCCGTGCGCTCGTCGCGGCGACCGCCGCCGGCGCCGACGGCATCCAAGCCCGCCACTACGCGGCGATGGTCGTCGCCGATGCCTACCGCCGCCGCTACCGCGCCGCCGGAGACGGCATCACCCACGCCGCCGACCACCTCCCCGAAGCCGAACTGTGGGACTACATGTGCGCCCACGGCATTGCCCTGCGCGAGCACCGCACCCGCCTGTCCGCCCTGCGCCCGAACTGAGCGAAAGGAACACCGCCATGCCCACCGACACCGACACCCGATACCCGGCCGCCGAGCTCGCCAAGCTCCACGCCGACGCCTACACCCTGCGCCACGTCGACAACCTCACCTGGGACCAAGTCGCCACCGCCCTCGACGAACCCGTCGCCGTGGTCAAGGACTGGGCGCAGACCTACATCGACCGCACCGACGCCGCCGCCGCCGAACGACAGATGTCGCTGTTCGACTGACCCCTGCCCGCACCGACCCTCGTCGCCTCGTTCGGAGCTCGCCCATGCGCACCCGCGCCCGTTTCGCTTCCCGCACCGTGCTGCGCCTCGCGCTGCTCGCCGCACCGTCGCGGCAGCCTTCGCGGCTCTCAGCGGCGTCGTCGACGCCCTCCCCGCCCCCGCCGACCTCTGGACACGTGCGACCACTGTTGCCGAGCCGTCGCGATCCTCAGCCGACACCACGCCCGCAGTAGTCACCCGTGTCGTCGACGGTGACACGATCGTCGTCGACACCGACACCGATCCCGCGCTCACCGTGCGCCTGCTCGGCATCGACACCCCCGAGGTCCGCAAACCCCACACCCCGGTCCAACCGTGTGGCCCACAAGCCAGCGACCGCACCCGCGCACTCGCCGCCTCCGGCACCGCCGTGCGCCTCGAGTACGACCCTACCCAAGACCACACCGACCGCTACGGCCGCGCCCTGGCCTACGTCTGGATCGGCGACACCATGCTCAACCACACACTCGTCGCCGAAGGGTGGGCACGCACCTACGTCTACAACCACCAACCCGGCCGCCACGCCGACGCCCTCGACGCCGCCCAGCGCGACGCGCAGGCAGCCCGAGCAGGCGTCTGGGGACAGTGCCCGCGATAATCCGATCCTCAGGCGCGCACAGGCGCGGGCACCAGCAGCGGTGCCGCCATGGTGATCCACCGTCCGGTCCGCACGCGATGGGTCACCGCGAGCGCGATCACGCTCACCGCGGCGATACCCAGCAACACCCAGAAGGCGACTGTGTAGCCCTCACAGATGTTGTATGCGGCGTGCGTCAGAGCGAACGCGATGACCAGTCGGTAGTCGCGCCAGCGCCAGATCATGTAGGCCGACACTGTCGCCCACAAAACCATCCCAATGGCGAGACCGAGCTCGTAGTACACGTGGTACGCCAGCCGCATCGGGACGAGCACGCACAGCGCCGCGATTGGGCCGGCCCCTGTGGGACGTAGCCACATCGCGAGCGCCGCGATCGGGACCGCGACAACAAACACTTCCTCACTGAACCCGGCGCGCAGAGCCGCAAGGACTTCCGCCGCGGGTGGACGTGACGCCGTCGTGCTGGCGTCGACAGCAGACGACGGCTCCACAAAGACCTCGATGAGCCACCCGCTGCCCACGCTGGCGTACACGCTCAGCACGAACACGCTCACGCACGCCAGATAGGTCGACGGCGACAGCGGCGCGCGACGCGTCCACCTCGGCCAGGACCACCACGGACGCCACTCAGCCCCTCCAAGAAGTGGGATCGCGATGACGAACACGAGAGCCGCGAAGACAATCAACGACCAAAGTTCTATGTCAGCGGCGCGCGAGTACGGCTGGGTGGAGGCGCCCTCGCCGAAGCGTTCGATCGAGGTGTAGATACCCCGTCCGAATGCGATCAGATAGGACGCAGCAGCGACGACAAGCGCGGCCACACGTGACGCGATGAATTGCCAACGTACTTGCCGTGTCGGTGCGTCCGAGACTTCAAGCATCGGCTACTCCATCTGGGTCGGGAGGATACGGCGAGGTGCGGTGACGACCCTCTCACTTTGAGCGCCCGGCACTAACACAAGGCGGAGGTCGGTGTCAGAACAGGCCGAGCTGGTCGGCGGGTGTGGACGGCACGGGTTGGAACAGTCGGTGTGCCTGTTCGGGGTCGCCGCCGTCGCGTAGGTAGGTGCGCAGCATGATCGAGCGTGCGGCGCGGTCTATGGCGGTGGTTGGTCGTGATCCGCGGTGGCGGCCGAGACCGACGGCGTAGGTGAGGTTGTTGGTTTGGGTGCCGATGCGCACGTGTGCGGAATCGACGCGCACGCATAGCGGTTCGTTGCAGTAGTGCTCGCCGATGTCGGCGGCGTCGGCGCCCAGGTCGGGGTGTACCAGCAGCAGCGCGAAACGGTGTGCGCTGATCGCCCGTTGGCGGTTGTTGCGGCGGAAGGTGAATCGGCCGTAGCCGTCTGGTGAGCTGATCGCGCCGATCCAGTACCAGCAGCCGCGGGGCGTGAGGACGACGTGCTGCCAGAAGTGTTGCTCGGCGCGAGCATCGGGCATCAGTGTCGGGTCGGTGACCACACCCGGCGACGGCGTCGTGGTGCCGACCGTCAGGTGGGCGGTCGGCACCGCGAACAGACGGAGTTGATCGTGGTCGGGGTCGACACTCATGGCCGAACCGTAGAACGCTAGGCCGACATCACCCCGGGATCGGATGGCTGCTCGGTGCGCGCCTCATCGGCGGCCGCGTCCGGTGTGGCTGGGGCCGGTGTCGACTCCGCACTCGAGGTGACCTTTTTGGTCCCGACGGACAGGCCCGCCTCACGCAGCAAGGTTTTACCTTTGGCTGCGCTGATCTCCACCAGCTCGGCCGCGCCACTAACACTTCCTACGCGCTCGGCGATCGCGGCCAGCGCGGTGGCTTTCGCGTGGGTGGATCGTTCGGTGATCAGTCGCAGTTCTGCTTCGGCAGCGGCGAGTTCGGAGTCGGCCCGCAGGAACTCGGCGATGTTGGCCTCGTTGGCTTCCATCACCCGCAACTCGGCTTCGAGTTTGCGTTCGAGCTTCGCGCGTTCCTCGGCCCGACGCGTTTCCAACGCGGCAAGGGTTCGTTTGCGCGCAGCAGCGCGCGCCTGGCTTCCAGTGAGTTTTGAATTGTTCGACGGCATACCCGACACGATAACGCCGGCCAACGCCCTCTCGCCACCGCCACACGCGCCTTCTCCGTGAGCATTTCATCGTCCCTCCCCTCTCCATCACCCTCGTTTCCCGCCCGCCAATTCCGTTCATCCCCGCCCTCACCTGCACCAACACCCCCGATCACCCCTCATCACGCAACCTCACCCTCGAACGCCAAACCCCTTAACTCCCACACACCTCTTGCATTCCGGATTCGTCCGACGAAATTAATGTGCCAGAATGCAGCCATGGCCGGTGCCGGGACGTGCGATCACTGCGGTGGCGTGCTGCCCGGAGACGGCTCGCCGCGACGCGGACGGCCGCGCCGTTGGTGCTCGACGGACTGCCGCCGCGCGGCATGGGTCCGCCGCCACGACCGGCCCGCCGCGACTGGGATGACCGCCCAGGATGCAGTCGCCCAGGTGCTGGACTCCCCCACCGCCACAGCCGAACTCCTCGCGGGGTTGACGGCGCGGATCGAGGGCGGCGACGAGGTCGCCAGCGGGGTCATTGCCGAGCTGGTCCGGGCGCACCGCGCCAGCGTCCATGCGGTGGCCCGGACCAACGAGCTGCGCCCATTCCGGCGGTGACCTGAGTGACCGCAACCATCCACAAGCTCACCGCCGGCGACGGGTATGAGTACCTGACGAAATCCGTTGCGGCGATGGACGCCACCGACAAAGGGCGGGTGTCTCTGGCCGACTACTACAGCGCCAAAGGTGACTCGCCGGGGCAGTGGATCGGGTCCGGCCTGGCCGGGCTGAGCGACGTCGGATCGGGCCTGGATGTTGCCGATGAGCTCGCCGAGGCGCGCACCGTCGAGGCGGGGTCGATTGTGTCGGCGGCGCAGATGAAGGCACTGTTCGGTGAGGGCCGCCACCCCAACGCCACCGCGATCGAGCAGCACGCCGTGGCCTCCTCGGACTGCCGCGCTGCCCAGGCGTTGGCGGCGACGAAACTGGGCAACGCCTACGCCGTCTACAACGAATTCCCGGAGTTTCTACAGGAACTCGCGGTGGTGTTCCGCGACCACAACCTCGCCCGCGGCGAACGCTGGGATGCGGTCATCGACGACGACACCCGGGCGGCGTTGCGCACCGAGTTGGGGCGCGAGCGATTCACGAAAACCTACCGTCGGCCGCCGCGGGATTCGCGCGAGCTCTCAGGGTTCATCGCGCAGGAAAGCCGTCGGCGTCAGTCGGCGGTTGCCGGCTACGACATGACGTTCAGTCCGGTGAAATCGGTGTCGGCGTTGTGGGCGGTCGCGCCGCTGCCGATGGCTGAGAAGATCGAGGCCGCCCACCGTCAGGCGGTCGCTGATGCACTGGCGTTCATCGAGCGCGAAGCGTGCCTGTCGCGGTTGGGAACCGACGGCATCGCCCAGGTCGACACCGACGGTCTGATCGCTGCAGCGTTTACCCACCGCGACTCCCGCGCCGGGGACCCCGACCTACACACCCACGTCGCCATCTCCAACAAGGTGCGGGTGCGCGACGCCGCCGGGATCACCCGGTGGATGGCCCTGGACGGTACCCCGTTGTTCAAGGCCACCGTGTCGGCCTCGGAGGTGTACAACTCGCGCATCGAGCTGTACCTCCAATGCGATTTGGGGGTGTCGTTCAGCGAACGGTTCTCGGCCGATGTGCGCAAGCGACCTGTCCGCGAGATCGACGGTGTGTCCGCCGAACTGATGGCCCGGTGGTCGTCGCGGCGCGCAGTGATCGAGGAACGAATCGGTGAACTGTCCAAGCAGTTCCTCGCCGATCACGGCCGCGAACCCACAACCGGTGAGGCCTTCGATCTGGCCCAGCAAGCCACCCTGGACACCCGCGAAGCCAAACACGAACCCCGCTCCTACGCCGAGCAGCGCCAGGCGTGGCGGGCCGATGCGCGACGCATCCTCGGCGGCGATCGGGCGATCAGCGACCTCGTGCACGAGGCCACCCATCCACGCCCGCGTACTCGCGAGCACCCGGAGTTCACCGACGAGTTGTGCACCGAGCTCGCCGCCAATTGCATCGAGAACATCTCGGCCACGCGCGCCCGCTGGCAGCGTCCGCATCTGCGTGCCGAAGCCGAACGTCAACTGCGTGCCCGCGACTTCGCCGGCATCACCGACACCGACGAACTCGCCGCCGCGGTCGAGCGCATCGTCGACACCGCACTGGCCGCCGACACCAGCGTCGCGGTGTCCTCTGACGCCCTCGACGGCGACCTCAACGAACCCGAGGTGTTGCGTCGCGCGAACGGCGAATCAGTGTTTGTGCGCCACGACGTCGCGCTGCACACCAGCACCGACATCCTCGCCGCCGAACACCGCATCGTGGCCGCTGCCAAACGCTTCGACGGCCGCCGACTCGACGAGACGACCGTCGACATCGCGTTGCTCGAGCAAGCCGCCAACGGCCGCGAACTCAACGCCGGACAGGCCGCCATGGTGCGCGAACTGGCGACCTCCGGGCGCCGTGTGCAACTGGTCCTCGCGCCCGCCGGTACCGGTAAGACCACCGCCATGCGCACCCTCGCACGGGCGTGGACCGACAGCGGCGGCACCCTCATCGGCCTGGCCCCCACCGCTGCCGCCGCGGCGGTGCTGCGCGAGGAACTGGACACCACCACCGACACTGCCGCCAAACTCGTCCAACTCGCCACCGCGGAACGCGAACTCGCCCAGACCCGCGCCCTGGCCGCCACACCACGCTGGCGCACCATCGGTAAACCCGAGCTCGCCAACAAGGTCGCCGCCGCCAAGAAAACGCTGGCCGACCCGACATATCAGAACCTCACACTGCCCGACTGGTACACCCAGATCGGCCCCGACACCCTCGTCGTCGTCGACGAAGCCGGGATGGCCTCCACGGCCGATCTCGACGAGGTCATTCGGTGCGTGGCCGCCCGCGGTGGCAGTGTGCGTCTGGTTGGCGACGACCAGCAACTCGCCTCGATCTCGGCCGGCGGTGTGCTGCGCGACGTCGCGCACGAGACCGGCGCACTCACCCTGAGCCAAGTGGTGCGGTTCTCCGATGCCGCCGAAGGTGCGGCGTCGCTGGCGCTGCGTGACGGTGACCCCGCCGCCCTCGGTTTCTACGCCGACCACGGCCGCATCCACATCGAATCCGATGCTGCCGCCGCCGATGACGCCTACCGGGCATGGGCACGTGACCGCGCACAGGGCCGCGACACCGTGATGATCGCCGCCACCCGCGACACCGTCAACGCGCTCAACGAACGCGCCCGCGCCGACCGCCTGGCCGCCATCGACCCACACCTGCACGGGCCAGAACTGCGGCTGTCGGACGGGTTGTCGGCCAGCGTCGGCGACATCATCAGCACCCGCAGCAACCGCCGCGACCTACGCGTGTCGGCCACCGACTGGGTCCGCAACGGCGACCGGTGGCGGGTCACCCACATCGGCGCCGACGGCACCCTCACCGCCCAGCACCTCGACCTCAACCGGCACGTGCAGCTACCCGCTGACTACGTCGCCGAACACACCACCCTCGGCTACGCCTCCACCATCCACGCCGCCCAGGGCATGACCGCCGACACCTGCCACGTCATCGGCTCCGACGCCCTAGACCGCCAGCTGCTCTACGTCGCGATGACCCGCGGCCGCCACGGCAACCACATCTACCTGCCCACCACCGAAACCGACCCACACAACGCCACCACCCCCAAGGCCCGCCACCCCCAAACGGGGCTGGAAACCCTGGCGGCGATCCTCGGCCGCGACGGCGCCCAACAGTCGGCGACCACCGCCCAACGCGAAGCCGCCGACCCGTTCCTGCGCCTGGCCCGCGCCGCGGCCGCCTACGACCACGCCCTCGGTGCCGCCGCCGAACACACCCTCGGCGCCAAGGCGCTGCGCGACCTCGAACACGACGCCGACGCCCTCTACAGCACCCACACCGGCACCCCCGCGGGCACGCTCACCGCGTGCGCGGCCTGGCCCACCCTGCGCACCCACCTCGCCACGCTGGCCCTCGGTGGCGACGACCCGATCGCGCGGCTGCAGGCCGCGATCACCCACCGCGAACTGGCCACCGCCGCCGACCCGGCCGCCGTGCTCGACTGGCGACTGGACCCCACCCAACAACACTCCGCAGGCGGCGGGCCCCTGCCCTGGCTGCCGCGGGTCCCCGACGGGTTCGACGACCCCCAGTGGACGCCCTACCTCACCCGCCGCGACGCCCTCGTCACCGACCTCGCCGCCGCCGTCACCGAACGCGCCACCGCCTGGGACGCCACCACCGCCCCCGTATGGGCCCGTCCGCTGCTGCTGGCTGACCCCGAACGCGGCCGCGAGCTCGTCGCCGAACTCGCCGTGTTCCGCGCAGCCCGCTACGTCGACGACACCGACCGGCGTCCCGCCGGACCGCGACCAGATTCCATCGCCCTGGCACGGCGCCACGCCGCGCTGACCGAGCGCGCCGACGCGCTCATCACCACCACCGCCGAGGCCGCCCGCTACGCCGACCTCGCCCGCGACCTCGACCCCCACCTCCTCGCCGACCCGTACTGGCCCGAACTCGCCGACCACCTGGCGCTGGCCGCCCGCGCCGGCATCGACGTGCACGCCCTGGCCCACGACGCCCTCGCCGACAACCCGCTGCCCACCGAAATGCCCGCCGCCGCACTGTGGTGGCGCCTGTCCGGACAGTTGGCGCCCGCCGCCGTCGAAGCCGCCAACACCGGACTGCGCCCCAACTGGGCCGACCACCTCGTCGGGATCGTCGGGGACCGGGCCGCCGAAGCGATCCTCACCGACCGGGCCTGGCCCGCACTCGTGGCCGCGGTCAGCGCCGCCGACCCCGACCAGTGGACCCCCCACGACCTGCTTGACCTCGCCGACACCCTGCTCCACCACGGCGCCGACGACGACCACACCGTGCGGCTCGACGAGTACGCCCGCCTGCTCACCTGGCGGGTCGAACTGCTCGTCACCCACAGCAGCCACGCCACCGACACCACCCCACTACCGCCGGCACCGCCCACCCCTGAAGACGAAGCCGCCGCCGAAGCAGCAGCCGAAGCCGCCGGACTGTCCGACCCATGGGCGCAGGCCAGTGGCCCCGTAGCCGACGTCGACCACGAGCTCGCCGCCGTCGACGAGGACTACCTCGCCGCGCTCACCGACACCGAACCGCCGCCGGACACTGGCGTCGACGTCCTCGATCCGGACGACCTCGACCGCTACGAGGATCTGGCCTTCGACGAGTTCGCCGCTGACGTCGTCGCTGCTGCACCTGATCGGTTCGCCGCGCCGAGTGACCCCGCCGAGTGCATTGCGCTGCGTTATGAACTGACCGCCCAGCTTGCCGAACTCGGCACCGACTTGGCGCAGCTGCGTGAGGCGATCAACGCCGGCACCAGCGCCCACCAGCAGGCCATGGCACCGCATGTCCTGGCGTTGCGCGCTGCTGCCGATCACCAGTTCGCCGCGGCAGCCGATGCCGCAGGCCACCACCACGACCTGATGATGGCCGAACAACTCATCGAAGACCTCACCAACCAGGCATCCGCCCTGCGCCGCACCGCCGCCCAGCTCCGCGCCGCCGACACCACCGACCTCGACCCCCTCAGCGACGATGAAGCACCCGACCTCGCCGCGCTACGCGCCGAGGCTGACGCCACCGCTCTGGACTGGCGCGTCACCGCCGCGGTCGCCGACCGCGACGCCCTCGCCGCCGTCTACGCCGACGCCACTACCCGCCTCGAGGAGGCGATCGCCGAATCCGGTGGTGTCCGCGTCACCGACACCGACGTCGAACTCATGCGCCTGCAAGCCAGCGAACTCGACGAACTCAACCTCGCGGACCTGCGCGGCCGCCGCGCCGACCTCGCCACCCGCATCTATCGAATCGACAACCGCCTCAACCACGTCCACGCCCTCACCCAGACCGCGCACCACCACCGCGACACCTACCTCATGCCCACCACGGCCACCGCGCCCGTCGCTACCCCCGACGCGGTCACACCGTCGGCGACGCAACCCGCCACCGAAGCCACCGCCACCGCGGTCGCCGAACCGGCGGCTAACACCGAGCTAAGCGACTGGCTCCGCGCGGACCCCATCCGCGTCATGAGCGACGACCAGCTCACCGCGCACCTGCGCACCCTCACCCGCCGCCACACCCTCGCCGTCGACGATCTGAGGACCAGCCGACCAGCGCCCGAGCGGACGCCGCGGGTGCGCGCCGAGCACGCCGAACTCGCCGACACCGTCGACCGCATCGCCACCGCCCGCACCACCGGGAATGCGCTCACCGGCGCCGCCGCCCGCGTCACCGACGCACGCGCCGAGCTGGCGGGACTGCCGCCCGCCGGCCGCGGTCGCAAAGCCCGCGTCGAACACGACCAGCACCACCAGCGCCTCACTGAGGCGGTCGCCGCGGCCGAGCGTCAGCACCAGTACCTCGCCGCAGCCCACGAACAGACCAAGCGAGAGGTTGGTGTTCCCGAACACCAGTGGGACGAATTGACCGCCCGCGCCGCCGACACTGCCACGCTTACAGGCGAACTGGCTGCGGCCGAACATGCCGACGCCCGTGCCCGCCAGCTCCACCAGAAAGCCATCGACGACCGTGACGACGCCGCCGCTGCCATCGCTCACGCCCGAGCCGAAGTGGCCCGCCGCGATACGCTTCCGGCCGAAACCCGTGCCGCCGAAGACACCATCCGGGCTCTCATCGCACCGCCGCGTGGTCGCGACGTCTCCACGACAGCCGCACCGCCGTCCTCTACACCTCGCCCCCGCGATCTACCGCCGGAGCGGCATCGAGGCCACGACCACGGCATCGGCGACTAACATGCCCACCTGGTTGGCGCGCAGGAAGGTTCGGCGGTCTCTGAAATACCGAACACTCGGAAGGTCGAACTAAACTAGGTGCCATGACGACCTCGGCTCACCTCAGCCCCTCCATGCGGAGGATGGTTGAGCAGAACGCCGAGGTCGTCCGCCGAATGATGCCGAAGGTTCCGCTAGAGCGCTTCGGCCTAGCCCAAGTCACACCCCAACCGTTCGCATCGCTCGACTATGGGCAGGTCACGGCACTAATGGGCACGCAGCAACGCCTAGCTTCGTCGCTGCGAGGCCTGACCGCCTCGCTGGGCACGATCGAACAATTCTGGTCGTCGTTGATCGAGCGACGACGGGCTATTGGCGCAGCGTGCAGTGCGTTTCTGCAACGGCGCGCTGTCCGGGGACCGAAATCCTTCACCGACGGTCTGGCGGCGGTCCGGGCCGCCCGCGAGCACTCCGCTTGGCTTTTCGCTGTCTCAGTTGCGCTCGCGCTTAAAACTCTTTTGCAGCACCGCAATTCCCGTCCACGGGCGCCCGGTCACGAAGTGGCCACCCAGCCGCGAGTGGTTCGCGGACCCACATCCCACGAGGTTTCCCAGCCGATTACCCTCGTGGGACCTTGCATCGTGCACCTAGCCGCCTAACCCGGTGTCTGTAGGCGCGTTGCGCTGTCCCCTTCTTCCAAGGAGACAGACCTCGTGTCGTCACTCAACATCTCGTTCTCGCCCACTGCGGTTTTCATCTTCGCCGCCGTCACTGTCGTCATCGCAGGCGCGATCGTGTTCTCGGCTACCTGCACCGCGCTATGGAGCTCCGATCCGGCCCAACGCGAGCACGCACGGCTCGTCCTGGCCGATCTACTCCACACCGTTCGCGTCCTGGGACGCGGAGACAACGGCGAGCCGCGGTCATGACCACAACCACATCCCGACGTCCGGTCGGGCGGCCACCGCTGTGCTCACCCTCCACTGCCCAGGCGATCGCAGACTGGCACGCACGCGGTTACAGCGACCAGCAGATTGCCGACCGCCTCAACCACGCCGGCGTCCCGACGCCCTCCGGCGGGACGGACTGGACTCGCCAGCATGTCTGGCGGCTCCTAGGCACGGTGCACGTGCGGAAGTACGCGCGTCCAGCAGGGTCTGAGATGTAGCGGCAGTGAGGTCCCGGCCGGGGCTCTCCCCGGCGGTGCTACCAGATGTCGATGGTCTTCCATTTGCCTGCCTGCACTAGGCCGTCAATGTCTTCCCTGGTGAGGCGAACATAATGTCCCGGGGAGACAGGAGTGTCAGTCGGAATTCTGTCGGCGCGCACAGGACGCAGCTTCCCACTCAACCAGCCCACCAACGCTGGTTCGCGGTCGGCGTCGACGCAGCGCTCCCATTGCAGCACTTTGCAATAGCAGGTCGTGGTCTCTACCGCACCGGTTGCAAACCCGCTCGTCACGTCTACAAGCAGCCACCAATCCCCGCCGTCGGTGAGGACCGGTGGTGGCGTGCGGTCGAACATCAGATGGTGCCCCTTATCGTGTGCGGTCGTAGTTGACGGTCGACGAAAACACTTCTGCTGACTGCTATTGCGATAGTGGACGATCGTCGTCTGGGCGGTCAGATCGGTCGGCGGCTCGTTGCTGTTCGCGGGCGGTCTGGCGTTGTTGTTCGGCGCGATCGCGCACCTGCCGGAGGAACTCTCGGTCTGCCTCGGGGTCTTGCGGGATGTAGCGGCCGGGGTGGTCGTATTCCGGGAACTCGCTGGCCGCACCCGAATGCTGCCGGTGTGGTCGTTCATCGCCCACGGGACGTCCGACCGCCAGCCACACCAGCGCACCGACCAACGGCAGCATCACCACCAGGATTACCCAGGCGAATTTGGGTAGCCCGCGCACGGCGGCGTCGTCGGTGTTGATGATGTCGATCAGTGCGATCACCAGGATCACCAGGTAGATCAACCCGAGATACGGCACGTCCACTCCCTCTTCTTCACGTCGGTCACCACACCTGCTGTATCCACAGCGGATGCCCGTTCAGGCTCCTGGTTCGGTCAATGTAGACCGCGATTACGACCCTCCCGCCCGGGTGGGCGGCGGCCTCGGAGATGACCTGGTGACCGGTCACGTCATTCCAGCTGGCGGCCTTTTCCGGACGGTAGTACGCCCTGGCGCGATAGCGGGAGTCGGTTTCGAGGATGACGCCCCAGTAGTCGTTGCCCAGTAGGGCGTTGATGACCCGGCCGGCGCCGAGGTGGGCGGCGGTCACGGTGTCGGCGTGGCTGAGTTCGATCACCACCACACCCGGTTGCGACGTCTCGACGATCCGCGCGGCCTGCGCCGGCGGACTGGACAGCACCGCCCCACCGGTAGCTACCGCGAGACTGAGCGCCGCACCCGCCACCCCCGCGCGTATCCCCGACCTCGTCAGCATCGTGTATTCCCTTTCATAACCCCAACCTTTGCCATCGCGAATGGTAGTGCCAGGACGTCCACCCCGTCGACGCCTCAGTTCGCAACGCGGTGAACGTCACTGTTGACCAGCACCGCCCGCTCGACAGCGTCGGTCCGTCCGATCGCCCGAACGGCAAAGGGTCGCGCAGGCAGTTCCTGCGCGACCCTTTGTGTGGTCAGCGGACTTTACGTAGGTAGACGTCGCCGGTGGGGACGCCGCCGGCGAACAGAACACCTTTGTAGCCGTGTGGTGTCTTGCGTAGTTCGACGCGGGAGTACCAGTGCGCGACTGGGTCACCGGCGATCGAGACGATGCCGCCGTTGCGGGTCTGGGTGATGTGGCTGTTGGTGGCATTCCACGGTCCGACGCCGTAGATGTCTTGGAACAGACGGTTGCCGATCACCCGCGCGTTGGACTCCGGGTATGGGATGACGCCGTACATGACCAGCTGGTACTTATATCGGCCGTCGTCGATCTTCGCGTGCGCTTGCCCACTACCGAGGCCGAGACCAGTGGCGAGGCCGGCGGTGATGAGAAGTCCGGCGACGATGGTCTTGACGGCGGTGGAGAGTCGAGCTGTTTGCAAAAGCATGAAGTCACGTCCTGTTCGGTGTCGGTTGCTGGTGATGGGTGCGCGGGTGTGGCGGTTCGCTTCTATCACGAACCCGGGACAGGCGATGCTGGTCGCGCGTGGCGAGCCACGCCTGTCCGGTGGGTCACCGCTGCGGGGTGGGCTTGTGCTCCTGGGGACCTGGTGATCTTGACGCGGCCGGTTCTTGTGAGCGGTTGCCCCTTGTCGTCGAGTCATGTCCGAGGCGGCCTGCTCGAGATCAGCTCCGGCCGGGCCGACAACCGCATCGGGGGTGCGACAGCGAGCTCGCACCTGCCATCGCCTCCGTCTGCGCGCGGTGAACGTCCCTGTCGCCTCACAGGTCCAGGTCCGGGTCGCGTTGGGGCTGTGTCCCGTTATCGAGTGGGTCGTGGGGCGGGGGCTGTGATCCGGTGTTCTCTGTGCGTTCTGCCTCTGGTGGGGGTCGGGTGTCGGCGAGCAGTGTCCCGATTCCCGGTTCTGCTGTGGTGGCCTCCTTCTCGGCCTGGTAAAGCTCCGCTTGGCGTTGGTGGGAGCGCTTCATCACGGCGATGTACTCGTCGGCATGGTCGAGTCCTGCTTCTTCGACCATGACCGGTGTCGGGTTGAGTTCCAGACTCCAGCCGGGTTCACGACCGGCACTACGCATCCGTTCCTCGGCAGCCTGGCGGGCGGCGACCGCTTCCTCGGACTGTTGGGCCCGTTCGATCTCCATCCGCAGTTGTCGTAGCCGAACCTGCTTGGTCTGCAACTCATCCGCCCGGGTGAACGGTGCGTCGATACGCGGAGCGTTCACCTCGACTTCGCGGCGGTAGCTGGCGATGTCGGCGACCAGTTGAGCACGGGTGTCGTCGAGGCCCGTGTACAGGTTCTCCAGACGGGTGGCGAGCCCCGACGCGGTCGCGGTGCGCCGCTCGGCAGTGGTGAACACCTGGGAGGCGTCGAGGGTGAACCCTGGTCGCCCAGGACAATCGAGCCACACGTGGACCTTGTCCTGGGCGAACTCGCGCGAGACGTGCGCCTGAAGCCCTGACGGTATCGACGCGATCGGCATGGCATGCTTCACGCCGGCACCTTTGAGCTCGTGGTAGACCGCGGTCACCCGCGACAACAGCGCCTCGGACCGCTCCGGACGCTTCGATAGAGGACGGGCCCCGGTGACGACGAACTCCTTGCCGGCATCAATCCACTCCTGGTGACCGGCCAGCAGAACGTCGAGCTTGGCGATGTTGTCTTCCAGCCGTGGGATGGCCCGGTCGGCGGCGGCCACGACGCGTCGCGCGTGGGAGCGGGAGTCGGCGTGGGCGCTGGCCAGTGCGGACAGGCTTTTCACCTCGTCTTCCAGGGTGGCCATTTCGAGGAACCGTTCGTCGCCGGTCGCGGCGGCTTTGGTCGCCGCAGCCGCTTCGGACAGTGAGTCGTCGGCGATGTCGTCGACTTCGGTGACGTCGTCGAGTTGGCCGCGTTTGGCCTGTTCGATGAACGCCGCCTTGGACTCGACTTTCGACCACATGACGGTGTCGGTGGTGCCTGCGGTGACGTAGTTCAGAATTTCGATCCGCGGATTCTGGTTGCCCTGGCGGATGATCCGGCCTTCGCGTTGCTCGAGATCGGCGGGCCGCCACGGTACGTCCATGTGGTGCAGACCGATGAGGCGACCTTGGACGTTCATGCCGGTACCCATCTTCGAGGTCGACCCGACCAGCACAGCGATCCGACCAGCGCGGCAGTCGGCCTGCAACGCCAGTTTCTGCGACGGCGACTTGGCGTCGTGGATGAACGCGATCTTCTCCGCGGGCACCTGATACTGCTCGACGAGAAGGTCTTTGAGGTTTGAGTACACCGACGGGCCGTCGGGCCGCGGGGTGCCGCGATCACAGAACACTAGCTGCAACGCCCCGCGGATCGGGGACCGCTCCCCTTCCTCGGTGAGGTATTCGTTGTCGGCGTTTGCGTGGTAGATGCGGGCGACCTGTTCGGCCACGGCATCGGCGCGGGTGTTTCCCGGATCCGGGTCGAGGTTGGCCAGCGCCGGGTCGAGCGCAACGTTGCGGCCGTCGTTGAGGATCTTGAGCACGTTGTCGATGTCGGCGCGTCGCGGGTCGAGATTGTCGGCCCGATAGTCCAGGTCGGCGATGAAATCGCGCCGCTCCTGACCGGGTGTGCTGGTGATGATCTGCCGCCCGTCATGGGTGGGCAGATTGGCTGGGACCTGTTCACGGACAACGACGTCGGTGTACTGGGCGGCCATGGCGAACATCTCTTTGGGGTTGGCGAACGCCGACACCTTCGACACGACACGCAGTTTGGTGCCGGTGGCGTTGGGGATCGTCTCGGAGCGGGTCGCGGTGAACGACGCCGCCCAGTCGGTGATCGAGCGGACCCCGGCCGCCTCCAGCACATCCGGGCGTAGGTATTGCTGCATCACCCACGACTCGGCGAGTGAGTTCGCGATCGGGGTGCCGGTGGCGAACGTCGCGACCCGCTCAGCGCCCGGGGTGATGACCCGCCCGGCCGCGACCGCCTGGTGTTGGCGGCGTTCACGCAGGTAGTCCAGCTTCATCGACAGGTCCTCGGCCTTGTTCGACCCGGTCAGTGACAGCGAGTCGATCGCGCACTGGCGGCCCTTGTTTTTGTACTCGTGGGCCTCGTCGACGAACAGATAGTCCGCGCCGGTGTCTTCGAACAACACCCCGTGGTCCTTCTTGGCCTGATCGGTCGCGGCGTCGAGTCGTTTCTGGAGCTGTTTCTTGGCGCGTTCGATCTTCTTGACGGTCGCCTGGGTCATGTCGCCTGCGCTCGCAGACAATTCGGCGTCGAGTTCGGCGAGCTGGCCGGCGATGTAGTCGACACGGCGTTGCGGGTGGACCCGGATCGCGGAGAACACCGAGGCTGGGATGATGACCATGTCCCAGTCGCTGGTCGCGGTCTGGGCGGCGAACACGCGGCGGTCTTCAGGTGACATTCCTTTGCGCCCCACGAGCACGTTGGCCGCGGGGTACCACATCTTCACTTCTCGGCCGAACTGCTCGATGAGGTGGGTGGGCACCACGATCCACGGCTGATTCACCAGGCCGCGGCGTTTGAGCTCCATCGCCGACATGAACATCGTGCCGGTCTTGCCAGCGCCGACCACGTGATCGAGCAGCACCGTCGGCTCGGCGAGAATCCGCGCTACCGCATCGCGTTGGTAGGGGTGCGGCTCGAATACCGGGGACAGACCGGGCAGTGCCAGCCGTGATCCGTCGTGTTCGGGGCGGACCCAGGTGTTGAAGCGGCGGTTCCATTCGGCGACGAGGCGGTCGCGGCGCTCATCATCCGACCACAGCCACGACCGGAACTCGGTGGTGATCTTCTCTGCTTGGACCTGGGCGAGGATGGTGGCCTGGGCATCGACTTCTGGTGCCCCCTCTTCCTGCGCCGGCCCTGAGTTCTTGACCACGATCGACCGTTGGTTGAGCAGCATTTCGGTGATGTCGATCGCATCGAGCGCCTTGTTCTTCCTGTCCGCATTGTCGGCGCCGTACTCGGTGCGCATCAGCGCGCTGTTGCGTTCGTCAGGTGGCACCTCGACGCCCCACGAACCGGCCGCGCGCGTCACTCGGGCACTCGTGGCGCCGAAGGTTTCGCGCACGAACGCTTCGTAGTCGCGCGGCTCGATCCAAGTCGGTCCGAGTTTGACTGACCCGATCTGGGAGGGTTGCTTGTCGTCCGGAATCACCTGCGCCAGTGCTTGTGTTAGCTCTGCCCAGTCCCGGTTACCGGGATCGGCGCGGGCGGCTTCGGCGGCGCGGGCGTGTTTGGCGCGCACGTTGCCCGACAACGCTGTGGGCGCGGGTATCAGATCTTCGGGCATGTCTGGATCGGCGTAGACCAGCCCACGGATCGACTCGCGCGCTTGGGCGGCGGGTTGGTCGAGCAGTTCGGCGACGCGGTCGAGATCGACTCGGCCGCGTTCACCGAGACTGATCGCGACGGCTTCGGCCGGGGTGTCCGCGCGTGACACCGGGACCGGCGCGACGACGACGTCGCGGGAGAACACCGCGGTCTTGCTGACTGTGCCGGTCTGGTCGTCGTAGCGTTCCAACGCCAGCACGCCGGCCATCCCCGGGTCGGCGCGGACCGCCTCGAGATGGGTTTGGCGCCGCGAGGGTGCGCTGACCTGCCATGCCTTCTCATCGAGCTCGGCCGCCACATCCTCGGGCAGGGGGCCGGGATAGTCGGCGCCGTCGGCGTCGCGATTGGCGGTCCGCCACTTGCCTTCGAGTTCTACGAACTTCTTCGCGGCTTCCTCGGCGGTGCGTTCCTTGCCGCCCACCAGCTTCGCCCGGTTCACCGGGCCGTAGGTGTTGAGGTAGGCGTCGTAGACCTCGTTGAGGTCCGCGCGCAGCGCGTCACGCTCTGCGCGGCTGCTCTGGGTGCGTTGGGCGGCGATTGTGGCCGCGAACAGGTCACGCAGCCGCAACAGGTGTCGGGTCTCGGTGGTGCGGGTCGCGGGCACCTTCATTGGCTCGTCGCCGTCGATCCCGCGGCGGGTGAACACCCCGGTGGTCTCGTCGTAGCTGACGTGCCCGATCGGGATGTCCTCGCCGTAGAGGGCGTCGGTGTCCAGGGCGCCGGCGGTGAACTCCATCCCGGCTGTGGCGGTGTCGTCGGCGAGGAACAGTCCGTCGCCGCGTTCCAGTGCGGCGTCGACGATGTTGGTCAGTCGGTCGTCGAGGTCGGCGGCGACATCGTTGCCGGGGTCGGCGGCCACGACGAGCATCCCGTCGCGGTAGAGCCCGCGATCGACACGCATCGTGCCCAGCACATGCTCGGGGTGGGTGGTGAAGTAGCGGTTCACCCCAATCTCGGTGGTCTCGCCGGTCCGGTCAGGGAGGGCGACGAGGTCAGAATGCAGCCAGTCGGCGTCCGCGGGTGCGGCGGCGTCGGACTCGCGGCGGCGGAACACCAAGACGTCGGTGACGACCTGGGTGCCGGCGACCCGTTCGAATGCGGTCGAGGGCAACCGCACCGCGCCGACGAGGTCGGCGACGGCGTGCATGTCGCGGCGCGCCTTGTCCGAGGCCGCGTCTAAGGTCCCGGCGGTGGTGATCGCCATGACGTAGCCGCCGGGGGCGGTGAGGTTGAGCGACTTGAGAAGGAAGTGGTTGTGGATGCGGTGGCGGGCCGGATTGTGGATCGGGTCGTGCACCGTGAACCCGCCGAACGGGACGTTGCCGATCACCGCGGCGAACGAGCCGTCCGGGACGCGGGTGGTCTCGAAACCCTCCAACCGTACTTGGGCGTCGGGGTAGAGCAGATGGGCGATCTGAGCGGTCGTCGGGTCGAGCTCCACCCCCACCATCTGTGCGCCGGGCGGGGCGAGACCGATGAACGTGCCGCTGCCGCAGCCGGGTTCGAGGACCAGTCCCTCGTCAAACCCAGCGCGACTCATCGCCGACCACATCGTCTGAGCGATCGCGGGATCGGTGTAGTGGGCGTTGAGCGTGGAGGCCTTCGCTTGGCGCCACTGCTCCGAATCCAACAGGACACGCAACTGGTCACGTTCGGGTGCCCACTCCGACTTGGACTCGTCGAAGATGTCGGCCGCGGCACCCCACCCCGACCACCGCGCCAGGACCTCGTGCTCGGCCGCTGTCGCCGGGCGTCCGGTGCGCGCTGTCTCGATGAGGACCTCGAGTGCGGCGATGTTGGCGCGAGCACGCGACTTGGCACCAGACGGCACCAGCACCGTCCCCGGATGCGTGAACCGGGTTGCAGGCCCCACATCAGCAGCTATAGACGTGGTGGTCTCGTCGATGGCCGCGGAGCTCGACGGCTCCGGTTCCGGTGTGTCCGAGTCGGGGGTGGGGTCGGGTTCGAGGCCGGCCACCACATGGTCGGCCTTGACGTAGACGACCGAGCCGTCCGGGCGGCGTGCCGGGGCGACTCGGGTGCTCGCCCACGCGGTCAGCGGCAACCCCGTCTCGGACTGCGGCACCTGCGGCAGCGCGTCGTCGGCCTTCGGCGGCAGCGGCGTGCCGCCTGGGTCGACGACGGCGGGGTCAGTCGGGATCCGCAGATCGTCCAGCGACTCAAACAGCAGTCCCTGGCCGTCGTCGACTACCTCCGCGCGGGCTCGGCGTCGGCGCGATCCTGATCGGCCAGCGCTGCGGCCACCATCGCGGTCAGCTCGGGAACCAGCGGATGTTCCGGCCCGTCGGGCACCGGCAGTCCGTCGGTCAGACGTGCTTGCAGCAGCTGTTCGGCCCACACCTGAAACCGCGGCGTCTGCTCCGGCCACACCTGCTCGGTCAGTCGTTCGGTCTCCGGGGTCGCCTCGATCGCCCACGCCGTCAGCCACCGCTGCATCCCGGTCATCGTGTCCGGGTTCGGCTCGTCGTCCGGCTGGTCGTCGTCCTCGGGACTGCTGAATCCCTCCCACAACGTCGCCAGCACCGTCTCCTCCGCCGAGTACCGGGCCTGCTGATACAGCCGCTGCGTCGTCAGCACGTCCGGGTCCTTGCCCCCGTGCTGGTCCTTCCACGCCGCGATCGTCGCCAGTTCCGTCTGTGACTGCGTCTGAGCGATCTCGGCCTGCAGCCGGGTCACTTCCGCGGTCAGGAAGTCCTCGAACTGCGTGCGGTCCATCTGCGTCAGTTCCTGGGCGTACCGCTCGGTCAGTGCCGTGCGCAGATCGTGAAACATCGGTGTCCTCCTCGGTGTGGGTATCCATAGTGCTCTGCGGTGCCGACATCCGCTGCCCGGATGGGTCGGTGTCGGCGAGCAGATCGAACAGATTGGGGGCGTTGTCCTCAGGGGTGGCGTTGCGTGCCATGCGTCGAGCTCCTACCAAAGTGAGGTCCACTCCCGGCCCGGACTGCGCCGGGGCGAGGGTGGGTGGCTATCGTTTCTCACTGGTCAGAGGCTCGATCTCTGGCCGATCAGTGCCCTGGCAGGTGTGTCCAGCACCTGTCAGGGCCTGAGTCATCTCACGGCGGGTCCTCGCCGTCGCCGGGATTAGGCATCAGGGCACTCGACCAACGGTGCGGGCTGGGTGGTGATCCGTACGTGCGTGGCGTGGTTGGCGATTGGGCTGCCGCGGTCTTCCATCGGTTGCGCTCGCGGATGCACGGTCGGGTCGCCCGGCCAGTAGGTGCGGTTGAACAGCACGTACTCGACGCGGTTGACGGCGGCGTCGCGCTGCACTGCGGTAGCGATGCGGGCACCGAGAGCGCGGCCGGCATCGGTGGCCCAGTTGTTGATCCCGACTAGCACCACGCGGCCGCGGTCAGCTGGTGGGCTGGTATCGGTGGTCGGGCGTACCGATACTTCGGTCTGCGGATACTGCTCTTGCAACCGCTCAGCCAGGGCGACCGCGGTCTGGGTGCACCCCACGGTCTGGGGCGACGATGACCTGCCCCTATCACCGGCCGCGCAGCCTGCGACTGATGTGACGCCGATCAGCGCTGCCACCAGCAACGCCACTGGCTGGCTGGCCATGCGATACCGGCCGCCGACAACCTGTGTCGCCATCGCTCATTCACCCCGCAGGTGGCCGTCGGACTCGATCGACTCGCCGATCATCTGGCCATCCCGGTGGCCGTCGTCAGTGCCCGCAGCGGCGCGGTCCTCGGCGAGTGTGTGTAGCCACGACCACACCTGTTCGCCCCCGTCGGAGGTCCAGAGGTCGCGAATCGCGAGGAACAGACCGACGATGACCGCCGCGATGCCGATGTTGGCAAGGAAGGTCGACGACACCGACCGTCGGTAGGGCTGCCAGCCGGGTCCCATCGCTGGACCAGGAAACGATGCGAGAGGGATGGCGATCACGATGGGTCTCCTTCGGACGCGGTGATGTGGAGGTGTCGGTCAGTCGTCATGGTGTGCTCCGTCGTGATCAGGTCTGTGGTGGTGTCTGGGGGGTGGGCGGCGTTGACGCAGTGCGGCTTTGGTGACGACGATGACGCCGGTGATGGCTCCGACCATCAGCAGCACGAAGCAGCCGACGAGCGCCCAGTGCACTAGTGGTGTTGGTGGCATGGCTGGCTCGTCTCGTCGTGTTACGCGGCGGTGGTGTGGTCGGCGGGTGGGTCGAACCATCCGGGCGGTGGTGGAGTGCTCGCGTCGGTGAGTGTGTCTGTGGTGGTGTGTTTTTCGGGGGTGCACAGATACAGCGGACCGTTTTCGGCGGTGAGTGTTCGCCAGTGGGCGTCGAGGTGGGCGGTCCACCACGACGACAGTGCGGCGGGGTCTTCGCTCAGGCGGGCGGTCTCCCACGCTTTCCACAGCTCCTCGAGGCGGATGACGACTTCGTCGTGGCGCCACCACTGCGCGCACCAGCGGGTGTCGCGGTCGAAGCGTCCGGCTTTGATGTGGCTGAGCCAGTTGGTGAACCAGTCGGCGCCGGAGGTGAATCGCCAGTGCGCACGGGGGTCGTCGTCGGGGGTGTCGGTGTCGGGGGTGGTCATCAGAAGGTCCTTTCCCGGGTGGTGGCGGCGAGGGGCGGTGCAGTGGTCAGTGCTGTCTGCTGGGCTGCGCGTTCGGTCGCGCAGGCCTTCTTGGAGGCGTCGATCAGTTCGGCGTAGGGGCCGAGCCAGTAGGAGTTCTTGGTGGTGACGACGGTGCGGTTGCCGGAGGTGGCCAGTACTGCTCGTTCGGCGGGGAGTGCTTTGAGGTCGTCGATACCGAGAATGGGTTCGCTGGACCAGGATTCGCTGGTGCTGGTCGATCCCAGGCCGGAGTTGGAGTGCGAGCGGCTGCGGCGACGGACGTCGCGTTGGCCGATCATGCGGCTCAGGCCCGACAGGTAGGACTCGTTGTTCGATGATCCGGCGTAGATGTAGACGTTTGAGGAGTCCACGAGCATGTCGAGTTTGTCCTTGGACCACACTTTCGCGGCCTGGGCCAGCGATTGCAGCATGGTGACGATGACGATGCCCTGGCTGCCGAAGTGGGAGTACCAGTCGGGTAGTTCGGGCAGCTTGCACACGTTGGCGGCTTCGTCGAGCACTGCCACGACGGGCACCGGCAGGCGTCCACCGTTGCGCCGTGCTTGGGCGACGGAGGCTTTGAAGATGGTGTCGGCCAGGGCGGTGGTCAACGCGGTGGCCGATCCTGCCCCTTCCATCGACAGGGCGTACATGGTGTCGGTGGAGGTGACGAACGCTTGCGGATCGAACTTGGGCAGGTCGTGGCGAATGTCGTTGCTACCGACGGTGTTGTCGCCGTCGAACCGCACACGTTGGGGTGGGAGGACCGATCGGGCGTAGGCGGGCACGGTCATGACGTTGATGAACCGTCGCGCCATGTCGTAGAGGCCGTCTTGCTGGCGGGGGTTGAGGTTGGCGGCGGTGTCGATCTTGGCCGCGGCGTCGTGGTGGCCGTGGCGGGTCAACACCTGGCGGGCGACTTTGAGTTTGGGGTCGGTGAGCCAGCCGTCGACGTGTTTGAGGTCTCCCCCACCGACGGCTGCGGCCAGAATGTGCAGTGCCAGCAGTTCTTTGGCGCCGCCGTCGAAGTAGGCGTCCAGGCGTGATCCTTCGGCGGTTTCGGCGGCGGCGAAGATCGCGGCAAGCTCGCGGGCGTCGGAGAGTTCGTGCACGCACCAGAACGGGTCCCACCACCACTGCTGGCCCTGAGTGCCGGCGATGTGTTGGAGGTCCGAGAGCCAGATGGTGCCGCGGGTGCGTGGTGGTTCGCGCCGTTGGGTGCGATAGGCCCACAGTGCGCGCAGCCCTTGTCGGCTGGTGTCGGCCTTGGCGGCGTGGGTGGTGAGGTCGTTGCGGTCACGGACCCAGCGGGTGGCGTCGTAGATGTCGGGCTTGTTGGAGGTGGCGAACACTGCGCCGGGCGCCTGGCAGATCATCGGGATGGCGTAGCCGGTGGTCTTGCCGCATCGGGGTCCGCCGATGACGAGTCCGACCCACTCCCAGCTCATGTAGAGCGCGGATTTGCCCGATCCGATCAGCGATCCCAGCACCAGCCCGTAGTCGAGGTGCCCGGTGATGGCGTCGCGGCCGCGGAGGCGCTGCGCAGCGTGCTTGGCGTCGCGGGCGGTGATGGCGTGCAGTTCCCGGGGACGAGGAAGAAACTGTGCCACCTGGTCGAACTCACGCAGCACGGCGGTCGCGGCGCGATGACGTCCCACCACGACCGCGATCGCGACGGCGGCGATGACCGTGACCACCAGGAGCACGGTGGAGGCCACCGGCCAGTGGAAGGTGCCCTCGACGGCGGCGGTGGCCGGGTTGATCAGCACCGAGCCGGGCTGGCCGGTGAGCCAGCAGCCCGCCCGCCAGCACACGTAGATGATCGCCAGCAGCGCGAACACGGCGGCGGCGAGGTAGTAGCCGGCCATGGAGTCGTGTTGGCCGCGGTCGCGGCGATGGGTGGTGCTCACAGCTGGGCTCCGGTGTCGAGGGTGACGCTGGCCCCGACCTCGGGGACCGGGGTGGTCTGCCAGTCGCTGTCGCCAGCGGCGATCAACGCGGCTTCGGGGGCGGGTTCGGTGTCGGCGATGAGTTCACTCATCGAGCGGTGCCCGGCCCCGGCTGCGGCGTCGTCGACGTCGATGGCATAGTTCGCGGCCGAGGCCGACACCTGGTCGAGAAGATCGGTGTCGGCGACCTCGCCGAGGTCCTGGTCGCGGTCGCGGCCACCGATGGTGTCGGGGTCGACGCCGGCCTCACGCAGCCGCTCATCCCAGGCGTGCGCCCATTGCTCGGCGCGCTGCGCGGTGGCATTGATCTGAGCTTGCCGGGCGGTGTCACCGTCGCGGGCGGCCTCGGCCGCGGCTTCGCGCGCCAGATCGGCCGCGGCGTGTGCCCCGGCCCAGCGGGCCATCAAATCCGGTGTCAGAGGGTGACGTTCGGCGCTGGTGTCGGCGAAGTGGGGCGGTCGGGCGCCGGTGGCTCGCGCGGTGTTCAGGCGCTGCTGGGCTCGGGTCTGCTGGGAGCGTCGGCGGTGCTGTTGGTTGCGGACCTGGCGCAGTACTTCGTCGGCGTGGCGGCGGGATCGGCGCATGATCGTGCGGATTTCGTCGAAGATGTCGTCGACTTCGCGGCTGGTGTCCTGGGGGACGCTCTGTGGGTCGAGCATGGTGTGCCCTTTCTGTGAGGTGCGGGTTGCTGCTGGGGCGGCCGGTGGGTCAGGTGTCGGCGCGGGGGTAGGTGGCGACCTTCCACTGGCCGTCGACGCGGACGAGATCGGCGGTGACGGTGAACTTCCGGAACGAGGTCACCGTGGCGTCGATGCCGAGCACTGTCTGGATGACGGTGCCGCGCGCGCTGGCCTTGTCCGGTGAGATCAGCACTGCTGAGGCGCCCTCGACGCGGGCGGTGATGACGTCGAGAGATTGCTTCCATGCGCCCCACTGGGCGCTGGGACGCACCGTTGCCGAGCTGTTGGCGGAGTCCAATGCCTGGCCGGTGAGGGTGGCGCGGGTGCGGCGCAGTGCATCGGTGGGTGAGGTGTCGGTGGCGGGTTGCCAGCTGAACATGGTGGTGACGGTGGTGGTGAACACCCCGATCGGCTCAGCGCGATCGGGCAGGCCGGGCGGGCTGCTGTAGTGCTCGCCGTGGTCATGGTCATGTGCGGGTTCGGTGGTGTCGTCGCTGCCGGAGCATCCGGCCAGTGCGGCGATCAGCACGATCGCGAGGACGACCAGGAGGTGGCGGTGGTGGTGGTTCATCGGTTCTTCTCCGGAAGCCCTTGATCGGCGAACTGTTTGGCGTAGGCGATGACTTTCTGGCCGTACGGGCGGGTCTGGGTGTCGTAGTCGCCGCCGGTGGGTGTTCCGCCGGCGTTGAGGACCGCGCCGACTCCGGCGTTGTAGGCGTAGGCGTAGAGAATTTCGCGGCCTTCGGCGGGTTCTTTCACTCGGCCGGAGGCGATTGCGGCGTCGATCTGTTTGGCGTTGGCGCAGGAGAACCGTCCGGCGGCCATGACGGCGTCGCCGATGTCGGTGGCCGAGGCGCGGCCGTTGCCGTCGTCGTCTTTGGCCCAGGACGGGTAGGTGTAGTCCATGAACTGCATCGGCCCCTTCGCTCCTGCCGGGGACACCAGGGAGGCGTTGAACCCGGTCTCTTGCTTGCCGATTCCGCCGAGGAATGCCGAGCTGATCTGCGGGCACAGCAGTCCGGCTTTGCGGAACCACGGCTCGTAGGCCGGTGGGACCCGTCCGGCGGCGAGGTTGTCGACTCCCCCGCCGTGCTGGTCCTCGACCGGGCCGCAGTCGGCGCCCTCGTCAGCGCTGATCCCGCCGGTGACGCCTGGTGCGGTGTAGACCTCATTGCCGCGGGGCATGCCGTGGCCTTCGACGGTGGCGTGGACGTGGTCGAAGTGGTTCTGGGTGGGGTCGCCGCGGTCGTTCATGACGTTGGACTTGCCGACCACCGGGTAGTAGGTCTGGCGCCAGATCGTGTACTCGAGCTTGAAGTGCTTCTTGTTGTCGAGGATGTATTTGTTGACGGCGTTGCCGAGCGCGATCCCTTGCGCGGAGGTGTAGTTGGGGATCATGACGTCGACGGCGCGGCCGGACGGGTGGTCGTTGAAACCGCCGCCGTCGGCACGCCAGCCGCCGATGGTCTGAATCTGCGGGAACTTCGCGGCGATCGCGCGGGCGAGGCGGATGGAGTCGACCTGGAAGTGCGCTTCGGAGCCCTTGGACTTCGGTAGCGGCGGCAACGGGCCCGACGGCCCCGACGGTGCGGGCGGCCCACTGGGTGCGCCCGCGGGCGGGGGCACCGCGGCGGCGTTGAGGAACGTGCCTGCGGGTGCCGGTTTCTTGCCGGTGACCCCGGCGGTCTTGGAAGTGGTCGGCCAGGCGCCCCAGCCCTGGGAACCCAGGACGCGGTTGGCGACCTCCATCTGCTGTTCGCGGGTGGCTTTGTCGGCGGTCGGCGCGTACTGCGCTCCCCCGGCGCCGGTCCAGGTCGACGCCGCGAACTGCAGTCCGCCGTAGTAACCGTTGCCGGTGTTGATCTTCCAGTTGCCGCCTGATTCGTGTTTGGCGACGGCATCCCAGTCGGCGGCGGTGACGACGTCGGAGGCGGGGATCACGCGTGGGGCGGTGAGCACGCGCGGACTGCCCGGTTGGGCGGGCGCGCGTCCGGCCGGGGCGGCGCCGGGTTCGGGGCTGGTGGACACCCACCCGGCTGGATCGACTGAGTGGCCGCCGGTGAAGTCGCGGTGTCCGCCATCCCACACCTCGAAATGCAGGTGCGGGCCGGTGGATTGGCCGTCGTTGCCGAGCTTGGCGATGTGTTGTCCGGCGGTGACTTTCTGACCGGCTTTGACCAGCACACCGTCGGCGAACATGTGCCCGTACACCGTGGACCACACGTGCCCGTTGATGTTGTGGGTGAGCACGATCCAGTGCCCGAACCCCGACGCGGTCCCGGCGGCGGTGACGGTGCCGTCGGCGGCGGCGTAGATCGGCGCGCCGATCGCCCCGGCGAGGTCGATACCTTCGTGCATCGCGCCGTCGCGTGGGCCGTAGCCGGAGGTGATCTGAAAGTCCTTGACTTTCATCGGCTTGACCTTGGCGCCGGGTGAGTGGGAGGCGTCGGCGGGTTGGTCGACACCGCCGGTCAGCGGCAGGCAGGAGTCGTCGTCGCCGGCGACGGAGATGATGAGGGTGCACGAGGCGAAGAACCCCATGACCAGTGCCAGCAGTGGCACCAGCAGTTTGGAGGCGTTGCCCTCACCCACGAGGCAGGTCCCGGTAGTCGGTGGGGTCGCGGTCGAGGTCGCGGACGTGTTCGGTCAGCGCCTTGTTCATCGAGCGCACGACCTCCAGGCGGGTGGCCCATTCGCGGTCTCGGGCGGTGACATCGCGGCCGACCCCGGCCGCCCGGCACCACCGCATGACGCTGTTGGTGCCGGCGCCGATGTTGGCGGCGACGTCGGCGGCCGCGGCGGTCAGCGACAGCGAGGTGCGGGCGAGCAGCTCGGCGACGGCGCGCACTGCCAACCGCCGGACTTCCTCGGGGTGGGCGGTGCGGCGCGGGTTGGGTTCGACCACCCAGTCCTGCACCTGCTCCCAGGCGCTGGGTAGCGGGTCGATTGGGGTGGCTGTGCCCGGGTCGCTGTCGGTGCTCATGCCGCGGCTCCGGACTGGGCGCCGCGGCCGCGGTTGAAGCGCTTGTTGGTGTTGTGCATCTCGGTGGCGCGCTCGGTGGCGGTCAACCGCATCTGCACCGGGATACCGGGCTGCTCACCCTCTTTGATCAGGAACTTGCCCATACCCGGGGGTACGGTGTTGGTTTCGGTGCCGGTGGCGCGGACCCCGTCGGCCCAGTCGGTTTCGTTGATCTCGGAGACGACGGGGTCGTCGATGCCGCGGGGGGTGGTGGCCCACTCGGCGAGGGTGGCGGCTTCTTTCTCGTTGAGGTTGACCTTGCCTTCCATCAGCGAGGCTTCGTCCTCGGGTAGCGGGAAGCACACCTTGACTCGGGCGCGGTCGAGGAAGCCCATGGCGCGCTGGCGATCTTCCATGGAGTCGAACGCCTGGAGGTCTTTGACGGTGTGGGTGGTGAACAGGCTGCCGGTGCCCTGTTCGCGCTGGACGCGGGTGACTTCGTCGACGCGCCAGACGATGCCGTTGCCGACGCCGAGCACCAGCGAGAACTCGTCGCACACCAGGTCGTAGTTGCGGGGTTCTTGCAGGCCGTGATCGGAGAGCAGATGGGAGGCTTCGACGGCGGAGAATCCGTCGGACCAGCACGCCAGGAGTACCGCGGCGCGCAGCTTGCGGGCGTTGGCCGGTAGCCGGGACATGTCCACGCACACCCCGAGGGCGTCGATGTCGATGGGTTCTTTGGTGGGGGCGTTGAAGATCTCGCCGAACTGCCCCGACACCAGCTGGTCGAGCGACTGGCGCAGGTTCTCGGTCAGCAGCAGGTAGCGGTCGACGGCGATCGCGTCATGCGGACGGCGGCCCAGGGCGCCGGAGGCATCGAGGAGGTCCTGGTGGGCGCGACGCACCTCCGGATTGGTGTCGGCGTCGCGGGCGGTGGCGTCGATGAGAGTTTGCGGGACTTGGCGCAGCAGGTTGAGCACATCGCCGGGTAGGGGCGCATTGGTCAGGGTGAACTCGTTGGCCGTGCCGTAGAGCACCCGCAACGCGGTGGTCAGCAGCGTCTCCTCGTGCGGGGCGATCGGGCGGCCGGAGCTGATCTCAAGGAGCCCGGTCGCGGCGGTGACCTGGCGGGCCCGCATTTCGCGTTCGGCGAGTTGGCGTGCGGCGGTGGGCAACCGGGCGATGAGGTTGCCGAAGGTGCCCACGGCGAGGGGGTTCATCGGCGAGTCGAATCCGACGCTGGTGACCTGCGGGGTGACCGGTGTGATGCCGTCCTCGCGGTGCTGAACCCGGCCGTCGCTGTCGTGGAGGACCATCTGGCGCATCATGTTGACGAAGTCGGGGCGGTGATCGCCCATGATGAGCGGGCGGACCCCGGTGGCCAGGTCGTGGCACACAATGCGCCGGTTGAGGGTGCTTTTTCCGAATCCGTTGAGCCCGAACACCATCGCTGAGGGTGCGGTGATCTGTCCGGCCTCGAACCAGCCGATCTGGTCGAACCCGACGGGCTGTCCGGTGTCGAGGTGCGAGCCGACGGGCGCGCCGTCCAGAGGTGCCGAGGCGCCGATGGGGAACGGGTAGAACCCCGGCACGTGCGCGGTGGTGCCGCGCAGCTCGTTGGGGCGGCGCACGTGGGCGACGCGGCCGCCGCCACGCCCGTCGAAGCCGCGGTTGGTGCGGATCAGGGTGGGCACGTCGAACTGGATCGGCCGGGCAATGGCGGCGTCGTGGCGTTCCCGGCGGCGGGTGTCGTTGTCGAGTTTCTGTCGGGCGAGGTAGCCGCTGATCCCACCGCTGCGGGCGGTGTCGAGCAGGTCCTCGCGGGTGTCGTCGTCGTAGAACGTGGTCGGCTTCGTCGAGCGTTCCTTGGTGCTCGGCCGGGTGGCCGAGGCCGCACCAGCATTCAGGCGCAACGTCGACGGCGTGGTGTCGCCGCCGGTGGCGGTGGTGGTGGCGGCCTTGTGGAGGTCAGTGACAGTCATGGTGGGGCGTCTCGCAATCGGTTAGCGGTGGCGGTGGCGCAGGGCTTCGTCGGTGATGTCGCCGTGTTCGGGCAGCAGCACCCCCAGCCCGGTTCCGGCGGCGAACAGTTCGGCGTGGCGGTCGTAGCCGTTGCGCACGCCGAGGCGGGCGAACAGCGGCAACCGGGCTCGTAGGGCGTCCACCGACGGCGTGCGGGGACGCGGCTCGGTGATCGTCAGCGTGGCGCCGAAGCGCTGCAGCACGGGCTCGAACGTGAGCCGAATGGGGTCGTCGGGGTGAATGGTGTCGGCGATGCAGGTCGCCCGCCAGGTGATCGCCAGCCGGGTGCGCGGGGTGGTCGGGTCACGCTCGAGCAGCTGGGCCAGGACCGAACCCATGGCGTGTGGCGGTTCCAGCACGTGCGGGGCGATCACCCAAGTCGCCGACAGCAGGTCGTTGTGGCAGAACACATCCCGCACCCGGTGTGGTGTCGAGTCCGGTGCGATGTCGGCGAACGTGGGCGAGGCGTCATCGGCCAGGCCACCGCGGTAGGCCCGTACCCCGACCGCGGCGACCTGCGCTGCGGTCAGCGGCGTGGTGTCCAGCCCGGCGGCGTGCAGGGACCCGATCAGCGTGTGCAGGCGTCGGCCCACTTCCACTGCCATCTCGTCGGGGGTGGTCTTCATTGCCGAGGTGGCCGCGACGAAGGTGACCGCGAGATAGGTGTCGGTGGCGAGGTCGGCGACGTCGAGGCGGTAGTGGTGCTCTGTGTCCAGCCATTGCCGGTGTGCGGTGTCGGTGCGCGGGAAGGTATCGGCGACGGCGGTGACCGCGACGACATCCCAGGCGTCGGCACCGAAGTCGATGCGGGTGTAGTCGCACAGTTGTTGCCAGTCGCGCAGCGTCGCGCCGGTCGCGGCGAGGATCACCGTGTAGTGGCCGGTGGCGTGTGCCCGGATCAGGCCGTAGTCGTGGCCGCCGGCCGAGCGGTGCTCGGTGATCGACAGGACGGTGTTGATCTGGGGCAGGGATGCCGCCGAGGAGGACAGGCGGGCGCGGGAACGCTGCAGCAGCGAGGTCAGGGCGGGAAGCGTCGGCATCGCAGGGTGGTCCTTTCTGTCCTGGTCAGGCGGCGAGCTTGTCGGAGACGGTGCTCTCTTCGGAGAGCACGACACCGAAACCCAGTCCGGCGCAGAAGGTGACGAGTTGTTCGTCGCGGGTCGGTTCGAGTGGGGTGGCCGCCGAGAGGCCCAGATCGGTGACGAGGGTGTCGATCTTCTGGGTGTCGGCACCGATGGGGCAGGTGGCGGTCACGATCATCGACACCCGGGTCACGCCGGCGCCGCGGGCCTGTTCCTGGCGGGCACCTTCGGCGCTGTCGAGGCGCACGAGTGCGCGTTCGGGCAGTTTGCCGACGTTGGTGCGCACGGCCTGGCGGGCATCGTTGTGGTCCTTGTTGACGATGGTGGTGGCTTGGGCCGGGGTGTAGGGCTGGTAGACGAAGGTGACTCGTTTGCGCGGTACGTCGCTGTGCGGGGACAGCAGATCGGCGAGCACGTTGGAGTCGAACGGCGCCTCGGGTTCGTTGCGCATCGTCCACGACATCGACTGCGCCGCATCGTGAAGCAGGCGGCCGTGCTGGTCTGAGGCTGAGGTCGGTCCGCAGTCTTCCCACCGCAGGCGCATCGGTTCACCGCTCATCAGACCGATTTCGAGGTCGAGCTCGTCGGCCGGGGAGAAGCTGCGGCGGGCGATGGCGCAGATTTCGCGTTCGAGCATCGGCCGTACTCGCAGACCGGCGGCGTGGCAGTAGTCCCGAATCCGTCCGAGGCGGCGCGCCAACTCGTTGCCCATGTCGGTGGCGTCGCGTTTGCGGTGCATGGTGTCGGCGCGCCAGGTCAACCCGATCCGCGCTTCCAGGCGCACTTCGGCGGTCGGTACCGCTTCGGTGGCTTCGATGATGATCTTGCGGGCCAACGCTGGCGCAGTGTCTTTGAGTCGCGACCGCACGATGCTGGAGGCCCGCATCCCTGATTCGGGCAGGGTTTCCATGGTGACCGTGGCGGCCACGAAGTCCGGTGATTGCCCGAGGAAGGTGAGCATGTCGCCGAGGCGGGCAACCCAGCGGTCCCGCACGGGCTGGTCATTCCACTCCCCGCCCTGGGGCCAGGTCCGCAGTACCAGGGTGTAGAAGTTCTTCGACGACAATTTGATCAGACCGAACGGTGCCGATCCGTCGCCGGGTGAGAAGTTGAATGTCTCGGCGGTGGCCAGCGGTCCCGGTGGTGGGGTGCCGTCGGGGATCATGGTGAACGGCCCCGACCGCACCAGGGTCTCACCGGCACGGCGCGACTTCGACACCGCCCGTGCACCCATGCCCAGCTCCCAGGCTGAGCGGCCTCGCAGCGACACGACCAGCGGCACGAACAGCACAGCCAGGGTGAACGGCAGCCCGAAGAACTTGATCACCCCGGGCAGCGGCAGCATCAGCCCGACGACGGCGATGAACAGGAACCCGAGCAGCACCATCGTCGAGAACATGGTGAACCCGAATGCGCCGGAGGACCGGAACGCCGCCGCGGGGCGGTACAGCAGTCGGCGGGTGCCGGCTTTGTCGGTCATGACAACCTCTTTCGACAGTCAGAGAGATGGGTCGGTGGTGGCTAGTGCGCCATGGCGTGTTCGTTCCAGCCCGAACGCATCGGCGGTGGACTGCTCAGGGACGGGTCAGCACTGGTGGTGGCTTCGACTTCGGATTCGACGCTGTCGCTGACGGTTTGCATTGCTGCCCCGGCGAGTCCGCCGGCCGATCCCATCGCGTCGCCCAGCCCGGAGGTGGGACCGCCGCCTCCTCCCCCGCCGCCGGAGCTGGCCTGGCCGCCCTGTCCACCGGAGAGGGCGGGTTGGGCGCCGGGCCCGCCGCCACCGGATGGTGGTGGTGGTGAGGGTGCTGATGCCGTGGAGATACCGCCCGAGGGTCCGCCGCCGCCGCGACCGGCGATCGAGGACATCCCGCCCGCGCTCGCGCCGCCGCTGGCCCCGGCGGTCGCCCCACCCGAGGCGGCCGCGGCCGCGACCTTGCCTGCCGCGACACCGGCACCGATGGCCGCACCCGCTGCTGCGGCACCTGATCCGCCGCCGCCCATGCTTGCCACGGCGGGGGCGATCAGGCGCATGAGCGCGGGTAACACGAACGCGCACAGCATCATCAGCACCATGCCCAGGACCACCTGTTGGGCGTTGTCTTTGGAGGCTCCGGCGCGAAAGGCCACGAAGTAGGTCAGCGCGCCCACGGGTTTGAACAGCAGGAATGCCACCGACCACGCGATAAGTCGCTGGTAGCTCTGCGAGCCGGGTCCGGTGCCGGAGAATGCGGCGGCCACCGGTAGCGCGGCGACGACCAGCAGCAGCATCGCCTCGCGCACCACCAGCAACGCCAACTGCAAGAAGGCTCCGAGGAATCCGACGAGGGCGAAGATGCCGATGGCGGTGGTGCCCAGCGCGGAGTTGGTCAGCAGGTTGAGTTTGAGGAAGTTCTTGATGACGTCGCCGTTGCCGCCGCCGGCGGTCACTGATTCGCTGACCAGCCAGTTGGAGATGCCGTCGGCGATGCGGCCGCCCACGGTCAGTGCCAGCGGGATCGCGGCGGTGGCCATCGCTGAGCGGAAGATCAGTTTGAAGCCCTCTTCGGCGTCATCGGCCAGGGAGCGTTTGCGGTCGATCATCATCCGTAGGCCGAAGAACATCAGCGAGAACGTCAAACCAACGATCTGGATTTGCAGGGTGTGATCATGGACTTCCTGCATGAGGGAGGACTTGTTGTCCAACTGGGGGTTCGGGAGTTTGATCCACCACGCCATCGCCCACGTCAGGACGGTCTGGTAGCCCTCGAGTAGCGAGTTGACGATCTTCTCGAATGTTCCGCCGACCACGCTGCCGGCCACATTGCTCGCGGCGTTGCCCGCGGCGCCGCAGACGGTCCGGCTCAACGGTCCCAGGGCGTCGCACAGCGGGTTCGCTGCGGCCGTGCCCGCACCGGCCCACGAGGACACCGTCGCGGCGATCAGCGCCACCACGACCGCGGCGTGGGTGCGTCGGCCGGTCAGGGCAGCGCGCACACGCCCTCGTCGGCCGGAACGCGCTTCCCGGAGGTGAGAGTCGTTGTGGTGGTTCACCATGGGGTCCACCCATCGCCGGTGGTCGAGATGAGCAGGCGGCTCGGTTCGGTGCCGGGTTCGGGGACCACCCATTTCCACTGACCGTCGCGCCAGACCATGTCGACGCCGACCGAGATGGCGGTGAAGCCGTCGTCGCGGTTGAGAGGTTGGGCGAACTCGACGTGGGCGAAGTCGGTGGAGTAGGTGGTGACGCGGACCGCGACCGGCACATCCCGGATCTGCGCGGGCAACTCAGGGTTTCCGGCATAGATTTGCGCGCCGTTGGTGCGCAGGTTGTCGGCCTCGGGACGTGCGGCCTCGGAGACCACGGCCGCGCGATCGAGTAGAGCGACGTTTTGGTCATCGGGTGCCCAGGTGGCGCGCTGGCCGATCTGCCAGGCGGCCAGTGCCGCGCCCTGCGGGGTGTGGGCAAATCCGGTGGGTACCCCGTCGGTGCTGATCGCGGTCGGACCGTCGGAGGTGGAGAATGGGATGGTCGCGCCGTACACGCGCTGCCACATCAATCCCTTCGGCGGCGGGAGCACAGCCTCAGGGTCATCGGTGTCGGAGGGGTCGGTGGTCTGCGGGAGGACCTGGCCGAGCGGGTTGGTCGGGGTTTCCACCCGGCGGCCGCGGGTGTCGGTGGTGGGCATCCCGAACGCGTCGTCGGGCAGCCGGGTCACCGGGGTTTGCGGCGGCAGCGACGTCGGTGTGTCCGTGGCGGTGACCTGTGGCGGCGGTGCTGACGAATCGCCATCATCGCCGCGGATGGCGACCAGCACGGCCGCGCCGATGACCATGGTCAACACCAGCAGCGACAGCACCAGTGTGGTGCTCTTGTAGCCACCGGACTGGCGCAGTGAGTGCACCGCTGCCAGTCGGCCGAGGTCGTCGTCGCGAGGATCGGGGGTGCTCATGGGGTTACGCTCCTGTCAGTGCGACCATGTCGGTCGGCGTGGCCGAGATCGCATCCACCGGTGAGGCACCCGCCGCGGCGTCGGGCAGCAGCAGCCGCCAGTCACCGAACGCCGGTGCCCACACGACCGTGGTGTGATTGACCGTCATCGAGCGGTCCGGCAGCCGGGTGTAGATGTCGACCGATGCCTTGTCGGGGGTGAACGCGGTCAGTTTCCAGCCCTGCACCTGCGGCGCCTGACCGGCTGGCACGCCGGACGTGGTCGACAGCTGAATGCGGTTGGTGATGAAGTCATCTCGCGCTTGTCCCGGTGCGAGGAGTTCACGCACAACCTGGGGCCACTGGTCATCGAGCGCGACCGAGAGACGCACGATGGCATTGACCGCGGCCAACCCCGCGCCCGGAGGGGTGCGGTCGAACCCTCCCGGGGCGATGACATCGGACATCTCGTGGGGGCCTTCGGCGGCTTGGGGAAGGCGCATCCCGTTGAACTCCACCCACCGCAGATCGGTGGGCGGCGCGGTCAGCGGAATCTGTTGCGGCGTCGACGGCGTGGCCGTGTCGGGCTCTGATCCGCACCCGGCGAGCAGGCCGATCACCGTGCACACCAGGCCGAGGAGGGTGATCGGTGTGGTGATCAGCCGAATACCAGCACGGCCGCCGCGATGTTGCCGGCGATCGCGACCACCCACACCCCGAAGATGATCTTGGTGAACCACTCCCCCGCGGGGATCTGGGAGAACGGATGCTCGCGCACCTTGTCGAAGGCGATCGAGGCGCCCAGAAAGACTAGGTGTAGCAGCGCGAGCATGTTGGCTACGAACACGAACCAGCCGCCGATCAGGGTGATGTTGCTCATCACCTCGGGGGGTAGTTTCGCGTAGGCCACTGTCATGGTGGTGTTCATCGCTGTAGCTTTCGGTCCGCACGGCTCACTGCCCGCCCGCGGCCTGCAGGATCGTGGCGCCCGTCGCGATCACCATCGTCCCGACGATCGCGCCGATCGCGATCTTCACGCCCTTGCTGTCGCCGCGATCGGTGATCTTGTCCCATGCGATGAAGCCGCCGCCGACGACGATCGCCACCGCGCAGGCGAAGTAGGCCAGGAAGGTGGCCCACCCGCCGAAGGTGTTGAGCCGATCAGACAGGCCGGGAATCGGGATGGGGTTGAACGCCACGTAGGTGGTGGTGGCCGAGGCCAGGGTGGACTGGAGCATGATCTCTTCCTTCTCGTGAGGTGTGGAGGGTTGTGCAGTTGTGCCGTTACGGGGTTGTGCTGTTGTCGTTCGACATCACCGCGACCGCGGCGTCTCGCAGGCCCTGGCCGACGGCGGCGATGTCCGGGGCGACGACGGTGCGCGGATCGGACCGCCGCGCGGCCGGCGCGGGATCGGGGCCGGTCGAGGGCAGCTCGTTGAGCGGGGTGTCGACGAGGAAGTCGTGCCAGGAGATGTGCCACACGTTCGCGAAAAGGCCCGACCCGACCAGCAATTCGCGGTCGCGCCGGAGCCGGGCGGTCGGCTTTCCCTTCCGCCCGGCTACCAGCACCAAACCCAGCAACTGCACATGGGCTGGCGCATTGTTCGTCGCGTATTGGCGGGCGGCCAGCGACGCTGCGGCCAGGCCGCGCGCCGATTCTCGCGCAACGAGTACCGCGAACGGTGGCTCGTCGGCCCGCCCGGGCCACAACTGGCCGGAATCGCCGACATGCTCGAGCTGGGCCGCGAGCGTGGATACACCAGCACCGCCGTGGCAGCCCACGGCCGCCACCAGATGCGCCGGTAACCGGGTCGTGCGCCGCCCCAACATCTCCGATGCGCTCGGCGGCAAAATCGACGCACCCCGAATCGCTCCGGCGTTCTGCGCCGCCGACACCGTCTCCACACTCGCGGCCATCGTTGTTATGCCCCCTTCGGCGTGAGCTGCGGGAAGGTGACCTTGAGACCCGGGACGGCCTTCTCGGCGTGCCGGGAGAGGTCGACAGCGGCGTCGGTGACGGTCTTGCGCACCTGATCGGCGGCACCGCCCAGTGCCTTGTAGGGGGCTTCGGCCTGCTCAGCGGTCCAGTTCGCGGTGTAGGTCTGTCCGCCGATGGTGGTCTCGGCGTTGACATCTCCACCGACGCTGACCTGGTAGTGCACCGCAGGTAGACCGGCCTTGGTCGCCTGGTCGGCAGGTAGGTGGAGCTCGAACTGGTTGGCGCCGGGGTTGGGCAGCGGAGCGGGTTGCGGGCGGGGTTGCGGGGCGCGGCGGTTCGGGTCGGGCTGGCCGGGCAGTCCGGGCTGACGCGGGTTCGCGCCCGGATCTCCGGCACCGAGTGCGTGCGCGAGGAGTCCGCCGGCCGTTCCACCGGCCACACCGCCGACGATCGCCGCGGGGATACCCAGGGCGGCGGCACCGATCGCCGCACCGGCTGCGGCGCCGATCGCTGCGCCCGTTCCGGTGTGCGCGCCTGGGAAGGGCACCACCATGGTCGACCCGATGACTGCGCCCACGCCGGTACCGATCAGCGCACCACCGACACCGCCGGTCACTGCGGCGGGCACGCCGAGGGCGACCGCACCTGCGGTGCCGCCGAGCGCCACGCCGATGATGGTGGCCGCGGCCTGGCGGGACGCTTCGTCTTCGGGAACGCCGACCGAGATGAGGCCCTGGGCGATCTTCGCTTCGCCATAGGCCGACCACTCGTTGATCGAGACCCGCTGACGGTCGGTCAGCCAGGGAGCATCACGTTTGAGCTGGTCTTCCTCGACGAGGAAGTTGCCCACGCGCAACGTCTTCGGGGGCGGGGCAATCGGGCGGACCGGCGCGACCGGGCGGGGCAAGGTGTAGGCCCGCGGCGGTGCCGGGTTGTAGACGGTGTCGTAGTTGGGCTGGTTGTACGCCTGCGGATCGGCGTAGGGCCGATACGGAGCTTCCCGGGGCGGTGCCGGAATTGCGCCCGGACCGGGGTTGTAGTTGTAGCTTGGCGCAGTCTGCTGCGGAGGTGCGACCGGTGGGGTTGCGTCGTCGCCACCACCGCCGACGCCGCCCTGCTCGAACCCGTCGTCGGTCTCGCCCTGGTCGACACCGCCCTGTTCGTAGGCTGCGGCAGGGCTGTCGACCAGGAGGGTAGCGCCGAAGGAACCGGAAACCATCAGCGCAGCAAGCACTGTCCCGACGAACGGGGTGGCTGGTGGGGTGGTGCGGTGCCGGCGTTGTGCCCGCGACCGCCGGGGCGGGGTGTCGAACCGCGGAGACGTGACCGCTGGTGAGGTGAGGTACATGGGAGGGGGTGACCTTTCTATTTCTTATTTCGTGTGACAGACGCGATGTAGGTGCGTTCGCCGATCTGGGTGGTGGTGATGTTCTGGACATCGGGGTCGGGATCGCGGGTGCCGTCGGGCAGGATCAACGTGACCTCCACGCGGTAGGTATCGGCGCCGGTCTCGTCGATCGACAGGCAATACCGCGCTTGGGGATTGAGCGTGTCGATGCTTGATTGCAGATCGACAGCGCTGCCGATGCCCTCGACATTGGACGAGGCCATCGCCCGCGCGGCCGGCCCCGAACGCCAGTGGAAGTAGGCGTAGTTGAACGCTTTGATCACGTTCGGGCCCGACGTCAGGTCACCCGGGTCGCGGCCGGTGGTGGTGGACCCTTCGGTGGTCGAGGGGCATTCCACTGCATCGGAGAACGGGTCTGGGGTGTCCATGGCGGCGACCGGATCGGTGATGCCGTCGCCTCCCCCGCCGCCAACGACCGCTTTGATCGAGAACACGATCACCAGCACCGCAACGACGATCACGCCCACCGAGGCGCCCACGATCAGCAACCACCGACGTTGCCCCCGTGCCGGAGGCGCCGGAGGTGGCGTACTTCGAGCGACAGTCGGTGTGGGATAGACAGTCTCGACGTAAGGGTCGTCCTCGACATCCTCAAACTCGACGACCTGGGGGTCCTCGTGGGCGGCGTAGCTGTAGTGGTTGTCGTCGAGGGGTTCGACGTCATCGATGGGTGCGGTGATGTCCTGCTCAGCAGGCGTCGGCTCGTCGTTCCACTCGGTGGGCTGGTCCGGGTGAGGTTCGGCGGTGTGCAGCCAGGTCTGCACACTCGGATCGTTCTGCCAACCGGTACTCATCCGAACTTCACCTCGCCCCCGGGGCGGTATGCGCGGGTCCAGCGATCGCACTCGGCGAGGTGCCAGTGCAGAGGGTGTTCATCGCCGAACACACCGCGGCGGGCCGCGGTCAGGGAGAACGGGTCGATGGTGTGCAGCGTGTTGTCGAACACGTCGCGGTAGGTGGCGCCGACCAGCAGTTCTTCCGGCAACGAACCGTTCGAACCAACCACCAGCACAACGCTGTTCGCGTCGAGACGGTAGCCGCGGTCACCGGGCAGTACGCACCGCGCCCGTTCGTCGTACGCTTCTTTGAGCCGCGTGATGCTGTGGCCGTTGCCCATCCCCCATCGAGTCGACGCGCAGCCGTTCTCGTCGGTCAGGATCACCGCTGTGGCCGGGTCGGTGACTGCGGTGACCAGATCGACGGGACTCAACCACACCGGCTCACCTGCCTGCGGGTTGATGGGACGGCCCGGATGTCCGAGGTTGTGAGAGACATGTCCCCCGAGCGGGGGTCGGATTGCACTGTCACTGAACATGTACTCGCTCCTTCCGGAGTGATTCGCTGGGTGCGTGAGTGGAAGAGAATGGGTCTAGCTGGCGGTGGTGGTTCGACCACCACCACAAGCGCGGCACAACCCGCGCCCGCACACGCGGGAAGGGTTGGCCGAGAGGACGATCAGACTCATTGCGAGGCCCCGCTGAGGAACGGCGGCAGCCCGGACGCGCCGCCGGGAGGTGTGGTTTGCGGGACCGATGAGGCCCCCGAGGGAACTGTCTCGGACGGAGCCGATGGTGACGAGGTGCCGAGCTCCCACGGATAAGCCGGTTCCGACGTCGCAGCGCTCGGCGGCAACGACGTCGTGGTCAACGATGGAAGTGTCGACGAACCAGCAGACCCCTCCCCGAACAGCCACGAGAAGTCATCGCCGCCGCTGCCGCTATCGGGCGAGTTCGACGACCCGCCGTCCTTGCCGGCGATGTCGCGTGCGGCCGCCACAATCCAGTCCCCGATCAACTTCGTCGGGGGCTGGCCTGTCGGTGTGGCCGAGACCTCCGAGTACGAGGCGTGTTGCTTGGCCGCATCCCAGTACTTCAACAGCGAGGACACCTTGAACAGGTCGGAGTTCGCTTGGAACTCGGACTTGAACGCGGTAAACGCCTCAGAGACAAGACGTTCCTGGGTTGCCGGTGGGACCAGCGTGACCGCTGCCTGGCCCAGCTTCGCCCCCAGAATGCCGACGATGGCCAACGGATTCGCAGCACCCGCGGTGGCGATCGCAGCGATCGTGCCCGGAGTAGCGACCGTCTGCACAACGGTCTTTACCGCGTTGAACCCGATCGTGCCCACCTTGATCACCGCCGACAGCGCATCCTGCACACTCGGCAACGGCGTACGCGGGTCCGAGGCCACCGCCAACCGCTCCGACAACGTCTGGCGCGGTTGATAACTCAACGATTCGAGGTTGTTCTCCGACGCCTGCACATCTTCATTGACTACCGGTACCGCGGTCTTCACTGCGGTCAGTGCCAGCGCTTCGGCGATCGTCGACAACGACCCGATCGGATCGTCCGGGTTGAGTTCCGACTGGCCGGCGATGTTGGTGACCAACCGCGCCAACGGAGCATTCGCCGGGGCATCGCAAGCGAGATCGCCAGGCGTGCACGCCGACAGATAGCGCCCCGCGATGGCCTGGTACGACGTGTCCTCAACGTCGCCGACAGGGGCGATACCGCCGCCCGGCGCGTTGGTCGTCGACACCGCCACGACCTTGGACACGTTCGCGCCGCTGGTCCCCGGCACCGGGTCAGGAGAGGTCTGCCCCGGCTTACCGGGGAACAACGGCGCACCCTCAGGTCGGCCGGGATCGCCGAGATTGGCTAACAGAGCCAGCTTGTCGGCGCCGATCGCTGCTTTGCCACCGACGATGTCGTTCAAAACGATCCGAGTGACGTGAGCGCCCTGGGAGTAACCGACCAGACCGAACTTCGTGGCCGGACACGCGGCGGCCTTGTCTTTGATCCAGGACAAGGTCTTGGCGACTGCGCCCTGAACGGACTGCTCGTACGGGACCTTTCCGCCAGCCACAGCACCACCGAAGCCAGCGTCATAGGGTACATACGCACGGTCCATATCCCCGCGCGCGGCCGTGATCGCCGGATGGAGTACCTGGGACAGGAACCCCGCGTCCTTGGACGGATCAGCGTCTGGCGACGACTGGCCGGTGCCCTGCACCGCGTACACCATCAGACCCGGGCAACCCCCCGGCTGCGCTGGCGCCGCCGACACGTTCCCGACCCCGACACTGGCCAGGGCGATAACCGCCGTAGCCATCACCGCCAAGGCCGCCCCCCAGGGCGAGCGTCGCGAGTCCTGTCCACCCCTCTGGACAGGATCAATCACCTCTACACTGGTCACCGGGCCGGCCCCCCATCGAAAGACAGGGAGCTGACCCCTCCGGCGACCACACGCGAGCCGTTCGACGGCAAATCAATCGCGCTCGCGTGCAGTCGCCAACCACCGCTCCGGAGAGGGACTGTTCGACGGCAATCTGACCGTCCCTCTCCGGAGCCTGGGACCCGTGCCATCGATCGAAAGTCGACAGCAACACGCCCAGACCAATCTGGCCCACGAGGATCGGGCTCAAGAAGGTTCGTCATGCGAGTCCTTCACTCCAAGGGTTTCCTCGAAGCTGTAGGAGCAGCCCACCCCAGACGACCGTTGTCAGCCCATACCCGCAGGTACACTGCTCAACGCCCGCCTCGATGCCCGCACATACCGCATCGAGCTGGTATTCACCCGGTCCGGACGCCGTTCGAGTCGCCAAACTTTGCAGCGTCCGGGCCGGGGTCAAACTCGTAGTCTGAGACCCTGTGTCTAATTGCTGTGCATGTGTATCTCCAGTGCATAAGCTGCTCTATTGGCGGCTCAACCCTACAAACGGCTTTCATTATCCGAGCGCCAGTCCGAACTATAACCCGATGCTAAACCGAATGTAAACCGACGGTAGCCTTGCACTAGTGACATTTGGGGAGGGGGCTGCCCCGGAACGGGTCCACGGCGCTTAGAGTGCGGGTGTGGCCGATGCTTTGCGCTTTGGGCGCCTCGTGCAGCGGCGCCGGCAGGAACTGGGACTGTCGCAAGCCGACATAAGCCTCGCCGGCGGGCCGAGTGACGCGACTGTGCGACGCCTCGAGCAGGGTTTGATGGCTAAACCGCGGTTCGTCACGTTGACTAAGCTGGACGCTCCGCTGCGGTGGTCCGCGGGAAGCGCCGCTCGCGCTTTCGAGGGAGGAGATCCGAAACCTCTGCGAGATGAGCCCACGACCGATCTGGCCGCGGGCACGAATGACCCGATCTCTTCTCGCCCCACACGTCCCCTGACGCCCTCTGCGTACGGAGTGTTCATTCGAACCGACGCGCTGGCCGAACTGACTCGGAAGGTGCGCGCTGTCGATGACCTGTCGCCTTCGCTCGCCGAGGACCAGCGCGTTGTGGTGTCGAATCTTCGTCATGCGACCGACAGATTGACCCGAGCGTGGATAATCAGGCAGGCAGAAATAGCGCGTCGTGACGGCACTCTCGCTGATCTGATCCTCGTTCTTGATGATCATCTGCGAATGCCGCCGCCGGAAGGCGAGTCCGCCTCAGACAGCGATGACCTCAACTACTTGAGGTGGCTAGCCGGCTACTCGATGTCGATGCCTCAGGTTCGGCGATACGAAACGCGTTTCGCTGAGTTCGTAGCGAGTCAGTCAGAGCAGGTTGACTGACACGGAGTCGGTGCTCTCCTCATGCGTTGCTAGGTTCGGTGGCCCTGCGGGTCGGGTTGGTCTAATACAACCTCCAACCCGACCCGAGAGCACTATCCGGCAAAACCAGTCTTTAGGCCGCGCAGTCTTTGTTCATCGCGTCGCGCCACAAGACGCCATTGGTGGTGGCAAACCGAAGGTACACCGATACTAGACCGAAATGAAGGGTAAACACCCTGCGCGTCCGTCGAACGCGGGCGAATCCGAGGCTCGCCTGCGGCGGTACGGTTTGGCAATCCCTTGCGTGACCGTTGCGTCGTTTCGTTACGTCTACAGACCTTAGACGCTCTTCGTCGACCATCACTATCGAACTGCGGTGATCGCGCGGACCGGTCGCCCCCTACCCCGCGTGACTGCTGCGACGCCGCGGGTTTGGGTGTGCAGCTCGTGCCAGCGAACCGCCGTACCGGCCGGTAGGGATGAACCGTCCGAGGGGTTGGGCGTACCGGCTTACTCTGAATCCACTGATTCAGACTGGAGGTGGGCTTCTAGAGCTGCCCTGCACAGCTGCGAGCGATTCTCGGCACCGACTTCGACAACTAAGCGGTCTATGACAGTCAGGTTGCGACCCAGCATCCGGAACGTCAGGGAAGATCGCTCCTCTTCGGGTCTGGCTTCGATTCGTACGAACAGCCCATCGTCGTGGTGCTGGCGTTTGAGCTTCTCTACTAACGCCGGCAAGCGGTCATGATTGGCGACAATCGCGTCCATCAATGTCCCGGCGATAGTTGTTTCGTTCTGTTTGTTGTGCGCCTTGGTGGCTGTGCAGAGTGGCGTGGGAAGCGAGAGGGTGACTGGCACCAGCATCTCGTCTGGGCGGGTTTCGACGCGTTTCGGGCGTCGGGTACCTCGCGAGATAGGCCGAGTGGACGCTGCCGGTTGCGGTCGATCGTGCGGTAGCGCTGGGCCGTCGGGTACAGCTGGGATCGCCGCTGGTGCTGCGGCAGGAGCAGATGGCCTACGGGGCGGCGGCCCCGGGACGCCGCCGGTCCTCGCGAGACCGGTTACAGGCTTGCGATCGGTGGCCATCAGGCGGGTGCTCCTTCGTGTGTCGGCTCTGCGGAGGAATCTTGCTCGGTCTCGCGTCGGTCGATCTCCTGGAGGATCTCCTGGGCGAGGAGGACGTAGTCTTCAGCGAGAGACGGCGCGGTGCCTGGCACACGGTCGGGCCGTCTGCCTTCCTTGAGGGCCTTCCAGTACGGCTCGGCGTTGTCGACTTGCTCGGCCAGCTCGTGGGCGAGCAAACCCTTCTCCCGTACCTGAACCGAGGTCATGGTGCTATGGCGCACAACGGAATTGAACAGCGGGGCCACTCCTCCTAGCGCTGCGTCTAGCTTGGCTCGCGCCTCTCTACGAATGGCTTTCGCAGCGACCTCGATGCCGAAAAGCACGGCGCCCAGGACCTCGATGTCGGGGTTTGTTGACCTGGCACTAACCATTTCGTCAGCGAGCTTCTGCAGGCCGTCGATGCTCGAGTCGTCCGGTTTTGTCGGGATGACGATCCAACGTGTCGCAGCCAGTGCCAACCGTAGAAGATGGGGTCGTGTAGGTGGGGTATCGATAATTATAAGGTCATAGTCAGCTGCGATGGGAGTTAACGCATCTGCAAGTTGCCTGTGTGAACCTGGCGAACGCTGAGAACGTCCGATCAGTATCGCTTCCAGATCGTCGAGTCTGCTCCCACCCGGAAGTACGTCCAGATTGGGTCGGTAGTTGACCAGACTGGGTCGTAGTGCCTTCTCCTGCATGATCGCGTCAAAGATTTGTTGTCCAGAATCCCCGGACCCATCAATCTCGTAGCCTAGGTCGCGTCCCGCGTTGCCCTGCGGATCGAGCTCAATGAACAGGACGTGCCAGCCGGCGGCAGCGGCCAAACCAGCGACATTTGTCGCCGTGGACGTCTTACCGACGCCACCCTTGCCGTTTGCGATCGTGACAACCCGAGACAGTGCGGGTTGAGATAGGTGTTGCACTGAGTCCTCCAATGGGGTGGTGCGCATGGACCGCAGGAAGGCGGTACCTCCCGGGCGCTTTGGGGTCCGCTATGCGCAGAGGGTAACAGCGCACATCGGTTCGCGCGGTGTACGACACGCTACGGACGACTTTGCGTTCTACCGCGAGGTCTCCCGTGCGCGACGCCGCAGATACTCACTTGAGCTTGGCAATGATCGAGGCGTTAACAACGACGATGTACCTGGTGGGCGGGCGACATCTACGTCCTGCGTTACGTATAGACATAACTGCTTAGACAGAGCTGCCATCACCGCGCAAGGGTATGTGTTCAGTAGTTCGGTGTGTACATCGATCTTCGTGTACCGCATCAGCGGAGCCGGTAAACGGAGAAACAGTTAGACGCACAACGCTTGCAACGTGAAACAAGTTATGGCGGTGCATGCGGACATGAGTGCTCTGTGTCGCATAGGTCGCCTTGCGAGCGCACGCAAGCAGCCCAGTACTTAGCACTTCACAGCAACGTGTACTGAGTGCGACATGGGCTTTCGTAATCGGGTGGGTACGTTCGTTGCTGCAGCGCAGCGTATGGGGGTAAGGACGCTGCGGCCCATCCCGTACATCGGTGCGGCACTTCACGCTGTATGTATGGCGCGCCGAAAAGTGCAAGGTACGTCCAGGTAGACGTAGGAACGTATTTGTCGGCGTGCGGTCTGACTGGTGGCGGCCATTAACGCAGAAGGTCCGAGCAGCAACCAACGAGGGTGCACTTCCTCGGATGTCGTAGTGCGTGTTAGAAGGCCCATTGGGGGGCGTAGGGCGCAGCTCCGTGACCACAGTGTTGTCCCGATTCATCTAGACGGTCTTGTCGACTGCACTGAGCGCGTGGCTGCGCGCCTTGCAGCGTGAAGTAATGCGTGCATTATTACGACCTGAACAGGCTGTTTGTGCGCATGCGGGTCGCCATCGACGCGGTCGGTAGCCACGTTTGCGGGGAACGAAAGTCGGAAACCAGGATCGCGGATGCGATACCCAGGACGAACAAAAGCTTCGTGTCTGCGCCCGAGAGAGTTTCGCGCTCTCGACTAGGCCCTTGAAAGACCAAGGCGCCCGGTGGCATAGCCACGCAGCTCGGCTGTCGACCGAGTGGCTTGTGAACCGACAGCTCAACGAAGCGGTCCCCGCGCAGACTTGCGCGTCTGAGTGACCTGACCCGGTGGGACGGCTTTGACCATCCGCGACACGGGTGCACAAAGTCATAAAGACATGAGACCACAGCGCAGCTCGTCACGACGAGTTTCGTCCCACCAATGATGACTGGGGCTCGCGTCCGCCTTGCTCGATCGCTGGTCTACCTCGCCGCAGCCATCCGCTAACATGTGACAGCGGTCCTCGAAGTCTGTGGATTGGCCGGGCGGACCCCTTTTTGGGTCACGACACCGACATAGGCCCACAACTGAACCGGGCTCACTCAGGATGACCTGATGCTGACCGGGGAACCAGTGCCACAACTACAAGCGGCAGCTCAAGGCGGGCACCTAAACTCCGTGCTCTACGTAGATCACCGAGTCGTTTCACTCCCCCGGGGGCACCGGTGTCGCCCGCCGGCCCCTCGAGTTCGGCCGCTAGGCCCAGTGCCACCAGGCTCTCGGCACTTCGGGAGACTTGCTGAGTGATGGCTGCGGCGGGGTTCCGAGAACTGAGGCGACGTCGTCACCAACCGGATGACAGCCGTATGGGTCGGCCGTATGGGCCGGCGGGAGATGTTCGATTCTGAAGGTGGGCGATCGCGTACCGACGACCCGTTGGGCTGAGGAAGCAAGAATGAACGCTTAGTGCGGCTGACAGGAGTCCTGGCAATCGCGCTGAGACGGCAGACTTACGTAAACGACTCCAGATCGCACCGTGACGAGCTGTCACCCATTTTGGCCCTAGGGGATAGGAAAACTCAATTTCGTCGTTCTGCGGGGAACTGGGAGGCGGTTTCGATTTGCGCAGGTCAACGGTGCGCAAATGCTGTCGTGATCCGGTAACTGTAGTCACGCGCTGGCTCTCGACGCGCACCGCTGGCCGGTGGGGGAGCGGAGAACCGCGGCGGAGTAGATCTTCTGACCCAATCGGCGAACTACTGATGGCCCGCTTGAGGCGCGCCTGTGACTCAGTCGGTGCCGCTTCTACCGACAGGCCGACGGCTTGTCGATGCCTGCCGGTTAGCCCGCTCTATGTTGCTGCTGCGAGGGCTGCGCAGCACGAACTGCGTCCAGCAAGCGAGTGAACTCGCTTGCCAGAACACTCCCGTCTGAAAGCCCCAGGAGCACACCTTCCGCGCGGGCAACGGCTGTGTCTAAGCCAGCGACTGACGAGGGCTCCGGGTTGGACTTGGGTGACGCGGACGAATCGAACGCCGCAAGGTCGCGTTCGAGCATCTGCGCCATCTCGCGATGATGCTGAAGTTGCGCGGAAATTCGTCGAGCGGCGTTCTCGGCGGAGCGCCGGCAGGCATCCGAGCAATAGATTCGAGGCCGACCACGACCCGCGGTCCTACGAAACTCCTTTCGGCACTGCGGGTCAGCGCAGTACGCCGTCACTACCGGAGCTTTGGTCGACCGGTTCTCGATAGCTGCCGGAACTGGCGTGGGTGCGCCAAGGCGCCCACGCCGGCCGTCAGCGGACCGATCCATCCACCCAGTGTGGCATAAATTCGCGCGAAAATACAGCCGCACAACGCAGGTGACCTGCGGAGATGCGAGAACCGCCCTACTCGATGTCCCCTGACCCGCCGTCCAGCACCAACATAAAATCGCGCGGAATTAGCGCTCATACAATTACACCGATGTGATTCGAGCCGACGAGGGGGTGTGATGACTGCAGGACGCGCAGGCAGCACCGGTCCTAGGGTGGCCGCTGCACCGCGGCTCGATCGTCCCTGCGGAAGATCGTGCTCGAGCTTGCGCAGTTCTTCAGCCCAGCACCACGATCGGCCCCTACTCCCGACGACGGTCGATCAACGCCGGTGCCGCGCCTTCGACGCGAACCAGATCTTTCCTACCCTGCGCCACCTTCACGCTGCGCGCCTAGCATCGCCAACCCAGAAGGGAGCCTCCGAACCTTCCGAACGCTGACATCTGAATAACGCGCGAGGTCCAACACAAGGACCCCCCGATTACCAGTCGGAGGGTCCTTGATCTGAAGTTTCGAGACTGAGTTACCAGCTCGGTCTCACGGGCTCTCGCCCATCCCCGAAGGGACTGTCTTGCCGGACAGATCTCAGGGTAGCGTGCGCCCTCTAGGAGTGCCCGCAATCCCTGTGCTCCGCGTGTCGCACAACCACACGCGGGGAATCGACTGCATTCGTCCGCAGCACTCACCCACTAGTGGGTGGACATGCTGAGTGAATGGAGGCAGTGGTCGCCCCGCTCCACAGTGCGTGTCGACGCAACAAATGAACACAGATACCGATCAGCACCATGGCCAGAACGAATGCCACCGGTGCCTATCGCGACGTATCTAGCGGACCGCCATTCCCGGTACACGCTGCTCGCATTCGACCTGGATGCAGGACCGTACGGTCCCGAGGCCGTTGCTGTGGATGCCAACGTACTTACCGGCGTCCTAACCGACTTGGGTGTGAGCCACCTGCAAGTGCAGTCGGGGCCCTCAGGAGGGCGGCACATCTGGGTGCGCGTCATTGACCCAGGGATACCCGCGGAGAAAGTCGCCGACCTTGCTCGTAGGCTGCGCGCGCACCTTCCAACCCTCGACATCTCTCCGCTTACCAACCCCGTGTCGGGCGCAGTTCGGATCCCCGGGTCTGTGCACCGGTCGGGCGGCAACGCGACGCCACTATTGACCGGACGGGAACTGGGCAACGCCGTCAGGGACATGCAGGCTCGGCCGGCGCCACCCGACATAGCTGAGTGGCTGATAGCGAGGTTCCCAACAACCGCGCGGCAAAACTCCACGCAGCGCACTACGACTATCGGCCTACGTCTGGTCGGGCAGGGGCCTGCCACACGGGTTGATCGCGCGCGAACCGAACTATCCTCAACTACGGCTGAGCGCCTAGCCACGCGGCTCACAGCCGCCGACGATCGCTCGTCACACGCGTGGTCGATCATGCTCGGGATGGCCGCTAGCGGTTGGTGTTGGACTGATGTGCTTCAACATCTGCACAAGCCTGGACTCGTCCGCTTGCGCGAAGACCTCCGCCAGAACGAGGCGCACGCCCTCACGCAATGGCATAAAGCACTGCGTACTGCTGCCGAGACAGCGTGGCCAAGAGCGCAAGGCGACCACACCGTCGACGACCCAGTCCGCACTCACATTGAGGCTGTCTTCGCTGCAGCGAACTCAGATCCCGCAACTTGGGCACGGAAGGGGTGGGCCAGTGCTGAACGGGTCCTGCACAGCCTCCTCGTTGTGTGCGCTCAGGCGCACACAACGACCGTGAACATCGACGTTCGCCGGCTAGCCGAAGCCGCTAACGTTCACGCCGCAACAGCATCGAGGGCACTTCACCGCC
>NZ_JANRHB010000011.1:0-140003 GCF_024733855.1 Gordonia sp. GONU
ATTCAGCCGCCCGGCAAGTCCGTTTGGACCCACTCTCCGCAAACCCACCACTTTTCGCCAAACTCACCACCCGCGCGGGTGGTGAGTTTGGCGATCGGTGGTGGGTTTGCGGGGTGGGCGGGCGTGCGCGGCGGCGGTCAGTGCCGGGCCGTCGGGAGTCGCCACCCGAACTTCAGTCCGAGCAGACGCAGACCGGTGGCGAGGATCGACCCGACCGTCAGCCAGACCCATTGCGGGACGGGGGTGTGGTAGGAACCGACCGCGACGATCGTGGCGCCGAGCAGCGCGGGGATCGCATAGAGGTCCGCGGGCTGGAGAAGCAGCGGGATCTCGTTGGAGATCACATCCCGCAGGACGCCGCCGCCGATTGCGGTCATGAGTCCGACGGCGGTGGCGGCGAACGCGCTCGCTCCGACGTCGACGGCGATCGACGCCCCGGTCGTCGCGAACAGGCCCATTCCGAAGGCGTCGAGGACGAGGATCGACCGGCGTAGTTTCGTGAAGGCCGGATGGAAGGCGAAGACGAGCAGACTGGCGATCGTGCCGGTCAGCGCGTTGCCGAAGCCCTGGACCGACGAGGGTGGGGTGATGCCGAGCAGGACGTCCCGCAGGACCCCGCCACCGGCGCCGGTGAGCACTCCGACGGTCACGATGCCCCACATGTCGAAGTCCTTGCGGACACCGACCATCGCACCGGAGGCCGCGAACACCGCGACACCCGCGAAGTTCAGCACGTCGAGAAGCACCTCAGACCCTCCTCACGACCAGGACGCCGGTCCGCCGACGGCATACGAATGGCCGCCCCCGGTAAACCGGGGACGGCCGTCCGTGTAGAAATCGCGGTGCCGAGGCGGCAACCGGGAAAAGGCTAGCGACGATCCAGATCGATGATGCCCGCGCGAGCGGCCTTCACGAGTCGACGCGGAATCCGCACGGGGACGCCGTTGACCTTTTCTTCCTGCAGTGCGGGGTTTTCCGCCTTCCACTGCGAACGACGGCTACGGGTGTTCGCCCGCGACATCCGGCGCTTCGGTACAGCCATGGTTGAGCCCTTCTCCTACTGTGGTCTGCGTGGCCGCCGGCAACGCTGCGCGTCACCGATCGACCCGAGTCAGTGCGCCTATCGGCCCCCGCGGGCGCGGCACACAACCCGACCAGACTACCTGGCGGGACCGTCCAGCTCCAAAATGGTCATCCGTACGACGCTCCGCAGATCCGCGTCAGATGTACGACCAGGGACTTTCCACTCCCGTGAACACGACGACCAGCCAGTACGCCACCCACATGACGACGATGAACAAGCCGATGACGATGGCCGTCAGCGCGAGGCCGTCGCCGGTCTGCCCACCACCTGACGCCGCGATCTGTCTGCGCGCCACCACGCCGAGTACGAGTCCGACCAGGCCGCCGATGCCGACACACACGAGACCGAGCAGCGAGGCGACCAGCGCAGCCACCGCAAGCGTATTCGTCTTGGGGGTCAGGCCGGGCCGAGGATCATCGCCGAACGCATGCTGTCCGGGTGGCGACCCCGCGGGCGCCTGCTGAGGCGACGGACCGTACCCGGGCCGACCTCCTGGCGCCGGCTGACCGGGCTGTCCGTAGGACCCGCCGTATCCGGGCGGGGTCCCCTGCGGTCCGTACCCGGGCGGCGCCGGCTGCCGGTGACCCTGCTGCCCCGGCCCCTGCTGCCCCGGCCCCTGCCGACCGTAAACCGGCGGCGGGCCGTAACCCGGTTGCGGAGGTCCACCCGGCCCACCGGGACCACCCGGAGGGCGGGTCGAGATCACGCGTGTCGAGTCGTACCCCGACGGTGGCGGACCGGACGGTGTGGGCGGTGCGGTATGACCCTGAGGTGCGCTCCCGGCACTTGCGCCACCAGTGCTGATGACGCGGGTGACACCGTCGGCCGGGCTGTGTGACTGCGGCACCGACGTGCCTTCCGGACCGGCGCCCGGCGTCGAGGTCAGGGGTGTCGAGGTGTCGGGCGACCGGGGGTCCGGCGTCGAGGGCACCGGCTCGGTCGTCTCCTCCGAACCTGCTGGGCGATTGCCGGATTCGCCGAGGAGCTCTGCGGCCGACACCTTCTGCGTCGGCTCCCCCGGAGAAGGATTCGGATCGGGTGCCGAATCCGGCGGTACCTGATCCGACGGGGACTGGGGTGTGGAGGACGGATCGCGCGGATCCCCGCCTCCGGTCGGGTTCGACATCAGGTGCCCTTCCAAGCCGTGCGTCGTCGCGGCGCGAGGATCGTTCATGCACACCCGCGATGGCTGCGCAGGTCACAGAGTAGTGAGAAAACGCCTCGAACTGGGCAGAAGTCGACGATCACCGGCCCGGATCGGCCCGAAATTCGTTCAGTAGTAGTAGACCGAGTCCGTCGAGTTGCCGGCCGCGATCAGGATGATGAACAGCACGATCCACACGATCGCGCCGAGGATTCCCAATGCGCCGGTGATGATGCCGGCGAGGCCCATGCCGGCACCGGTCTGGTTTCCGGCCGACTGCTCCACCTCACGCCGCGACATGAAACCGAGGACGACACCCGCGATTCCGAGGGGCAGCGCGAGCGGGAAGCACGCGGCAAGCATGACCAGGGCGACGATGCCGCAGATGAGTGCGCCGATCGCCTTGCCGTTGGTGCTCTTCTGCGGAGCGCCGTAGCCGTAATCTCCGTAAGGCGCAGCGCCGTAAGGATTCTGGGCACCGTAGGCGGCCGATCCGTAAGCGGGCGCCTGCCCGGCCTGGTAGGGATCGCTGTACTGGCCGTAGCCCGCCCCCGGCGGCTGACCGTACGGATTCTGGTCCTGGCCGTACGGATTCTGGTCCTGACCGTACGGGTTCTGTCCGTATGAGTTCTGGCCGTACGGGTTCTGGCCGTACGGGTTCTGGCCATAGGGGTTCTGCCCATACGGGTTCTGTCCGTACGGATTCTGACCCTGCGGATCGGAGGACGGTCCCGGTTGGTATGTCTGACCGAACTCGGTCGGCGCGTAGTCCGGGGAACCCTGACCCTGGTCACCCTTGTTCAGGTTCGGGCGCGACCCTCCTAACCCGTCCGCCGCCCCGGGGCTCGGCACGGTCCCCCAGTCGTCCTGGCCCTGGCCCGATCCCTGTCCCGGTGGATATGACACCCGTAACCCCCTCGTTCGATCCGATAAATCCGTTCATCACCCTAATGAATAGACTCGAGCGGTGTCTGGCGTCATCTCCGGCTTCACGGTGATCTTCATAGTAGTCGGGGTCGGCTATCTCCTCGGACGGACGCATGTGATCGGCGATCACGCACATGAAGTCCTGTCCCGCTTGGTGTTCTTCGTCTTCACCCCGGCGCTGCTGTTCCATTCGCTGGTCACCACGGACCTGTCGGTCGTCTTCTCCTCGACGCTGGTGATCGCCGGTGGTAGCGCGATGCTCATGGGCGTCATCTACCTCGTGATCGCCAAGCTGTGGTTACGACGCCCCGTCCCGGAACTCGTGATCGGCGCGCTCTCATCGTCGTATGTCAACAGCGTCAATCTCGGCCTCCCGATCGCGATCTTCGTCCTCGACGACGCGTCGTTCATCGCGCCACTGCTGCTGTTCCAGATCGTCATCTACTCCCCGATGGCCCTGTTGGCCCTCGACCTCACCGCCCTCGAACGGAACACCGAGAGGTCGATCGTCCGTGATTCGCTCGTCGCCCCGATCACCAACCCGATCGTCGTCGGCGGCATCGCCGGGCTGTTGGTGTCGGTGCTCGGTGTGATGCCACCGGCGGCAGTGATGTCACCGCTGAAGATGCTCGGTGACGCATCGGTGCCGGCGGCGCTGCTGGCCTTCGGTCTGTCGCTGACCGGCGTCCAGGTGTTCAAGAAGGGTGAGAGCCCGCGCCGCGACATCGCGCTCGCCGCTGCACTGAAGATGGTCGTGATGCCGCTGACGGTGTACGCGATCGCGCGGTGGGGGTTCGGCCAGACCGGCGAGGCGTTGTTCGCCCAGGTCGTGATCGCCGCACTGCCGACCGCGCAGAACGTCCTCGTCTACGCCACCCGCTACCGGCGCGGGCAGATCCTGGCGCGGGACACCGCGCTCATCACCACACTCGCGTCGATCCCGGCCATCGCCGTCATCGCCCTGCTTCTCGCCTGATGACTGCTGACCGCGCGGGCTCGGTCACACGTCGGGATCTTCGCGCGGCGCGACCTTCACCTCGACGCCGCCCATCAGCGCGAGCCCGGTCACGCGCACGACCGGCGCACCCGGCCGTGGCGACTTCTGCGACTTCCCACCGAAGCCGCCCATGATCCCGAGGCCGCCGATCTCGACGGTCACGCCCTCGGGAACCCTGATCTCGACGCCGCCCATGATCGCGATGCACTGGATGGTGAGAACCGGTGCGGTGAACTCGACCTCGCGCAGGTCGATCTCGACGGCCCCCATGATCGCCGTCGCGGTGAGGGCGTCGGCGACCACCGCGGTCCCCGACAATTCGCTACCGGACATGATGGCCAGGCGATGACGCACCGCCGCATCGGAACGCCCACCGGTCACCCGGGGGCCCGGCGACATCGACGGCGCCGGCATCGCCACGCCGAGCTGCGCGATCGGGAGATCATCGGTCAACTCGTCGAGATCGCCGAAGGTCTTGGCCATCATGGCTTTTCCCGCACGCTCCTCGTACTCGACGGGCGAGAGGCTGCCGTGAGCCATGGCTGCGGACAGGATTTCGTGCACCAGTTCCCGGTCGGCGTCGGCGGCACGCAGACGCGCCCGCCGATCGTCGGGTGCGGGGAGATCGCCGGAAGAGGTCACGTCTGGAAACCCTAGTGGCCGCACCGCAGTCAGACCACCCTGATTTCGACCCTGATCCGAACCCGACGACGATCCGCCCACCGCCCGACGCATGTGAGGCATAATTCAGTCACCCCGGACGGACACCCGCCCGACCTACACCGGAGGCGACCCATGGGCCAGCCCTACGATCCCGGTTCGTCCGGCGCGCCGAATCCGTATCAGCCCGGCCCGAACCATCCCGGCCCGTACGGGTACGGCGGTTACCCGCCACCCGCGCCGCCCAAGGACCGGACCGGGATGCGACTCTGGGGCAAGATCCTCACCGCCGTCGGTGTCGTGATCCTCGTCGCATCGGTCGCGATCGGCGTGGTGCTGGCCGTCAGCGGGATCAGCCAGGTGGTCGATCAGGCGGACCAGGCCTTCGTCGTCGACCCACGGGCCGAGCACCGATACGACGCCGGGGACACCTTCGCCCTCTTCCGCCCCGACAACGCCGCGGCGACGCCCTCCTGTGAGATCACCGGACCGGCGGCACTCGAACGCGGTTCCGACGTGACGGCCGAATTCCCCTACGACGGCACCCAGGTTCGGTCCTTCGACTCCTACAAGGTGGTCGAGGCGGGAACCTATTCGTTCCTCTGCAGCGGCCGCGTCGTGGTCGCCACGATCGACCTCGGCGGCATCTTCAGTGGTGTCGGCGGGGTTCTCCTGGCCGTCTTCGGTGGCGGATTCGGCGCCGTCCTCCTGCTGATCGGGATCGTGCTGTGGGCCATCGCCGGACGTAGGCCGCGAACGGCCTGAGCCGACGCCCGCCGGTCAGCCGCGTCGACGACGGCCCTTCCGGGACTTCAGGTAGTCGCCGACCACGGCGGCGCCGAGGCCGTCGACGTCCGGCGCCACGACGCGACCGCCGATCCGGCGCGCGATCTGGTCCATGAAGTGGGCCAGGCCTGGGTCCTCACCGAGACGGAAGAACGTGACCTGCGCGCCGAGCCGGGCGACGTGGTCGAGTTCGCGCACGGTCAACGCGATCGTCTGCGGGTGCGGCGGGTAGAAGAAGAACGGTTCACCACTGGGGTCGAGATGCGCGGTGGGTTCGCCGTCGGTGACCACCAGGACCACCGGTTGTGCGTTCGGGAAGCGACGCAGGTGCCGCTGCGCCAGCAACAGCGCGTGGTGCAGGTTGGTGCCCTGCTCCATCCGCGGTTGCAGTCCGGTCAGTTCCGCGATGTCGATGGACCTCGCGTAGCGGCCGAAGGCGATGAGATGTAGTTCGTCACTGCGGAAGCGGGTCGAGATCAGGTGGTTCAACGCGATCGCGGTGCGCTTCATCGGTGTCCAGCGACCCTCCATCTCCATGGAGAACGAGGTGTCGACGAGCAGCACGACAGCCGCCTGGGTGCGGCTCTCGGTCTCCGCCACCTCGACGTCGCGGACGTCGATCCGCACTCCGGACCGCGCCATCTCCGACGTCGCCAGCGACGGCTCGGTGGTCTCGGAGACAGTGCGCAACACCGCATTCGACACCGTCCGGGTGACATCCCAGGGGTCGGTGTCGCCGAACTCCCATTCGCGGCTGGCACCGGTCGGCTCACCGAGTAGACCGGTGCGCCGGGTCTGACGATCGCCTCGACGTCCCGACAACTGCTCGGCGATGTCGCGGAAGATCGACTGCCCGAGTTGCCGCATCGCCTTGGGACTCAACCGGAGTTGCCCGTCGGCGGCACGGTCGAAGAACCCCTCCTCCGACAGCGCTTTCTCGAGTTCGGCGAGCATCCGCGCGTCGACCGCCGCCTCGTCGCCGAGTTGCCGTGCGAGAGCGTCGAGGTCGATGTCGTCCATCTGCGCTCCGGCGTACTGCTGGGACAGCTGCTCGGACAACGCTTCCAATTCGGAGATGTCGCGGAGCGCCGCGGCACCCTCCCCCAGTCCCATCGGCTGGTCCCCAGAGAACGACTGCGCGTTGTCCCAGTCCAGCCCGGGCCGTGCCGCGCGGAGTTGTGAATCCATCTGCGCGAGTTGACTCATCAGGTCCGGCGAACCGAATGCCTGCTGCGCCAGCTGGTCCAGCTCGGCCTGCTGCTCCGGGGTGAGCGAGTTGTAGAACTGCTGTGCCGCGGCGGCACGCTGGGCCAGCGAGTCGATGAGTTCTTCGGTGTTGCGCGGGTTCTCCGGGAAGAAGTCGCCATGGGCGTCCATGAACTCGTCGAACATCTCCGACGTGTCCTCACCGCGGTTGTGCGCCTCGAGCAGCTCGTTGAGATCTTTGAGCATGTCCGAGACGCGCTGCCGGTCGGCCTCGGTGGCGCCTTCGAGCGCCTCCTTCATGCCGGCGAACCGCTGGTCGAGCAGCTCGCGGCCGAGGAGGTCCTTGATCTTCTCGTAGTCCTGCCGCGCCTGCGGGCTGCGCCAGTTGTACTCCGACAGCTCTTCGACGGCCTGCGCGGTCGACGGCGGGAGGCTGCCGATCTGCATCTCCGCGAACCGCGCGTCGTCGTCGAGATCGCGGGCGAGTTGCTTGCGCTCCTCGAGGACGGCGCGGTCGAGGAGCTCGCGAATCTCGGCGAACGTGCCGTCGAGGTTGCGCTTCTTCAGCAGCTCCTGCCGACGCCGGTTGACCTGTTCCCGGAGCTTGTCGAGGCCGCGCATGTTCGGGGTGCCCCGGCGCAGCAACTCCCGCAGGGCACGCTGCGGCGACGCACCGGCCATGACGTCGTCGCCGATCGTCTCCAGCGCCTCACGCAGGTCGACAGGCGGGGCGAGCGGGTCGGGCCCACCGGTGTACCGCTGGTAGCGCGAACGATGGAAGCTCTTGCGCGCCAATGTGTTCTCCTCAGCCGTAGATGGTCTGGCCGGCCTCGTCGGCTTCCTTGCCGATCCGACGAGCCAGGAACAGACCCTCGAGTGCCAACTCGACGGCACTCGCCCGCTCGCCTTCGATGTCGGCCTCGAGTCGCTCGGCGATCGCGTCGAGCACCTTCCCGGTTGTCTCCGGGGACGGGATCGAGCCCAGGAAGTCGACGGCCCGGACGCGGTCACCGGTCACGACCGGCTCACCGTTCTCGAGGGCGTCGACGAGCGCCGCCATGTCGATTCCGCCGAGATGTGCGCGGACGGTGTCGGCGACGGACTTGCGCATGAGGTGCTCGAGGATCTCCAGCTCGCGCCCCTCCTCACCGGACTCGAATTCGATCTTGCCGCGCAGCACCTCGACCACCGACTCGAGATCGACGACACGCGCGACCGCCTGGTCCTCGCCGGTGACCGTCGCGCGGTGAAGTGCCGCAGCGGCAACGGTTTCGGCTCCGGCGATCGAGAAGCGTGCGGAGACACCCGAGCGCTGGTCGATGGACGGGTGGTCGCGGGCATAGCGGGTGAACCGCGCCAGGATCTCGACGATGAAGGTCGGGACACTGGCGGTGAGGTCGGCCTCCTGCTCGATGACGGCGACCTCGTCGTCGAGTTCGAGCGGGTAGTGCGTGCGGATCTCGGCGCCGAAGCGGTCCTTCAGCGGAGTGATGATGCGACCGCGGTTGGTGTAGTCCTCCGGGTTCGCACTCGCCATCACGAGCACGTCGAGCGGGAGCCGCAGCGTGTAGCCGCGGACCTGGATGTCACGCTCCTCCATCACGTTGAGCATCGAGACCTGGATGCGCTCGGCCAGATCCGGCAACTCGTTGATCGCGACGATCCCGCGATGTGCACGCGGGATGAGGCCGAAGTGGATGGTCTCCGGATCACCCAGACTGCGACCCTCGGCCACCTTCATCGGGTCGATGTCGCCGACGAGGTCGGCCACCGAGGTGTCGGGGGTGGCGAGCTTCTCGCTGTAGCGCTGCGAGCGGTGACGCCATTCGATCGGCAGATCGTCGAGCAGGTTCGCGGCCTTGCGGATCGACGCGGGGGTGATCGGCTCGTACGGATGCTCGCCGAGCTCTGATCCGGCGATCACCGGCGTCCACTCGTCGAGGAGTCCGACGAGGGTGCGCAGGATGCGGGTCTTGCCCTGTCCGCGCTCGCCGAGCATCACGACGTCGTGACCTGCGATGAGCGCACGCTCGAGCTGCGGGATGACGGTGGCCTCGAAGCCGACGATCCCCGGCCACGGGTCGCGGCGCTCCCGCAGTGCGGTCAGCAGGTTGTTGCGGATCTCGTCGCGCACACTGCGCTGCACATGGCCGCTGGCACGCAGTTCACCCAGGGTGCGGGGTGAAGGATGGCGGGTTTCGGTCGACTGAGAACCATGGGTGGTGAAATTGTCCTCTGGCACGTGATCCACGCTACTCCGAGTTGTGATGTGCGTGCGTGGTGTCGGGTGGTCACCAGGGGCTTCGACGCGGTGCCTCGCTGCGCTCGGTACCGGCTCAGCCGACAGGGGCCGGAGCTTCGACGCGGTGCCTCGCTGCGCTCGGTACCGGCTCAGCCGACAGGACAACGCCTCCCCGCCGGCGGAGCATCCCCACTCTGCTCCCCGAGGAGCCCGGAGCCTGCGGAGGGCGTCTCGAGGGGCGGCGGGGGGCTTCGACGCGGTGCCTCGCTGCGCTCGGTACCGGCTCAGCCGGCAGTGGGCTCAGCCGGCAGTGGGGTCCCGGCCGATGAAGCCCATCAGGCGGCTGACGGTGTCGGCATCGACGGGCACGTCGACGGCGGGTCCGTACTGACCCGAACTCCGCAGCAACTCGTCGATGGGGATCATCCCGTCGAGCAGCACCTGCGCATAGGCGGTGTCGAGGTCGGGGGTCGCGCCCTGCGACCGGGCGAGGTCCCAGGTGTGCATGAAGACGTCGGCGGTGTAGAACCGGTCGACCGCGTCGGCGAGGCGGTGCTCCCCCGCCATCGGGTGGGTGAAGGTCTCCCGCGCCGCCGGCCCGTCGAGCAGTTCTTGCACCGCTGCCGCATGCGCCGACCATGCACCCGCCGGGTCGTCGGCGACCGCGGGCCCGCCCGGCAACCGCACGCCCCCGGCGTCGAGGAACCCGGTGAACCAGTCGACGAGGTGCGCCACGACATCGCGCGCGACCCAGCCGTCGACCGGTGTCGGCGCCTCCCAGTCGGAGACGTCGGCGATCACGTCGGCGAATCCGGCCGCGACCGCACGGTGCCGGTCGGCGGCGTCGAGTTCTGCCAGTGCCATGGTTCTACAGCTCACCGGACTCGAGCAGCCCGTCGAGGGCGGCATACCCCTCGTTGACGCCGACCTCCATGCCCGACGCGAGCCAGCCGTCGCGGGCTTCGAAACTGTCGCAGAGGGATTGGGCGTGCAGGCGCGTCGTGCCGTCGCCGCCGTCCTCGAACCACAGCGTCTCCAGCGACACCTGGTCGGGCATCCCGAGAAAGGTGAAGGTCTGCACGATCTTGTCCTCACCCACGGTGTGGAAGCAGCCGCGGAAGCCGAACTCCTGACCCTCGTGGGTCGAGACGTAGCGCCAGCTGCCGCCGTCGCGCACGTCCCATTCGAGGATCCGGCTGGTGATGGCGTCGGGGCCGATCCAGCGGACGAACAGATCGGGATCGGTGTGCGCCTTCATCAGCTGGGCGGGGGTGCCACGGAAGTCGCGGGTGATCCGGATGATCGGGACCTCCTTGTCGGCTTCGATGGCGGCCTCGGGATAGCGGGTCTGCGTGGTGCTCATGACGCCTTTCCTTTCCTCGTTGTCGTGTCGTTTTCGGTTGTCTTGTCGTTCTCGGCCTCGGGACGTTCCGCCTCGGGTCCGTCGTTCATCTCTGCGAGCAGTACGTCGAGTCGCTGGTAGCGCTCTTCCGCCCGCCGTCGGTACCGCTCGATCCATTTGGTCATGAGGTCGAACACCTCGGCTTCCAGATGGACCGGACGTCTCTGCGCCTCCCGGGTTCGGGTCACCAGGCCGGCGTCCTCGAGCACCTTCAGGTGCTTGGAGACCGCCTGGATGCTGACGTCGTAGGGCTCGGCGAGCTGGCTGACCGTCGCGTCGGAGACCGCCAGCCGCGCGACCATGTCGCGTCGGGTGGGGTCCGCGAGTGCGGCGAACACCTTCGACAGCTCGTCTGCCATTCTCGTCCTCCTCAACCGTTCGGTTGAATACAACGATGCGCCGACCACGGATCGTTGTCAACCCCTCGGTTGAATACGAGGACAAAAAGAAACCGTATGACGTTGTGCCCGGATTCCGGGCACAACGTCATACGGATCTCGAAGGTCGGCTCAGGCGGGTCCGACGGGCGCGTCGCCGCGCAGCGTGATGCGGTGCATCACCCGGCGGTTGTCGCCGTAGTCGCGGTTGGCGTAGTGCAGCGTGTTGCGGTTGTCCCACAGCGCGAGATCACCCAGACGCCAGCGGTGGCGGACGATGTGCTCGGGCTTGGTGATGTGCGCGTAGAGCAGGTCGAGGATGCCGCGGCTCTCGGCCTCCGACACGCCCTCGATGTGCGAGGTGAAGCCCGGGTTGACGAACAGCGACTTGCGGCCGGTCTCCGGATGCACCCGCACCACCGGATGGCTCACGGGCACCAGTTCGGTGACTTCCCTTCCTTCCCAGGTGTTTCCGCGACCATTGCGACGCTGCGCGAGATAGTAGCCGAACTCGCGGCTGCCGTCGTGTACCGCGGTCAGACCGTCGACGAGGCGTCGGATCGGCTCGGACAGCGACAGATACGCGAGTTCGGCGTCGGCCCAGTTGGTGTCGCCGCCGTTGCGCGGCAACACGACCGGACGCAGGATCGAACCCATCGGCGGACGCGGCATGAAGGTCACGTCGGTGTGCCAGACGTCGGCGAAACCGTTGTCGGCGCTGTCGAGTTCGTAGACCTCGTCCGGGACGTCGCCGGAGTCCCAGACCGGGTGGCCGAAGGTGAGGTCACCCAACCGATTTCCGAACTCGATGTGTGACGCGTCGTCGAGCTGCTGGTCCCGCAGCACGATCACCTTGTACTCGATCAGCGCCGCCCGGACGGCTCGCACCTCGTCGTCCGACGCCGCGGCGACGTCGAGACCGCGGATCTCGGCACCGAAGGTGGGACCGAACTCGTCGACGTCGAGTTCGACGCCCGAGGAGACGATGCCTGCGGTGGGAGCGGAGGCCCGGGCGGGAGCGGTGCGGACGTCAGGAACGGGATGGGAGATGGTCATGATGGTTCCTTCTCGAAGAGGGCCGGAGGTGGCGAGGAGCAACAGCCGCCGGCGGGGATCCGTGGTGGGAGCCGTCAGACCAGTTCATCGAGTGGATCGTCATCAGACGCAGAGACTCCGTCCCGGCCGCCGGCCCCGTACACGACGAGCGCGACGAGCAGTCGCGGTGCGGGGCAGACGGTGTGGAAACGGACACCCGTTCTGTCTAATCGCCTGTCACCGAATCGGACAGGGTTCGGCCCAGGCTGAGAAAAACATCCCCTCTGGGCCGTCAGACCGCCGCCTCCTTGACCGCTGCGCTCACCTCGGCGCGCAGCGCGGCGTACTCGGGAGATCCACGCAGCTCGTCGGGTGTCGCCCCGGTCCGCGGCAACGGGGAGCTCAGGTCGAGGGCCACCCGCCCCGGCCGTCGGCTGAGCACGACGATCCGGCTGCCGAGAAAGGCTGCCTCGTCGGCACTGTGGGTCACGAACACGTTCGTTCGTCCCGAATCCGTGCTCACCGCCCGCAGATCCTCCTGCAGCCGTTCACGAGTCAGCGCGTCGAGCGCCGCGAACGGTTCGTCCAGCAGGAGCAGTGACGTCTCGGCGGCGAGCGCCCGCGCGATGGCGACGCGTTGCTGCTGTCCGCCCGAGATCTCCCAGATCCGCCGTCCCGCGGTGTCGTCGAGCCCCACGCGGTGCAGCAACTCGTCCCGACGAGCCGTTCGCTCCGCCTTCGGAACCCGCGCGTACTTGAGTGCGAGGTCGACGTTGCCGCCGACGGTCCGCCACGGGAACAGGCGGGGCTGCTGGAAGACGACGCCGGCGGTGCCACCCGGAACAGGTGCTCCCCCGGATACCTTGACCTGCCCGGAGGTCGCGGGCTCGAAGCCCGCGATCAGCCGGAGCAGGGTCGACTTCCCGCAACCCGACGCCCCGACCAGGACGAGGAACTCACCGGGCGGCACCTCGAGGTCCACCGGACCGACTGCGGTGACGGCGTCGACCCCGGAGCCGTAGGTCCGCGTGACGTCGCGCAGACTGATCGATCCGGTTCGGTCGCTCGTCGGTACCGCGACCCGGTCGGCATCGACAACCTGGCTACTGCTGTTCGACGACACCCGGTAACCCCTTGGTGTAGATGGCGTCCTGGAAGGTCTTCAGCGGCGGGGCCGACGGGATCTGCTGCTGTTCGGCAAGGAATTCGGCGGCGCTGTGCAGGTTCTCGGAGAGGTTGCCCGGGTTGCCCTCGGTGCCGAGCCAGGTCGGTGAGGTCAGTTCCGCTACGGTCAGGTAGGTGCCCTGTTTCAGCTGGTTCGACGCATCCTCGGGCGTCGTGTTGAGCTGTGCCGCAATGGCCTCCGCCGCTGCCTGCGGATCGTCCTTGATCAGGGTGAGAGCGCGGGCCTGGATCTTGCGCCAGGTGTCGACGACCTCCGGGTGCGCATCGGCGAACTCGGTCGAGACGACGCCGAGGTCGAGTGTCGGCTTGCCGGCGGTGGCGAGCTGACGGCTGGCGATGATCGTCGTGCCGTCCTTGCGGAGTTCGTCGAGAGTGGGCAACCAGGTGTAGACCGCGTCGACGTCGCCGCGTTGCCACGCGGCCAGCGAGGCCTGCGGCTGCAGATCGATCAGGTCGACGTCCTTGGGGTCGATACCGGCCTGGTGCAGCGCCGCGAGCAGGCTGTAGTGCGCCGTGGACGCGAAGGCGGTGGCGACGCGCTTGCCTTTCAGATCGGCGACCGTGGCGATCCCGGTGCCGTTGCGGGCGACGAGCGCCTCGTTGTCGCCGGCCACGTCGAGGACGAAGGCGACCTGGTACGGGATGTTCAGCGGCGCGGACAGGCCCCGGGCCACGGGGCTCGACCCGATGGCGCCGAAGTCGATCTCCTTGGCGACGAAGGCAGTGTTGATGTCGGCGCCGGAGTCGAACTTGGTCCACTTGATGTTGTAGTCCGGCAGCGCCTCCTCGAGCCAGCCGTTGTTCTTGACGATCAGGTCGCCGCTCGGGAACGACTGATAGGCAAGACGGATCGTCGGCTTGCTGCTGTCTTCGGAGTTGCCCACCGAGCATCCGGCGAGAACGAGCAGCGCCGCTGCCAGCACTCCGAGCAGTGCGCTCACCGAGCGCGCTCCCCTATTGTTGATTGTCATTGCGTGTCAGACCTTTCCGCGCCACGGCACCACTCGATGCTCGATTGTTCGAAGAAGCCCGTCGATGATCAGTCCGGACAGACCGATGGCGATGATGCCGACCAGGACGACGGGGGTGTTGTTGTAGTTGCTGGCGTCCTTGACCACGCCACCGATTCCGGGGATGCCGTTGAACAGTTCGGCGGCGACCACCGACGAGTAGGCAATGCCGACCGAGAGCCTTATGCCGGTGAAGGTCTCCGGCAGCGCCGACGGTACGACGACGTCGCGGATCACCTCTGCCCGTGAAGCGCCGAGCGCTCGGGCGGCCTCGATCAGCGTCACCGGTGCGGCACTGACCGCCGCGGTGGTCGCGACCGCCGCCGGCGGCAGCGCGGCCAGCGCGAGCAGGGTGATCTTGGGGGCCTCGTCGATGCCCAGCCAGATCACGAGCAGGAAGAAATAGGCCAGCGGCGGCAACGCGCGCAGGAAGGTCAGCCACGGTTCGAGCAGACGTCGCAGCCACACGACCGTGCCCATCGCCAGCCCCAGCAGGACACCGAGGACAACGCCGATCACGACACCCGCGAACACGCGACGCAGCGTCATGTACAGGTGTTCCCACCAGTAGTAATCGGCGTAACCGCGAACACCGTTGTGCGTGGTCGACATGTCGACGAAGGCCTGCCACACGGTTCCCAGACGTGGGACGAACGTCTCACTCCAGATGCCGCTGACGGCGACGAGCTGCCAGGCGACGCCGAAGACGACGACCGACAGCAACGGCAGTCCGACTCGGGCGGCCACCGATCGCAGACGCGACGATCCACCGGTTGGTTTCGGTTCCGAACGGCCCCCCGGCACGGCGTCGGGAACGATGTCCACGAACAAAGTCACCGTGCATGTCTAGAGTCCCGGACTGCCCAGGGCCAGAGTTTTCGTCGCGGCAACGAAAAAGGCGCGCCGGTGCGGGATTTGCGGCGCCGGTGTGCTTTCATCCCCCGGGCCGGACCGGTTCGGGCCCGACGACACGAACTCAGCCGACCGCGAGCCACACCGCGAGGCCGAGCCCGCACAGTCCGACGACGATCCGCAACGGACCGGCGGGCAGACGCTTGACCACCGGCGGCCCGCACCAGCCGCCGAGGAGGCAGCCGATCGCCATCGCGAGCGCGGCCCACCAGTCCACCGGCCCGAAGATCATGAACCCGACCGCGGCGACGGCGTTGGCGACCCCGAGGAAGACCGACTTCGACAGTGCCGCACGCCATAACGGCTCACTGGTGACCACCAGCATCAGCGCCAGGATCATGATGCCCGCACCCGCACCGAAGTAGCCGCCGTAGATGCAGATCAGCGTCAGTCCCAGGATGAAGATCCACGGGCGTTCGGCGTGCGAGGTCGCCCACCGACGCAGGACCGGTTGCACGAGAAGCGCGATGGCGGCGATCGCCACCAGGAACGGGACCAGCGCCTCGAATGCCTCGGCAGGCGTGACGAGAAGTAGTGCTGCGCCGATCGTTCCGCCGACGAGTGCGGCGAACAGTCCGATGACTAGGCGTCGGCGATCGCCGTCGAGCAGGGCCCTACCCGACTGGGCGGTGCTGCCGACCCCGACCGCGACGAGTGCGACCGTGTTGGTCACGTTCGCCGCGATCGGGGTGAGACCGACCGCGAGAAGTGCGGGATAGCTGACGATGGACGCCAGTCCGGTGATGTATCCGATCAGACCCGCGCCGAAACCGGCGACGACGAGTAGTGCGAGATCAGTGAGCGAAATGGCGGGCCCCGGTGAGGTAGAGCGTCACGCCCGCCTCGTCGGCCGCCTCGATGACCTCGTTGTCACGAATGGAACCGCCCGGCTGCACGACCGCCTTGACGCCCGCGGACAGCAGCACCTGGAGACCATCCGGGAACGGGAAGAAGGCGTCGGACGCACCGACACTGCCCGAGGCGCGGTCACCGGCACGCTGAACGGCGAGATGGGCGGAGTCGACACGGTTGACCTGCCCCATGCCGACGCCGACCGAGGCACCGTCGGCGGCCAGCAGGATCGCGTTCGACTTCACCGAACGACAAGCGCGCCAGGCGAATTCGAGATCCGCGAGAGTCTGGGCGTCGGCCGGCGGACCGGCGACCAGGTTCCAGTTGGCGGGGTTGTCGCCCTCGGCGTCGAGGACGTCGCGCTGCTGCATCAGCAGACCACCGGAGACCGGCTTGGTCTCGATGCCGGTGGCCGACGGCGGTGTTGCCACCAGCACACGGATGTTCTTCTTGCGCGTGAGCACCGAGAGCGCGCCATCGGCGAAGCCGGGCGCAACGACGACCTCGGTGAAGATCTCGGCGACCTGCTCGGCCATCTCGACGGTGATCTCGCGGTTCGCGGCGATCACGCCGCCATAGGCGCTGACCGGATCGCAGGCGTGGGCCTTGCGGTGTGCCTCGGCGATGTCAGCACCGACGGCGATGCCGCACGGGTTGGCGTGCTTGATGATCGCGACCGCCGGCGCGTCGAAGTCGTACGCGGCACGCCAGGCGGCGTCGGCGTCGGTGTAGTTGTTGTAGCTCATCTCCTTGCCGTGCAACTGCTCGGCGGTGGCGAGGCCGCCTTCCCCGGCGTTGCCGACGTAGAGGGCGGCGGCCTGGTGCGGGTTCTCGCCGTAACGCAGGACGGCCGAGCGGTTCCAGGTGGCACCCGCCCAGATCGGGAACTGCGAATCATCCTCCGGTGCGACCACGCTCGACATCCATGAGGCGACGGCCACGTCGTAGTCGGCGGTGTGCCGGAACGCCTTGGCGGCCAGCTTCTTCCGATCGGCGAGAGTGAAGCCGCCGGCCGAGATCGCCTCGGTCACCAGACCGTAGTCACCGGGGCTGGTCACGACGGCCACCGACGGGTGGTTCTTGGCGGCACCGCGCACCATCGACGGGCCGCCGATGTCGATCTGCTCGATACACTCGTCGGGGGTCGCGCCCGAGGCGACGGTCGCGGTGAACGGGTAGAGATTCACGACGACGAGATCGAATGCGTCGACACCCAACTCGGCCAGCTGGGCGACGTGCTCGTCCTTGCGGGTGTCGGCGAGGATTCCCGCGTGCACCTTGGGGTGCAGGGTCTTCACCCGGCCGTCGAGGCACTCGGGGAAGCCGGTCAAGGTCGACACCTCGACGACGGGGACACCGGCGTCGGCGATGGTCTTGGCGGTCGAGCCCGTCGAGACGATCTCCACACCGGCGGCCTGGAGTGCGGTCGCGAGATCGGCCAGGCCGCTCTTGTCGTAGACACTCACCAGAGCACGCCGAATGGGTCGGCGGGCGCTGTCAGCGGGCTGTGCGTTCACGGGATGCGGGCCTTTCGTCCATCGATGACTACTCCACGGGTGACCAGTGCGGTCACCACTTCGGCGAGCAACACGCGCTCGACCGTTTTGATGCGTTCGTGCAAGGTGTCGACGGTGTCGTCGTCGTCGACCGTGACCACCTGCTGGGCCAGGATCGGGCCGGTGTCGACGCCTTCGTCCACGAGGTGGACGGTCGCGCCGGTGACCTTGACGCCGTAGTCGAGTGCCTCGGGCACACCGTGCGCGCCCGGGAACGCCGGCAGCAGCGCGGGATGGCTGTTGACGATTCGTCCACCGAACCGTTCGAGGAAGGCCGGACCGAGGATCTTCATGAATCCCGCGGTGACCACCCAGCCCGGATCGATCGCCGCGACGGCGTCGGTGAGTGCCTGATCCCAGGCGGACCGATCGTCATGGTCGCCGACGCGACAGGTGATCAACGGGATCTCGTTGCGTTGCGCGATCTCCTGGGCTCGACAGACGCGATCGACCACGATGGCCGCGACCGTGAACGGAGCGTCGTCGGCGGCGGCACGGGCGAGCAGCGACTCGAGCAGGGAACCGGTGCCCGACGCCATCACCACGACAGGTGTTGGTGCAGGCGCGGTCTCCGAAGTCACGCCTGCGAGCCTAATAGCAGCACGTCGAGCGGGAATGAGCGGGTCTCAGCGCCGACGCCCCGCGCCGGGTGTTCCCGGGTAGAGGTCGTAGTCGGCGTCGTCGACGAGGTTGCTGTCGTCGAGGTCGTCGGGGTGGATCCGATTGGTCGACGGCGGGACGTCGTCCGCATCGGCCGGGACGAACCCGTCGACGGAGTCGTCCCCCGCGTGGTCCGCCTCGATGTACTCGGCGTCCTCGTAGCCACCCTCGTCGCCGTACCCCTCGTCGTCGTACTCATCGTCCTCGTACTCACCGTCGTCGGCCTCGGCGAACTCGACGTATTCGTCGTCTTCGTCGAGGTCGGCGACGATGACGTATTCGTCTTCGAAGCCGAGGTCGTCCGGGTCGTCGAAGTACTCGTCCCCGACGGCTGCGCGGGCGGCCCGGGTCGAGGGGAGGAAGGCGTAGACGAGCGCGAGGAGGATGCCGACCACCGCGGTCCAGCCGAGCGTGAAGACGCCGGCCGCCGAGACGGTGACCGCGACGTCGCCGAACTCGCCCAGCGATCCGCCGGCGGTCGCGGTCAGGATCGCCATGGCCGATGCGGCGACGGCTGCGGCCACCCCGATCGAGCGCACGTGCGCGACCGGGTTGAGGTCGCGGCAGCGCCAGCCCACGAAGACCGCCACCGCGGCGGGGGCGATCAGCCCGAGGAAACCCCAGTTGCCTGCACCGGTTCCGTCGGGCAGGACGGCGAGGGCGGGGACGGGAGGGACCGCTCCCCCGCGGACGGTGAACAGGTCGACGGTCATCGCGCCGAGCTGTACGTCGGAACCGACGAGGACAGCGGTCGCGCCGACCATCAGATTCGGGAGATACAAGATCGACAGCAGGGTGAGCCCGAGGAAACCGTCGAAGTCGTAGCCCGTTTCGATCAACTCACCGATCTCGGTGTGCTGCATCAGCATGCGCAGGCACACCAGCACCGCGCCGGTGACCAGCAATGCCAGCACGGCGACGAGTCCGTATCGGAAGCCGCGGCGGTCGGCGTAGGACATCCCCCACCGGGCTGCGAAGTCGTGTCGTCGTACCCACGTGACGCCGGCCAGCGCCGCACCGCCGTGGATGCCGATGGTGTAGGCGAAGGCGATCAGCGCATTGGGCGTCTGCACCGGGAGCACCGATCCGCCGTCCATCACGATGGCCAGGGACATCGCGGTGATCAGCAACGGGCCGACGATCGCCGAGCACACCACGGCACCGACGTCGAACAGGTCGTGCGCCGACCGTTGGGTGGGTCCACTCCCACCGATCGCGCGGGTCGTCAGGCGGGCGGTGCCGATCGCGACGACCAGGGTCGGCAGCAACGGCAGCACGCCGATCGTGACCCCGCTGATGGTCACCGGCACCTGATGGATCGCCAACCAGCTCGACGCGATCGCACTCGGCAGGCCGGTGAGTCCGCTACTCGCGAGCAGCAGCACCGTCAGCATCACGACGATGAGCGTGACCAGGGCGAGCGCGGGAACGGTGAACGCGACCACGGCCAGCTGCCGGGCCGAACCCTCGACGGCGCTGCGCTGGGCACGACGGGATCGTCGCAGTGCGCGCAGCTGCGACGCCAGGTTCTCCGCGGTCGAGTCGGGCCTGAAGGTGGGCATCGTCATGAGCGTGGCACGGGTGGCCGCCGGGCCGTCGGAGACGCGCCGCGACGAGACGGAAAGCGTCTCAGGTCACGAGAGCCGGGCCCCGAACACGACGGTGCCCCGCCGACGAGTGTCGGCGGGGCACCGTCGTATGCCTCCGATCAGCTACCGCTGCTCGTGGGCGGTTCGGGCTTCTGGAAGACCGTGGTCGAGTGATCGGCGGCCGGACCGGCCTCCGATTCCGTCGCCGACGCGCCACCACCGGTCGAGGCTCCCGAGGCGCCCGCCGAGTACTGACCCGGGTTGTAGCCGCCGTAGCCGGACTCACCGTGCGCCGACGCCTGTCCCGGCTGGGCGCCCGATCCCGGGTAGCCGCTCTGGCCGGTGCCGGGCGCCTGCGAGTACGCGGACGGATCGTAGTTCGCCGACGGCTGCTGGCCCGACGACTGCTGGCCGTACTGCGCCTGGCCGCTGCCGGTGCCGTATGCGGCGGACTGGGCATCGCCCTGGCCCTGACCGGCGGCCGGCTGGCTCGCCGAGGCATCGGCGGTCGACGCCGCGGTCGAGATCGGTCCGGTGGCGGACGACGGAGCTCCCACCGCGGGCGCCACCTTGATGACCGCCGCCTCGATGAGCAGCCACACGATCGCGAGGATCGCCGAGAGCAGCGAGAAGATCAGCAGGACGATCGCGCCGGAGGCGTTGTCGTCGACGTTGAGGAACTGGAACAGCGTGATCAGGAACGCCGTGACGGTCAGCGATGCGACGATCGGTGCCGCGGCGACCTTCACGCCCGGGATCAGCCAGATGAGCGAGAGCACACCGGCGACCGCGACCAGCGCATACGGGGCGTTGTACTGCGTCTGGAACAGCTGCACCTCGAAGTCGTAGGCCTTGGCGGCGGCGAGGAAGCCGCTGAACAGCACGACGAGCCCGAACAGCCCGATGACGCCGGCCAGGATCGTCGGCGTGATCGCGGGCAGGCCCTGGCTCGGCGGCTTCGGCTGCTGCTGCTGCTGCGAATAGCCTTGCTGGCCGTAGCCCTGCTGACCGTAACCCTGCTGTTCATAGCCCTGTTGCTGGCCGTACTGCTGTCCATAGCCCTGCTGCTGGCCGTACTGTTGCCCGTAATTCTGCTGAGGGCTCTGGCCGTAACCCTGCTGACCACTCTGCGGGTACTGCTGGCCGTACTGCTCCGAACCGGAGGTCGGCGACCCCTGCGATCCGGGGTTCTGGGATCCGGCCTGCGGGTAGCCCGAGGGACTCCCGTACTGGCCGTAGGACTGGCCGGACTCGGGCTGCTGCCCGTAGCCCCCCGATGGATACGTCATGGCGATCTCCTGGTCGGCTCGTCTGGGTCTTCTTCGCTCGGGTCGCGCGCCGGTGGTGACGGAATCTCCCCCGTCACCGTCCCGACGGGCACAACACCGGGCCCACGGTAGTACATGTGACCGTCGGGTCACATGAACGATTCGACGTCTGCCGTCGACGACACCGTCCACGCTACCCATGCCGGGCGAGGACAATGCGCTCCTTGTGCACAACAGTCACCAGCGGTGAGCTCGGCCCTGTTCGGCATACCAGTCGATCAGCGAGTAGTCGTCGACCGATTTGGGATCGATGTTGACCTCCGACCGGCCGGCCAGAATCGCCGTGACCGGAACCTCGAGCTTCTTGCCGGTGCGCGTGTGCGGGATACCGGGCGCCTCGATCACCTCGTCGGGCACATGGCGTTTGGACAACCGGTCACGGACCGCGGCAGCGATCCGTGCGGTGAGGGCGTCGTCGAGGACCGCGTCGGGGACGAGGGTGACGAACAGGGGCATCCAATAGGCGCCGCCGGGTCCGTCGACGCCGAGGACGAACGCCTCGGCGATCTCGTCGAGCGCCTCCACGACCTCGTAGATATCGGCCGATCCCATGCGGATTCCGTGCCGGTTCAACGTCGCATCGCTGCGGCCGTGGATGACCAGTGAGCCGCGCTCGGTCACGGTGACCCAGTCGCCGTGACGCCACACCGGCCCGTCGGGATGCGCCGTCGGGCCTTCCCACTCATGGTCGAAGTACGCGGAGCGGTAGCGGGTGCCGTCCGGGTCGTCCCAGAAATGCACCGGCATCGACGGCATGGGTGCGGTGACGACCAGTTCGCCGACCTCACCGACGAGCGGCGTGCCGTCCGGGGCCCAACTCTCCAGTGCCACACCGAGATAACGGACCGATAGTTCGCCGGGCACCACCGGGGCCCCGACCGATCCGCCGGCGAACGCCGACACGATGTCGGTGCCCCCGCTGATCGACGAGATCGGCAGGCCGTGCTTGACGTGGTCGTCGACCCAGGTGAAGAGATCCGCGGCGAGCGACGACCCCGTGCTGCCCAGATCGCGCAGCCGAGACAGGTCGTGGTCGCGGCCCGGTTCCAGACCGGCCTTGCGCGAGGCCTGCAGCTGTCCGGGCGAGGTACCGAAGTAGGTGACCTTCTCATCGGCCACGATCTGCCAGAGCTTGTCCGCGTCCGGGTGGAGGGGCGAACCGCTGTAACACACGATCCGTGCCCCACACAGCAGACCAGCGACCTGGTAGTTCCACATCATCCAGCTGAGCGCGGTCTGCCAGAAGAACACGTCGTCCGAGGACAGGTCGCCGTGCAGCGCACCGGCCTTCAGGTGTTCGACGACGACGCCGCCATGCCCGTGGACGATCCCCTTCGGTCGGCCGGTCGTCCCCGAGCTGAACAAGACCCAGAGGGGATGGTCGAAGTCCACGAGGACCGGTTCCGCGTCTCCGGCATCCGTGGTGAGGGCGTCGGCATAGTCGATGCGGTCCGGACTTCCGTCCGGTGCGGTGTCGGCGTCCCCGCCGATCGTGATGTGCGCGACCAGCTCCGGCAGCAGGCTCGCCAGTTCCGCACTGTCGGAACGCTTGTCGATGTCCTTGCCGCCGTAGCGGTAACCCGCGGCGCTGAACAAGACCTTCGGGTGCAATTGGCCGAGGCGGCTCGCGGCGCCCTGGGGTGCGTAGTCCTGACCGCATCCGGACCAGACGGCACCGAGGCTCGCGGTGGCGAGGAAGGCGACGACCGCCTCGGGGATGTCGGGAAGGTAGGCGGCCACGACGTCGCCGGTACCGACCCCCTGCGCGCGCAGCGTCGTGGCCAGGGCGGCAACCATTCCCGGCAGCTCGGACCAGGCGATCTCGGAGCGTTCCCCGGCTTCGTCGAGTCCGACGATGGCGGCACCGGGAAGGTCGGCGTGGCGCAGGACCTGGCTGACATAGTTCAGTCGGACGCCGGGAAACCACTGCGCGCCGGGCATCCGCGCGTCGCCGAGAACCGCTGCGTCGCCGTCGGCCAGCGGTTCAGCGGCCAGCGCGTCGAGGTCGAAGAACTCCCACAGTGCTCGCCAGAACTGTGCCGGCTGCCGCACCGACCACGACCAGAGCTCGTCGTAATCCGCGGTGCGCGCACCGAAACGGTCCTCGACGAGCCGGCGGAACCGGTCCATCGCGGGCTCGTCGGCCCGCAGCGCCGTACTCGTCTGCCGGTCACCCGACCGGGACGCACCGGTCATCTCAGGTCCTCCAGGATGGAGGTGGCCTCTTCGCGCATCGCGACCTTGCGTACCTTTCCGGTGACGGTCATGGGGAATTCCTTGACCACGTGGACGTATCGCGGGATCTTGTGCCGGGCGATCTTGCCGTCGGCGAAGGCGCGAACGTCCTCCGCGGTGAGATCGGTTGCGTGGTCGCGGAGTCGGACCCACGCCATGAGTTCCTCACCGTACTTCTCGTCCGGGACACCGATGACCTGGGCGTCGAGGATGTCGGGATGGGTGTAGAGGAATTCCTCGATCTCGCGCGGGTAGATGTTCTCGCCGCCGCGGATCACCATGTCCTTGATCCGGCCGGTGATCCGGACGTAGCCGGCGTCGTCCATCTCGGCGAGGTCGCCGGTGTGCATCCACCCGTCGGAGTCGATGGCCTCGGCGGTCTTCTCCGTGTCGTTCCAGTAGCCGGTCATCACCGAGTAGCCGCGCGTGCACAGTTCACCGGTCTCGTTGCGTCCGAGCGTTTCCCCGGTGCCGGGGGCGACGATCTTGATCTCGAGGTGCGGTCCGACCTGGCCGACGGTGGTGACGCGCAACTCGAGCGGGTCGTCGACCCTGGTCTGGGTGGACACCGGCGATGTCTCGGTCATGCCGTAGCAGATGGAGACCTCGCTCATGTGCATGCGATCGACCACCTGGCGCATCACCTGTTCGGGGCACGGTGAACCGGCCATGATCCCGGTGCGCAGCGACGAGAGGTCGGGACCGTACCCGTCGGGGGCCGCGTCGAGCAGTGCGAGTTCGGCGATGAACATCGTCGGCACGCCGTACAGGCTGGTGCAGCGGTGTTCGGCGACCGCGTCCAGGGTGGCCCGCGGGTCGAAGGCCGGGCCCGGGATCACCATGGTCGCACCATGACTGGTGGCGGCGAGGTTACCCATCACCATGCCGAAGCAGTGGTAGAACGGCACCGGCAGGCAGATGCGGTCGTCGGCGGTGTAGTCGAGCAGCTCACCGACGAGGTAGCCGTTGTTCCCGATGTTGCGATGCGACAGCGTCGCCCCCTTGGGGAATCCCGTTGTGCCCGAGGTGTACTGGATGTTGATCGGGTCGTCGGCGGACAACGACGCCGCGATGTCGGCGACGCGTGCCAGCTCCTCGTCGGAGGGGGTGGCGGTCAGGTCCGCCCAATCCGCGGACTCGAAGGTCACCACGGTTCGCAGGTCCGGACAGTGCGGGCGCGCCTCCGCCAGCATCGACGCATAGCCCGAGTCCTTGAACCGCTCGGCGGCGAGGACGACGCTCGATCCGGACTGCTTCAGGGCGTACTCGATCTCGTTCTGGCGGTAGGCCGGGTTCAGGTTCACCAGGATCGCGCCGATCTCGGCGGTGGCGTACTGGGTGAGAACCCACTCGAACCGGTTGGGCGCCCACAGGCCGATGCGATCCCCCGGCGCCACCCCGAGGCGCAGCAGGCCGGCGGCCAATGCCCGTACGTCGCGGTGGAATTCGGTGTAGGTCCACTGCCGGTCCACCGCGGCGTCGATCAGCGCGATGTGGTCGCCGTATCTCTCGACGGTCCGCGCCAGGGTCACGCCGATCGTGTCCGTCAGCAGGGCCGGACTCTGCGGTCCGTGGGTGTGTGCGAGGTTCTGGGCGTGAGCGTCGTTGCTCATGGCATGCTCCGGTCTCTCGTGGGATGTCGCGAACGAGTCAGTGCAGGTGGTTCAGGAGTCGCAGGTGGATCAGGAGTCCTCGGCGTTCACGGTCGGTCGTTCGGTCAGCCGGGACAGCACGACCTCGGCCTGCCGGAGCACCGGACCGTCGATCATCTGGCCGTCGAGGCTGAAGACGCCGCCGTTGTGTTCCGCGGAACCGTCGATGACCCTGCGCGCCCACGCGATCGACTCCTCGGACGGTTGGTAGCCGGCGCGGATGTGCTCGACCTGCGACGGGTGGATGCACGCGGTCGCGGTGTAGCCGAGGGCCACCGCGTCCCGCACCTCGGCGATCAGGCCGGCGACGTCGCCGATGTCGAGATGCACCGAGTCCACGGCGAACTTGCCGTGCGCGGCGGCGGCGATGCGGACCATCGACCGAACCCAGGCGGCGACGTCGCGGTACTCGCCGGCCCGCGGCTCGTCGGGGCCGAATCGGCTCGACGTCCCGCCGAGTCCGGCGACCAGGTCCTCGGCGCCCCACATGAGTCCGATGCAGTTCGAGGTGGCGGCGATGTCGTTGGCGCGGGTGGCACCGAGCGGTGTCTCGATCAGCGCGATCGTCTGGAATGCGGTGTCCAGGATCGACGCCACGTCCTCCGACTTGGCCTGCATGACGACGCGGTAGTTCGTCTCGGAGACCGCGGCGAGGTCGCGACGGTAGTCGCCGGTGCCGGCCGGGTTGATCCGCACGATCGTGCGGTCGGGGTCGATCGGGTTGGCGATCAACGCTTCCCGGGCCGCCGCGCGATTCGCCGGCGACACCGCGTCCTCGAGGTCGAGGATGACGACGTCGGCGCGTTCGAGCGCCTTCTGGTAGCGCTCCGGCCGGTCGGCCGGGCAGAACAGCAGGGCCGGACCGGCGGGTAGCCAGGCGTTGGCCAGCTGGGAATCACCCAGATTCGCTCCGCTCACGAGCGAATTGTCGGCGGGTCCGTCGAGGAACATCTTCGTCACTCCGTAGGTTGCTTGCGCACCAACGTGGCCCGCGCGGCTCGCGCGACGACCTCGCCGTGCTGATTGCGTCCGATGTGGGTCAAGTTCACCACGCCCTCCCCCGGCCTCGACCGGGATTCGCGTTTACCGGTGCACAGGGTCTCGGCGTACAACGTGTCACCGGCGAACAGCGGCGCGGGGAACGCGACCTCGGAGAATCCGAGGTTGGCCACCAGTGTGCCCTGCGTCAGCTGGCTGACCGACAGGCCCACGATCGTGGACAGCGTGAACATCGAGTTGATCAGGCGCTGACCACCGAAGCCGGGCTGCTGCGCCGACCAGGCGGCGTCGAGGTGCAGGGCCTGGGTGTTCATGGTGAGCGTGGTGAACAGCACGTTGTCGGCCTCGGTCACGGTGCGGCCCGGCCGGTGTTCGTAGAGCGTGCCCTCGGTGAACTCCTCGAACCAGAGTCCGCGCTGGACCACCCGGTTCACGGGTGTCTGGTCGTTCTCGCTCATGCGAATCCCAATTCTCGGGCGATGAGCATCAGCTGCACCTCGGTGGTGCCTTCACCGATCTCGAGGATCTTGGAGTCGCGGTAGTGGCGCGCGACCGGGTAGTCGTTCATGAATCCGTAGCCGCCGTGGATCTGGGTGGCGACGCGCGCGTTGTCCATCGCCGCCTCGCTGGCCACCAGCTTCGCGATCGACGCCTCCTTCTTGAAGGGCTTGCCTGCCAGCATCTTCGCCGCCGCGTCGTAGTAGGCGGTCCGCGCGACGTGCGCCCGGGCCTCCATCCGGGCGATGGCGAAGGACACCGACTGGTACTCCCCGATCGGCTTGCCGAACGACTGACGCTCCTTGGCGTACTTGACGCTTTCGTCGACGCAACCCTGTGCGGCACCGGTGGCGAGGGCGGCGATCGCGATGCGTCCCTCGTCGAGGATCGACAGGAAGTTGGCGTAGCCGCGCCCGCGTTCGCCGAGCAGGTTCTCCTTGGGCACCCGCACGTCGGTGAACGTGAGCGGATGGGTGTCCGAGGCGTTCCAGCCGACCTTGTTGTAGGCCGGTTCGGCGGTGAATCCCGGCGTTCCCGACGGCACGATGATCGTCGAGATCTCCTTCTTGCCGTTCTCCTTCACTCCGGTCACCGCGGTGACCGTCACCAGCGAGGTGATGTCGGTGCCCGAATTGGTGATGAACTGCTTGCCGCCGTTGATGATCCATGAGTCACCGTCGTCGCGGGCGGTGGTCGCGGTGGCACCGGCGTCGGAGCCCGCACCCGGTTCGGTCAGGCCGAAACCGGCGAGTGCCGTGCCGGCGGTGAGGTCGGGCAGGTACTGCTGCTTCTGCTCCTCGGTGCCGAAACGATAGATCGGCATCGCGCCCAGGCTCACCCCGGCCTCGAGGGTGATGGCCACGGACTGGTCGACCTTGCCGAGTTCTTCCAGCGCGAGGGCCAGCGCGAAGTAGTCACCGCCCATGCCCCCGTACTCCTCGGGGAACGGCAGCCCGAAGAGCCCCATCTTGCCCATCTGGGCGATGACCTCATACGGGAAGGTGTGGTCGGCATCGTGTTTCGCGGCCACCGGCGCCACCACGGTCTGCGCGAAGTCGCGCACCGTCTCGATGAGGTCGGTGTACTCCTGCGTGAGTTCCATGAGAGTCCTATTCGCTCTTGTCACTTTGGTTCGGTTGGTTCCGAGCCCTTCGAGGCTCGTCGCTTGCGGAGGGCCGTCACGAAGGGGCGGCGGCGTCGACGGGTTCTTTCGGATCGGCCACCGAGGCCGGCGTGACCACGGCGAGGATCTGTCCGGCATCCACCTTGTCACCCACCGACACCGTGACGTCGACGGTCCCGTCGACCGGCGCGGTCAGGGCGTGTTCCATCTTCATCGCCTCGACGACCACGACGGACGCGCCGCTGCTCACCTCGTCGCCGGAGGTGACACCCACGGCGACGACGGTGCCCGGCATCGGGCTGACGATCTCGCCGGCCCGTTCGTCGGCGGCCTCGTCGAGGAGCGGGCGGGCCAGGTCGAGGACCCACGCGCCGGCCGGGCCCGACACCCACCACGACTCGCCGATCCGCGTCGACGACCACGATTGACTGATCCCGTCGACGATGAGCCGGTCGGAGTTCGGGCCGCCACCTGGCCGCGCGGGCAGGTAGACGACGTCGGCAGACCACGACGCGTCACCTTCGGCGCCCTCCGCGGTGACCGTGGCTGTTCCCGAAACAGAGTGCGCGTCAGCATGTTCGACGCGGATCGAGACGATGGAGTGATGTCCGCCGCTCACGAGCCTGGTCACCACCGGCGCGGGTTCGCCGACGCGCCACCCGACGGACGAGGACCAGACGTCACCGCGGTCCCGGGTGCCGATGCGGGCGAGGCCGACGAGGACCTGCGCCTCCGGAGAAGGTTGCGGCACCGCGTAATCGGTGACGAGACGATCGAGGAGCTCGGTGTCGAGTTCGGCGTCGACGACGGCCTGCTGACGCAGGACGAAGCGGCAGAAGTCGATGTTGGTGACGACACCGAGGACGCGAGTGTGCGCCAGTGCCTGGTCCAGTCGTTCGAGCGCCTCCTCACGATCGCTGCCGTGCGCGATGATCTTGGCGAGCATCGGATCGTAGTCGCTGCCGACGCGCAAACCCGTCAGCATCGCGGAGTCGACGCGGACGCCGCTTCCCGGCGACGTGTCGGGATGGACGAGATGTTCGATGGTGCCGCCGGTCGGCAGGAAGCCGCGCGCGGGATCCTCGGCGTACACGCGGGCCTCGATGGCGTGGCCGGTGAGCTCGATGTCGTCCTGGGCCAGGCCGAGCACCTCACCGCGGGCGACGCGAATCTGCTGTTCCACCAGATCGATTCCGGTGACCAGCTCGGTGACCGGGTGTTCGACCTGCAGCCGGGTGTTCATCTCCATGAAGAAGAACTCGTCCGGCTTGTGCGCCGAGACGATGAACTCGACGGTGCCGGCGCCGGTGTAGCCGACGCTGCGCGCCGCATCGCAGGCGGCCTCGCCGATCCGGGCGCGGGTCTCGGCGTCGAGCAGCGCCGACGGCGCCTCCTCGATGACCTTCTGGTGACGGCGCTGCAGGGAGCACTCACGTTCGCCGAGATGGATCACGTTGCCGTGGGTGTCGGCGAGGACCTGCACCTCGATGTGGCGCGGGGTGTCCACGAAGTGTTCGAGGAACAGGGCGTCGTCGCCGAATGCGGCGCCCGCCTCGCGTCGTGCGCGCTGGAGTGCCGCGGGCAGTTCGGCCGGGTCGGCGACGCGGTGCATGCCCTTGCCGCCGCCACCGGCGCTCGGCTTGATGAGGACGGGGAAGCCGATGTCGGGGGCCGCGGCGATGAGGTCGTCGTCGGTCAGACCGGGACGCGAGAGTCCCGGAACCACCGGTACGTCGCGCTCGGTGACCGCGGCGCGTGCGGTGATCTTGTCGCCCATCGTGGCGATGGCCTCGGCCGGCGGGCCGATGAAGACGATGCCCGCCTCGGCCAGTGCGGCGGCGAACTTCTGGTTCTCCGAGAGGAATCCGTAGCCGGGGTGCACGGCGTCGGCACCGGTCTTGCGTGCGGCGTCGACAACGGCATCGATGTCGAGGTAGCTCTGGGAGGCGGCGGCCGGTCCGATCCGGACGGCGACATCGGCCTCGCGGACGTGGCGTGCTTGCGCATCGGCGTCGGAGTAGACGGCGATACTTCGGATTCCCAGGCGGCGCAGCGTGTCGATCACCCGGCAGGCGATCTCACCACGGTTCGCCACCAGGACGCTGCGAATGGGTCTGGTGCTCACGGTCTCGGGTCCTCTGCGGGTCGTGGTCGAACTCGGCGAATGCATCTCGGTCTCGGGTCTCACATCCGGAAGACGCCGTAGCGCGGGTCGGCCAGTGGCGCGTACCGCGCCGTCTCGAGCGCGAGCCCGAGAAGCGTGCGGGTCTGGGCGGGGTCGACGATGCCGTCGTCCCAGAGTCGGGCCGTCGAATAGTAGGCGTCGGACTGGCGTTCGAACTGTTCCCGGATGGGCGCCTTGAAGGCTTCTTCGTCCGCCGCCGGCCAGGTGTCCCCGGATCGCTCGATCTGGTTGCGGCGCACCGTGCCCAGCGTGTCGGCGGCCTGCGGCCCACCCATCACGGAGATGCGCGCGTTAGGCCACATCCACAGGAACCTCGGCGAGTAGGCCCGGCCGCACATCGAGTAGTTGCCGGCACCGAACGAGCCGCCGACCATGACGGTGAACTTCGGGACACGCGCGCAGGCCACCGCGTTGACCATCTTGGCCCCGTTCTTGGCGATGCCGCCCTCCTCATAGGCCTTGCCGACCATGAACCCGGTGATGTTCTGGAGGAAGATCAACGGGATTCGACGCTGATCGCACAGCTCGATGAAATGTGCTCCCTTGAGGGCGGATTCGCTGAAGAGTACGCCGTTGTTGGCGATGATGCCCACCGGGTGACCGTGGATGTGGGCGAAGGCGGTGACGAGGGTCGTGCCGTAGTTCGCCTTGAACTCGGTGTATTCACCGGCATCACAGATGATCTCGATGACCTCGCGCACGTCGTACGGCGTGCGTGAATCGGTGGGCACGACGTCGTAGATGTCGGTCTGCGGACGGAGCGGCTCCCGCGACGGGATGGTCTCCCACTGCGGCGCCTCACGCGGACCGAGGGTGGCGACGATCTCGCGGACCTTCGCGAGCGCCTGCTGGTCGTTGTCGACGAGGTGGTCGGTGACGCCGGAGACCGAGGAGTGCATCGCGCCGCCGCCGAGGTCCTCGGCCGAGACGTCTTCGCCGGTGGCGGCTTTCACCAGCGGCGGTCCGGCGAGGAAGATGGTGCCCTGATTGCGGACGATGACCGTCTCGTCGCTCATGGCCGGAACGTAGGCGCCGCCGGCGGTCGAGGAACCGAGGACCGCGGCGATCTGCGGGATGCCCGCGGCGCTCATGGTGGCCTGGTTGTAGAAGATGCGACCGAAGTGATCGCGATCCGGGAAGACCTCGTCCTGCTGCAGCAGCATCGCGCCGCCGGAGTCGACGAGGTAGATGCAGGGCAACCGGTTGGCCGCGGCGATCTCCTGCGCGCGCAGGTGCTTCTTCACCGTGACCGGGTAGTAGGTGCCACCCGAGACCGTGGCGTCGTTGGCGACGATCATGCATTCCCGGCCGGCCACCCGGCCGACGCCGGCGATGACGCCCGCGGCCGGAGCCTTGTCGTCGTACATCCCGAACGCGGCGAGGGGAGCCACCTCGATGAACGGCGAGCCCACATCGAGCAGCCCGTCGACTCGGTCGCGCGGCAGCAGCTTGCCGCGGGCGACGTGGCGTTCGCGCGCCTTGGCCCCGCCGCCGGCGGACACCGTCGTCAGACGCTGGTTGAGCAGGTCGAGATTCTGCTGGTGCGCGGCCCGGAAGCCGTCGAGCGTGCTGGTCACCATCGACCCTTCAGTTAGTAGGGATTAACTGAACGGAATCGTACGCCATGGAGTGGTCCGTGTCACCCCCGCCCCCGCCGGCTGAGCCGGTACCGAGCGAAGCGAGGCACCGCGTCGAAGCCCCCGCCACCGAGCCCATTCAACGTGACGCGCGTCACGTCATCTCGTACTGTGGTGGCAGGCCCACCACCCCCGGGCCGCCACAACCGATGCGTCGATCCCCGGCACGACCGGACCGGCCACCGCACATAGAAGGCCAGGTAACCCCATGACCCTCGCAGACGACCGCGCACGCTTCCAGCACGTGCCGACCCCACAAACCGGCTTGTCAGCAACACGCTCGGCCGAGCCCCTTCCTGACGGGTTCTCGCTCGATGACCGCTATACCCGTGAGTCGGGCACGATCTACCTCTCCGGCATCCAGGCCCTGGTCCGCATGGTCCGCGACCGCGCTCGCGTCGACCGTCGCCAGAACCTGACCACCGCGTCGTTCATCTCCGGCTACGAGGGCTCTCCCCTCGCCGGTTACGACCTCGAACTCGCTCGTCGCCGCGACCTGCTCGCGCCCTACGACATCGTCCACCGCCCCGGCCTGAACGAGGAGATCGCCGCGACCTCGGTGATGGGTTCGCAGGTGGCCGCCCAGGTTGCCGAGCTGAGCGCTGCTCCCGACGGCACGTCCCGCGACGGCGTCGTCGGCTACTGGTACGGCAAGGCCCCCGGCCTCGACCGCGCCACCGACGCGATCCGGCACGCCAATCTGGTCGGCACGCACCCGTCCGGCGGTGCGGTGGCCCTGGTCGGCGACGATCCGGGTGCCAAGTCCTCGACGGTGCCGTGCGCGTCGGAGATGGCCCTGGCCGACCTCTACATCCCGATCCTCTACCCGGCCGACTCGCAGGACATCCTCGACCTCGGCGTGCACGCGGCGATCATGAGTCGCGTCAGCGGACTGTGGACCTCGCTGAAGATCTCGGCCCACGTCGCCGACGGCTCGTCGACCGCCCATGTGGATCCCGATCGGATCATCCCCACCTATGGAGATCTCGGGCGTAGCCCGCATGTCCCGAGCGGCCGGCTTCTCGGTACCAACCTGATGGAACTCGAGCAGAATCAGCTCACCACCCGCATCCCCCGCGCGCAGGAGTACGCGCGGCTCAACGGGATCAACCAGATCGTGGTGTCCACACCCGACGATCGGATCGGCATCGTCGCCGCAGGCAAGACCTACCTCGACCTTCGAGAAGCCCTGCGCCTCATGCACATCAGCGACGACGATCTGCGCCGCCTCGGCATCCGGATCCTCAAGCTCGGGATGGTCTATCCGATCGAGCGGGACATCCTGAACCGCTTCATGTTCGACACCGCCAGAGGCGATCTCGACGAGGTCATCGTCATCGAGGAGAAGCGCGACTTCATCGAGACGATGATGCGCGACATCCTGTTCCGCCACCCGCGTGCACCCCGCATCGTCGGCAAGGTCCACGAGGACGGTTCGACGCTGTTCTCCCGGTTCGGCGAACTCGACGTCGACGCCGTGACCCGCGGTCTCGCCGACCGTCTCGCACGGCATCACGTCGACGCCGCGCAGGCGTGGATCGAGAAGCGGTCGCGGCGTCGCACCAGGATCGAACTACCCCTTGCGGTCCGCACGCCGTACTTCTGTTCCGGGTGCCCGCACAACAGCTCGACCAAGGTCTCCGAGGACACCCTCGTCGGCGCCGGGATCGGTTGTCACGCCATGGTTCTGCTGATGGACCCGCGCCAGGTCGGCGATGTCGCCGGCATCACGCAGATGGGCGGCGAAGGCGCGCAGTGGATCGGTATGGCGCCGTTCGTGTCGGCCGACCACTTCGTGCAGAACGTCGGCGACGGCACCTTCATGCACTCGGGTTCGCTGGCGCTGCGGGCCGCGGTCGCGTCCGGCGAGAACATCACCTACAAGCTGCTCTACAACGGCACGGTCGCGATGACCGGCGGCCAGGACCCGGTCGGCGCGATGGACCTCCCCCGGTTGACGTCCCTCCTGCTCGACGAGGGCGTCCACCGGATCGTCGTGACCTCCGATGACCCGAAACGTACTCGTGCACTGGGTCTTCCGAAAGACGTGGAGGTCCGTCATCGTGACGAGCTGGGCGAGGTGCAAACCGAACTCGCCGGTGTCCCCGGCGTGACCGTGCTCATCCACGATCAGCACTGCGCCGCGGAGAAGCGCCGTAAGCGCAAGCGCGGCACCATGCCCACCCCCACCACGCGCGTGATGATCAACGAGCGGATCTGTGAGGGGTGCGGCGACTGCGGTGAGAAGTCGAACTGCCTGTCCGTGCATCCGGTGCACACCGAGTTCGGACGCAAGACGCAGATCGACCAGAGTTCCTGCAACCTCGACTATTCGTGCCTGAAGGGCGACTGCCCCTCCTTCGTCACCGTCACACCGGGCGCGACGCGCACCCGGCAGCGCGCCGGCGACATTCCCGATGCGCTGCTGCCAGAACCGTCCCTCCCGGCGGTGCGCGACACCTTCTCCCTGCGGATCACCGGCATCGGCGGCACCGGCGTGGTGACGGTGTCTCAGGTGCTGGCAACGGCTGCGGTGCTCGACGGTCACGCCGCCCGCACCGTCGACATGACGGGCCTGGCGCAGAAGGGCGGCGCCGTCGTCAGCGACATCAAGGTCGCGCCGTACGACGTCGAACAGGCGGCGAAGGTGGCCACCGACGACTGCGACCTCTACCTCGTCTGCGACCCGCTGGTCGGAACCGACCCGGTCAACCTGAAGGTCGCGGCCCCCGAGAAGACCGTCGCCGTGGTGTCCACGACGCAGGTGCCCACCGGGCTCATGGTCATCGACACCTCGGTGGGCTTCCCCGCCGAGACCGCGATCCATTCGGCGATCGACGCTCACGTGACACGCGGCCTCTACCTGGATTCCGGGGCATTGTCGACGGCCCTTTTCGGTGACGGGCAGTTCGCCAACATGGTGATGGTGGGAGCCGCGTACCAGGCCGGCGCGCTGGCGATCTCGGCCTCGTCGATCGAGCGTGCGATCGAGCTGAACGGGGTCGCGGTCGATGCCAACGTGCAGGCATTCCGACGGGGGCGTCAGGCAGTTGCCGACGCGGACGCGGTGTCGGCGACCATCGCCTCGCTGCACGGCGACGCGACCGCGGCACCCGAACCGTCCGAGCACGCGATGGGCGTCGTCCGTGCAGGCGGCTTCGGCGACGAGTCGGCACGCACCGTCGCCCTCCGCTACGACGAGCTGACGGCCTACGCCGACGAGCGTTACGCGCGTGAGTATCTCGACGTCGTCGAGCGGGTGCACCGGGGCGTGGGCAGTGGCGAGTTGACCGACGCCGTCGCGCGCAACCTGTACAAGCTGATGGCGTACAAGGACGAGTACGAGGTGGCACGGCTGACGCAGGACGCCGCGTTCGCGGCGAAGGTGGCCGAGGAGTTCGGTGACGATGCCGAGGTCGCCGTTCGCCTGCATCCGCCGACACTGCGCCGGATGGGCATGCGCGAGAAGATGACCCTCGGCGGCTGGGCGAACCGTCCGCTGAAGTCCCTCGCGTCGATGAAGCGACTTCGCGGGACGGCACTCGACCCGTTCGGCCGCAACGAGATCCGCCGCACCGAACGTGCGCTGATCATCGAGTACCGCGAGATGGTCGACGCACTGCTGGCCGCGATGGAGAGTGGGAAGGTCCGCGAGTCGCAGTTGCCGACCGTCGTCGAACTCGCCGGATTGCCGGACATGGTGCGCGGCTACGAGAGTGTGAAGATGCGCAACGTCGAGAAGTACCGGGCGGAGGTCAGCCGGCTGCGTCAGGCCCTGGGCGTCTGACGAACGTCGGTACCCGGCCCGAAAACCGCCCCGGAAATCTGCCCCTGGAAACCACCCCTGGAAACCACCCCTGGAAACCACCCGCTCCCGAAATCCACCCCGGAAAACGACCCCGCAGGGGCCTCTCGGCGGCGATATGTCGCCGGCGGGGCGCTGGAGGGTTGTTCTCAGGGTCGGTTCTTGCGGGCGGATCTCGTGCCGGGGCGGATTTCTGGGGCGGATCTCGGGCGGGGTGGATTTCAGGGGCGGATTTCAGTGGCGCCGCGTGAGAACGGCCACCACCGTCTGGCCGTCGTCGCCGGACGTCGCGTCGACGACGAACTCCCCCGACCGGCGCCGCCGGGCCACCTCGTCGAACTGTGCGACGTTCATCTCGATGAGCAGCACTCCGTCATCGGACAGCCAGATCTGCGCGTCGACGATCAGCGCATCGACGTGGTCGAGCCCGTCCACGCCTCCGGTGAGGGCACGTCGGGGCTCGTGGTCGCGCGCCTCCGGGGCGAGGAGGCCGAAGGCGTGCTCGGGAACATACGGCGGGACGGCCGCGACCACATCGATGCGTCCCTGCAGCGACGCGGGCATCGCGTCGAAACCGGACCCCTGATGTATCCAGGTGCCACCGGGCAGATTGCGACGGGCATGGACGAGCGCGGCGGCGTCGATGTCAGATGCGTGCACTCTCGCGTCAGCGACCGACGAGGCCACCACCGAGGCGATCGGCGCCACCCCGCAGAACGCCTCCACGACAACAGGTCCCGTCCGCTCATCGGCGGCCCGGACAGCTTCTTCCGCCAGCAACAGCGACCGCTGACGCGGCACGAACACTCCTGGGCCGACACTCAAGCGGTGATCGCCGAACTGCACCCAGCCCAGCAGATGTTCGAGCGGCTCACCCGCGACGCGGCGCCGGACCATCTCGTCGAGCTCGGCCGAGTCACGAGCATGTCGGCGGATCAACCCGGCCTCGTCCTCGGCGAACACGCACCCCGCACGGCGAAGCGCATCCACCAGCGGGTCCTCGACGAGACCCGCCGACCGCGCGTGTCCGTCAGGAAGGGGTGGCGTCATCCTTCCTCAGACCGTACAAGAACGACGCCGTCATCAGCAGGGCCACCTGCAGGAATCCGAAGATGAGGCCGACGATGGCGCCGGCGCCGAGGTCGAGGAACGGCGGCATGATCAACGCCGACGCGAACAGTGCCAGCCACCCGGCGAGCGCGATCACAGCGAGGAAGGGCAGCACCTTCCGGTATCGCGGTACCAGGACGAGCGTCGTCGCGACCCCCACCGCCCCGAGCAGGATGAAGAACTTGCCCGGGTTCAGCACGATCTCGTAGGAGAAGAAGGCCGGGATGCCGCCCTGTCCTTCCTCGAAGTCGCGACCCCACCGGTCGAGTTCCTGCTCGGCTCCCACCGACACCGACACCCAGCTGACGAAACCCATGAAGTAGGTGACGACGCCGGCGACCGCCGCGGCGAGGGCGAAGATCACCGACAGATCGGGCCGCGGCCCCATCCGTTGTGGACCCATGCCGGGTGAGGGACCCCAGCCACCGGTCGGGTACTGGTTCTGCGGTCCCGGAGGACCCCACTGCTGCCCGGGGACCCCACCGGTGGGCGGGCCGCCCTGGAACTGGGTGGTCTCGCCTGGGTTGCCGGGGGTTCCACCGGACGGCGGCGGTCCCTGTGGGGCCTGCGACCACTGACCGCCCTGATGCCGGTTGGGATCGCCTGCATTCACGGTGCACTCCTCGCCGACGGCTGGTCGATCGATCGCGCACGCGGCGTCGCGACCTGAGCGCCCAGACTAGATCGGTCGGCCCCCGGACGCACTCCCTCCGCCGAGGATTCATTCGACCGGTCGCGAAGTGGCTTCGACACGGCTCCTCGCTCCGCTCGGTGCCGGCTCAACCAGCAGCAAAACCACCACACCCCACCCCACACGGCGCCGGCTCAACCAGCAGCAAAACCACCACACCCCATACGGCGCCGGCTCAACCAGCAGCAAAACCAGCACACCCCACCCCACACGGTGCCGGCTCAACCAGCAGCAAAACCAGCACACCCCACCCCACACGGTGCCGGCTCAACCAGCAGCAAAACCAGCACACCCCACCCCACACGGTGCCGGCTCAACCAGCAGCAAAACCACCACACCCCACCCCACACGGCGCCGGCTCAACCAGCAGCAAAACCAGCACACCCCATACGGCGCCGATTCAATCAGCAGAAAACGCTCACCGTCGCAGTTCCGACTTGGCGATCGTGCGGAGATGCACCTCGTCGGGACCGTCGAAGATGCGCATCGCGCGGTGCCATCCGTACATCGCGGCCAGTGGCACGTCGTCGCTGACGCCCGCGCCCCCGTGGACCTGGATCGCACGGTCGATGACCTCGAGCGCCACCCGCGGCACCGACACCTTGGCTGCCGAGACGTACGGTGCGGCAGCCTTGTTGCCGAGTTCGTCGATCGTCTTGGCGGCCAGTTGGCACAGCAGGCGCGCCTGGTCGATCGCGATGCGCGACTCGGCGATCTGCTGCTGGACGACGCCCTGCTCGGCCAACGGCTTACCGAAGGCGACGCGCCCCTTCGACCGCTGGACCAGGTGGTGCAGGGCTCGTTCGGCGGCGCCGAGCGCCCGCATGCAGTGGTGGATGCGACCCGGCCCGAGTCGCGCCTGCGCCATGGCGAATCCGGCGCCCTCCTCACCGAGCAGGTACTCGACGGGGACACGGACGTTCTCGTACACGACCTCGACGTGGCCGTGCTGGTCGTGACGACCGAACACCGGCACGTCGCGCACCACGGTGACTCCCGGGGTGTCGATCGGGACCAGCACCATCGACTGCTGCCGATGGGTTGCGGCCTCGGGATCGGTCTTACCCATCACGATGAGCAGCTTGCAGCGCGGGTCGGCCGCGCCACTCGTCCACCACTTCCGGCCGTTGATGACGTAGGAGTCGCCGTCGCGATCGATGCTGGTCTCGATGTTCGTCGCGTCGGAACTCGCGACGTCCTTCTCGGTCATCGAGAACGCCGACCGGATCGTGCCGTCGAGGAGCGGCTCGAGCCACGTCTTCTTCTGCTCGTCGGTGCCGAACAGGTGCAGCAGCTCCATGTTGCCGGTGTCGGGCGCCTGACCGTTGATCGCCTCGGGAGCCAGATGCAGACTCCAGCCGGTGATCTCGGCCAGACCGGCGTAGTCGAGCTGGCTGATCCCGGATTCCGACGGCAGGAACAGATTCCACAGCCCACGCGCCCGTGCCTTCTGCTTCAGCTCTTCGACGACCGCCGGGACGTCGTGGTCGTCGGGGCCGGCGACACCACGCTCGTGTTCATAGCGCTCCTCCGCCGGGAAGACGTCGGAGTGCATGAACGCGATGAGTTCATCCCGCAGTTCGAGCGCCTTCGCCGACGGCCGGAGGTCGAGGGTCTCGGCCGGAGTGCGGACGGTCAGATCCGGACGAATCACTGTGACACCGTCCGGAGTTCGCGACGCAGCAGCTTGCCGGTGGCCGTCTTGGGGATGTCGGCCATCACCACGACCTCACGCGGGTACTTGTACGCCGCCATCCGCGTCTTGCAGTGCTCGATCAGCTCCTCCGGCGTGGCGTCGGTGCCGGGTCGCAGACTCACGAACGCCTTCACGGTCTCGCCGCGGTAGGAGTCCGGCACACCGATGACGGCCGCCTCCCGAACCGACGGGTGCTCGTACAGAACGTCTTCGACCTCGCGAGGCCACACCTTGAAACCGCTGGTGTTGATCTGGTCCTTCTTGCGGTCGACGATGTAGAACCATCCGTCGGCGTCCATGTATCCGACGTCGCCGGTGTGCAGTGTGCCGTTCGGGATGCCCTTGGCGGTGGCCTCCGGCTTGTTCCAGTAGCCGGCGACCACCTGTGGTCCACTGGTCACCAGCTCGCCGACCTCGCCGGCAGGCAGGTCGTTGCCCTGCTCGTCGATGATCCGGACGATCGTGTCGTAGACGGGAACTCCCACCGAGGTGGCGCCGGTCTCCTCGTCGGCCGGGGCCGTGACCCCGAACGGAACCGCATGCGACGGCGAGGTGGTCTCGGTCAGGCCGTACACGTTGTGGATGTAGTGCCCGAACCGTTCCTGGAACTCCGCGATCGTGCTCGGCGGGATCGGCGCCCCGCCGGAGTAGATCTTCGACAGGCTCGCCAGCGACGCCGGGTCGACGTCCGGCACGTTCATCAGCGCGATGAACACCGTGATCGAGCCGACCGTGAAGGTCGCCTTCTCCCGCGCGATCGTCGCGATGGTGTCCGCCGGATCCATTCGATACATCAGGACCAGCGGCGCACCGGTCAGCTCGGCGAGTGCGATGTGCGCGATGAGACCGGTGATGTGGAAGAGCGGTGCCACACCGAGGATCACGTCATCGGCATCGACGCCGACCCAGTCGCGGTAGGTCTGCGCGTTGAAGACCACGTTGCGATGAGTGGTCATCGCGCCCTTGGGCGGCCCGGTGGTTCCCGACGTGTAGGTCAGGAACGCAACGCTGTCGCCGGTCAGGTCGGCCTTCGGCGGCCGCTGACCGCGGTACTTCGCCAGCATCGACGCCAGGTCCACCGTGTCCGGGCACTCGATCTTCTCGACCCCGGTCAGGGTTCCGCTGTTCGCGCTCTGGTACTCCAGCTCCGAAGTGGTGATCACGGTCCGCACCGCGGTCTTGTTGTCGCGCAGTGCTTCCTGCGCGACATCGCGGTACAGCTGCTGCATCGCGACCAGCACGGTCGCGCCGGAATCGACGAGGATCTCGGCGAGTTCGCGACTGCGGTACATCGGGTTGGCCGAGACCGCGATACCGCCGGCCTTCCAGATGCCGAGTTGCGCGATGACGAACTGCGGGATGTTCTGGGCATAGACCACTGCACGGTCGCCCGGAGTGAACCCGAGATCCAGGATGCCGACGGCGAACGCGTCGGTGAGCTCGTCGAGCTCACCGGCCGTGATCGATCCGTCGAAGTAGCGGATCAGGTCGGCTTCCGGGTTGCGCGCGACCGTGGCCGCGAACATGTCCAGCGCGGTGTCGAATTCGATGGTCCGCGGCGCGAGATCCTGCTCGCGGTAGTGGCGCAGCCACACCTTCTCGTCGTAGACACTCATGTCTGACGTTCCTCTTTCAGCGAATGACTCAGGTTGTTGCTCAACGGATGACGACGGGGTTCACCGGTGCGCCGGTGCCGCTGACGACCTTGAGCGGAGCCGCGACGTAGAGGAAGCTCCAGCGGTTGTCGGCCGCGCACGCCTCGGCGAGTTCCTCGAGCCAGACGATCTCGGTGAACACGACACCCAGGTTGCGCATGAGGGCGTTGTGAAGAGGAAGTGCCACACCGGATTCCGGATCGGTGGTGACCTCGTTGGCGATGGTGTCGGTGACCAGGTTCGGGATCTCCTTGTCCTGGAACCACTGCACCAGCTCACGGGAGTAGGTCAGGCCGGGCTCACAGAACCCGTCGTAGAACTCCTCCGGATTGTTCAGCTCGTACCAGTAGGTCAGCCATCCGGTGCGGATGATCAGGACATCGTGCGGCTCGATGGTGACACCCTGTGCGGCCGCGGCTGCTTCGAGATCGTTGTGGTCGAAGGTCTCCCCCTTCTCCAGGTACTTCTTGCCGCGGTAGCGGGCCATGTCGATCAGCACGCCGCGACCGACGACTCCCTTCTCGGCGATCGGCAGGACGGACGCCTTGTCCAGCGCGTCGACGGTGCTGCGGGCGTCGTAGCCGTTGTAGAGCTTGCCGTCGTACCAGACGTGACCGAGGGCGTCGTACTGCGTGGAGCCCTGCAGGAAGATGTTCGCGGTGTCGTCGGCGTAGTGCAGACCACCGGGGAACTGCGGCGCGCCCTCGCCGTCCCACGACGACTCGTCGAGGATGTTGGTGCGGTTGATGCCCTCGCGGCCCGGCCACAGCGGGTCGCCGGGGCTCTCCTTGCGGCCCATCTCGATCTGCAGGGTGAAGGTCTCACCCGACTTGATGTGCCCGACACCGCGCAGCACCTCGCTCGCGTCGAGGTAGTTCAGCGCGCCCACCTCGTCGTCGGGTCCCCACTTGCCCCAGTTCGACGGGGTGTCGGCACCCAGCAGGTCTCCCATGGACGGCGCAGCGATCTCGGTCATCTCATCTCCTTTGATTCGAACCTGAGCGGAACCGGGGGTTCCGGGTCGCGAACTGAAAGTTGTGGACTGAACTTTTCGAGCGCTCGCTCGGGAAGTTCATTGTGACGAGCATCGCACCCGATCGCAGCGCCGTCAAGAGGCCAAACCCGTGATGTCTCAGGGTTTGTCAGGGAAGAGAGGGAAAGCCCAGTACAGACGGTGAGTTCAGAAGAACTGAACATTCGCCAGCCGGGGGTGTCTCCCGGCATGCACGATGACGACCTACGACACTAGGGGCCGGAGTGGAAGCCCACCATGTCGAGCGCGAGACTCGCGTACTGACGGGCGATACGACGGCCCTGCACCGCGTCGGCGTCGTCGGTCCAGGTCGGGACGGCCATGCACATCGTGACGATGGCCTTGGTCGCCACCGACAGGTCCCCGGACCGGAACGAACCGAGGTCGGCGGCGCGTCGAGCCGTATCGAGGAGGCGCCCCTCGATCTGTGCCATCGACGCCTGCAGGTGTGTCCGATTGGGTTCCTCGAGGCGGCGCAGCTCGGTCGCCAGGACCAGTGCCAGCGCGCGACGCTCGACGTGGAACAGGGTCAGCGCCTCCACCATGTTCGCGAACGCAGTCACCGCGTCGACGCCCTCACCGGCCGCGTCGAGGCGTTGTGCCAGGTCAGCGTGTGCAATGTTGACCAGTGCCACGAGCAGGTGCTGTTTGCTCGGGTAGTGGTGGTAGATGCCGGCGACGCTGATGTCGGCTCCGGCGGCGATCAGTCGCATCGTCGCGCCGTGGTAGCCGAGTTCCTCGAAGACGTCGATGGCCGACTCCAGCACCGGGTCGAGCGCCAGCGGTGTGAACACACGCCAGTCCGCCGGGTCTCCCTCGGGGGCGGTGTTCGCCGATCCCGGTGGCTCGAGGAAACGGGCGACGGGCACGTCCAGGCACTGCGCGATCTCGCGCAGGCGGTCGACGGTGAGCCCGACCTTGCCGTTCTCGATGGCACTCATCGTCCCGACGCTCACCCCGATACCGGCCGCCAGTCCGCGCAGCGTCACGCCCGCCTGCTTGCGCAGCTCGCGCACGGCGGCGCCGCTGTCGGTCACCGGTTGTTCGACCACGCTGAACAGCTTATGGGGAGCCGCCTGTTTTTCGTAGACTCGTCTCGTGGTCCACAACCTGTCGCTTCCCGCGCGTCGCGCCGAACGCACCTACGCATGAACGCCTACGAGAGCCGTCCCTGGCTGGCCCACTACCCGTCCGGACTGTCCGAGCATCTCGATGTCGAATTCGGGTCCCCGCTCGACATGTTCGACGCGGCCCTCGCGGCGGCGCCGGACGGTCCGGCGATCCGCTACTTCGGCGCGACACTCAGCTGGGCCGACCTCGACGCCGCATCCGACGCCCTCGCCCACGCTCTGCAGGCACACGGTTTCGCGGCCGGCGACCGGCTGGGCATCGCCGTGCAGAACGGACCGTCGATCGCCCTCGGGCTTCTCGCGGCCTGGAAGACGGGTGGCGTCGCCGCGCTCATCAGTCCGATGTACAAGCGTTCCGAGTTCCGTAGGGCGCTGGACGATTTCACGCCGAGCGCGCTGCTCGTCCTCGACAACGTGCATGCGGAGGTGGCCGATGAGATCGCGGGGACCGGGTCCATCGGACTCGTCATCACCGTCTCCCCGCTCGACTTCGCCGGCAACGACGATCTCCGGCGCGTGTTCGAGGTGTCCCGGGTACCGGCCGCCGCCGGGACCGTCGAACTCCTCGACCTGATCGCCACGGGTTCGCGTGAGGTGAGTCGGCATGTGCCCGCACCGGACGACGTCGCCGTACTGGCTCCGACGTCGGGTACCACCGGCCCACCCAAGGGCGCCAAGCTGATGCACCGCAATCTCGCGTTCAGCGCGCAGGCATATCGCGACTGGACCGGCCTGAAGTCCGGTGAACCGATCCTGTGCATGTCGCCGGTCTTCCACGTCACCGGACTGGTGGGCTCGGTGATGCTGGCGCTGTCCCTGCGATCGCCACTCATCCTCACCCACCGTTTCGACGCCGGTCTGGTCCTCGACGCCGTGCGCGTCTGGCGCCCGGCCTTCTCCGTCGCCGCGATCACCGCGTACATCGCGCTCGCCGATCACCCCGACGCGTCGCCCGAGGCGTTCAGCTCACTCCGACTCCGCTATTCGGGTGGCGCACCGGTACCACCCGAGGTCGCCGAACGGGTCGCCGAACGCCTCGGCGGGATGATCCACAACGTATACGGCCAGACCGAGTCGACGTCGCCGACGCACATGGTCCCGCCCGGCGTCCTCGCGCCGGTCGACCCCGAAACCGGTGCTCTCTCGGTGGGTCTGCCGATCTTCGACACGACGGCCCGGGTCGTCGACGAGAACGGGGACCCGGTGCCACCGGGGACGTTCGGTGAGATCGTCACGGCCGGACCACAGATCGCCGCCGGCTACTGGGGTCAGGTGGACGATGGCGGCTCGGCACTGATGAACGGCGAGATGCGCACCGGCGACGTGGGATTCATGGACGCCGACGGTTGGTTCTACGTCATCGACCGCAGCAACGACCTGATCAACGCGTCCGGGTACAAGATCTGGCCGTTCGAGATAGAACAGGTGCTGCAATCACACCCGGCGGTACGCGAGACGGCGGTGGTCGGGATCCCCGACGACTACCGTGGCGAGTCGACGCGTGCCTATGTCGCCCTGCAACCGGGCGCGGAGGTCAGCGCGACCGAACTCATCGAGTTCTGCCGCAAACGGATGGCCGCATACAAGTATCCGCGCGAGATCGAGATCGTCGGCGCTCTCCCGCGCAGCGCGACCGGCAAGGTGTTGCGCCGCGAGCTCCGCTGATCAGACCCGGCAGCCGAGCGCGGCCAAGGCCATCGCGGTGAGCAGACGCCGCAGTTGCGTCTCGTCGTAGTCGGGCAACCGCGGTGAGGAGTTCAGCAGGCCGAACGTCGCGTGCACGCGGACGCGGGCCTCGGCCCGGTCCATGGTGCGGCCCTCCCCCTCGTAGACGGCGATCACGACGTCGACCCAGCGTTCGACATATCGGCGCTGCAGCAGTCGGACCCGGTGATTGGCCTCGGGTGTCGTCGACGACAGATCCCGGTCCTGGACCACGATCAGGTCGGGTTTCGTGACGAGCACGTCGATGTGAAAACCGATGAGCGCCAACAACGTCTGGGACGGCGGTCCACCGCGGTCGACGACCTCGGCGCCCCCGTCGTGCAGCCGTTGACTGATGTCGACGAGCATCTCGTCCAGTAGTTCGGTCTTGGACGAGAAGTGCCGGTACATGGCGGGCCCGCTCACCCCGACCGCGCGCCCGATGTCCTCGAGACGCACCCCGGCGAATCCGCGTTCGGCCATCTGCCGGGCCGCCGCGGTGAGCAGCTCGGCGCGGCGGGCCGCCTTGGCCTGGGTGCGACGCGTCGGCGGGCGGGGGTCGTCCCCCGCCTCGACCGGTGGTGTGTCACTCGTGGCGGACATGGTGATCCGCACTCTACTCACCAGCCGTCGATGTGAAGCACCGAGTCGAGGGGCTTGCGCGGAGCCGGCTTGAAGTCGGTGCCCGTGTAGTAGGCCACCGGCAGCAGGACGCCCTGGTGGATGCCCGCCGGGATGCCGAGCAATTCGGCGATCTCCTTTTCGTGGGCGAGGTGCAGCGTGGTCCACGCCGAGCCCAGGCCGCGGGCACGCAGGGCCAGCTGCAGGCTCCAGGCGCCGGGCAGCAGCGAACCCCAGACGCCGGCCTGGTTGCCCTCGGGCAGGTCACCGCCGGTGTAGATGGCACCAATGACCAGCACCGGAACCTGACCCATCGTGTCGGCGAGGTATTGCGCGCTCGACGCGACCCGCTTGCCGGTCTCGTCGCGCGGCTGCTGGGCGGCGTAGTAGTGGGAGAAGGACTGCGCGTAGTAGTCGGCGACCTTCTGCTTGAGCTCAGGGTCGGTGAGCACGATCCAGTGCCAGGTCTGGCTGTTGCTCCCGGTCGGCGCCTGCAATGCGACCTCGAGGGCCTCCTTGACCACGTCGAGGGGGACGGGGCGGTCGTAGTCGAGGCGTTTGCGCACCGATCGCGTCGTCGTGAGCAGCTGGTCGGGATCCAGGGGCAGGAGTTCGGTCATGTCCCCCATCTTCCACACGATGGGCAACGGGCACCACCGGCCGTGGTCACCCACGCCGCCATCCGGTGCGCGTCGCTGTTCACGCGATGGCCGATCCCAGTGCAGCCCCGGCCACAAGGGCGGGTATCGAGATGATGGCTCCGGCACCCGCCGCGAGGAGGCCGGTTCCGACGCGTCGAACGGTACGCGTACCTCGAACCGGCGTCGCGCTCAGCGCGACGAGTGCTGTACCCACGAGTGGTGGCGTGACGATCAACCACACCGCTTCCCGCGGGGCCAATCCGGTGTAGGGCAAGGACATAAGGAACAGACCGATCACCACCGCGCAGAATGATTCCGGTCCGAACCAGTCCTCACGTCGATACCTCGTCGACGGGTTCGTCACCACAGTGTCACCAACGCGACATACGCGACCACCACACTCGCGGCCAAGACACCCAGAGCTGCTCCCGCACACCTCGGCGTTCGGCGCCACCATAGGCCGACAGCGATCGCCAGAAGGACCACCCCTGCAATGCCTATCACCACTCCCAGTGACGACGACCACTCCGGATTCAGTCGGTCCGTGACCCCGGCCAGAATCATGAAGACGAAAATGGCGAATACCACCGAGACCGGTACGGCCACGGTGGCTGCCTGCCAAAACCTGGAATCCGCCAGTAGCGCACGATGCTTCATCGGCCGCGACACTATCGCACCATGACAACGGTGGGGGGATTGTCCGGGTCTCCGAGGTTCGTCGGTCTGTTCCGTTCCCAGTCCGGGTCGTCGAAGTCGGCCTTGAAGGGGTCCATCATCGCTCGGCCCCCGCCGACCTCGTGGTAGCCCGGCAGGTTGAACAACGGCCCCACTGCACTGCCGGAGTCGGCCGCGTCGATCAGCATGGGGCGGCTCTGTCCGGCCGAATTGTCCTGGTAGATCTCGACCGACGGATAATCGGTGATCTCACCACCGGCAATGATCCGAGCAGTGCCGGGGTTTCCGCTGGTCGGTTGAAGGACAAGCGAGCCGTTGACGGTGTGGCCGGTGACCGAGGAGCCGGGCGGCGCGAACGGGTTGACCGCGTCGTACTGAATCATGACCGATCCATCGGGTCGCTGCTGTGCCTGAACCTCAGGCTCACCGACCCGAACCTCTCCACTCGTGTCGACCGAGGGATTCTGCCTCGTGACGATCAGGCCATTCTCATAGTCCACGTACATGACGACACGGGCATGCTCCGGGTCGAAGTTCGGAACCTCTGCCCGATCGTCCCCCAGGTCGTAGTGCGGAGCATTGAACACCTCGGCCGCTGGTATGTACAGTGCTGCGCGTACAACACCTTGCCCGGGCACCGGTTCGATGCGCGCGACCTTTATTCCGGGTCCCACGCCTTGGTATTTCGGGTCGTAACTGTTGGGATTCAGCGCCTCGGCGGTCTTCCAATCGACCGGGCCGGATGGTTCGCGCCCGAATACCTCCTCGAAGGCAGCCGCGGAGGCACGCATGCGTTCAGGATCTGCGCGCGGACTGTGACGTTTGGAGTCCATGATCACCGCGAGCGCAGACGTCAGTGCTTCCTCTGGCGCCATGGTCGCGAGAGTCTGATTCGCCTCGGCGACCTCGGCACCCCAGGTGGCGTCGGCGCCAACGAGAGACGACACCAATCCGCCGAGTCGAGCCAGCTGCAGTCCTGCTTCGGAACTCCAGTCATCGACGCCTTCGACGACCCATGAATCAGTGAGTGTGACAGGGGGAATCACGTAGTTCTGAATGATCGAACGAATCTCGGCAACAGGATGCGACATCGCACCATGAGCGCCGGCCGCCGCGGCTGAGAGCGCGTCGTAGCCGGACGCCACCGCGCCGATCTGCTCTCGTTCTCGTTCGGCCCGGTCTTCAGCAGCTTGTCGCCCACCGCCTGTCCAGGCCAGATCATAGATCGTGTCTCGCATTGTCTTTGACGTTCCGACCATTGCATCGGCGATCGCAGCGGCCCGTGTGGACAACTCTCGCAGGGAGTCGACGTTCCAACTCAGAACGTCACTGGGAGTGGCCACACTCACCTACCGCTTGTCGCGGAGTTGATGTCGGGAACACCCGCGATGCGAGCTGCGGCCTCCGCGTCAGAGTCGCTGTAGGTGTCCGCCGACAGCGACAGGAGACTCGCGAACTGGTCATACCTCGCCTTGACCACCTGCTTGGCGCGGGTACTCACCGTATTCGACTCACCGAGTGCAGATCCCACACTGCTCCCCACCAGTTGCGCCGCAACTTCGGCGGCGCCCAGGAAGGGAGCCGAATCGACCTCTCCAGAAAGCTGAGCCAGCGTCCCCGACGCCACTCTCAGGCTGTCCGGATCCACTTCAACCGACAAGACAATCCCCTTCCCACACCCCCGATTCGGAAGAATATACCGCGGGACGTATCGGCACCGTCGCAGCAGTCCACATCCGACCGAGGCTGCCTAATCCAACACCCCGTGCTCGCGGAGGTGAGCAAGCAACCCGCGCGTCAGCGGGAGGTCGGTCAGGTCTCGGGCGGTGAACCATCCGGCGTCAGCGGCGTCGTCTCCGGCACACAGTGTCCCGGAGACGATCCGCGCGGAGAAGTCATGGACTTCGAACACGACGTCGTCGGGGCCGGGGATGTCGACCGTCCACAGCAACTCCCCGACATCGATGTGAAATCCGGTTTCCTCCAACATCTCCCGGACGACGGCGGCTTCGATCGACTCACCGGGCTCGACCTTCCCACCCGGGACCGTCCACTTCCCGGCCTGCGGCGGGTTCCGCCGCTTTATGAGCAGGACCCGACCCTCGTCGTCGGTGAGCACCGCTCCGACCGCGACGATGCGCCTGGTCATCGCACGTCCGCCGCGGGTACCCGGGCGCGCGCTCGCGGATCCGGCGTCGGCGAACTCGCGAGATACCGGCCGATCGCCTCGCGGATCCCGGCCAGCGCGTCCGCATCGGAGTCGGTGTCGACGATGACGTCGACCATCCCCTGCGCTGCGAGCCGTCCCGCGAGAATGCCCTGGCGAGCGGCCATCTCGTCGGCATGGTCGAGGTCGCGATGGACGATCAGACTCGCTCCTTCCGGTGGTAACGGCGACAGCCACGCGTCGGCACGTGCGACGCGCAGGTCCGCCGGAAACAGCGCCAGCGCCGCACCGCCGGCGCCCTGGCCTAGCATCACCGAGACGGTCGGCACCGGAACCTTGATCAATTCGACTGTGCAGCGGGCGATCTGGGCGGCCAGTCCACCTTCCTCGGCGATCACCGACAACTCCGCGCCCGGGGTGTCAATGACGGTGACGACCGGCAGTCCGAGGTCACCCGCCGCCATGATCGCCCGACGCGCCTCGCGCAGATGCCGGGGACCGGGCAGTTCACCGTTCGCCTGGGACAGCCGGTCGTAGCCGACGACCAGCGCCACGTTGCCGCCGAAACTGCTCAGCGCGAAGCGAAGTGGACCCGCATCGGAGAGCGTCGCCGAGTCACCCCGGGCCAGGAACTCGATGAGCCCCGCCCGCCCCGGCTCACGGGTGGCGAGGACACTCGCCCAGGCGTCTTCGGAATCGACGTCCTGGTCCGGGGTCGGGCGCGGCGCAACGACCGTGTCCGACTGCGTCGGGCTCTCATGCAGCGCCAGCAGCCGCAGCACCGACGACAAACGCCCGGCCAGGGCCTCCGGTTCCACCACATCGTCGACGACCGTTGTGCGGACGAGGTTCTCGGCCGTCTGCACACCGTCGGGGAACGGTTCGCCGTAAAGCCCCTCGTAGACGCGGGGCCCGAGAAACCCGACGAGGGCACCGGGTTGCGCCCAGGTGACGTGGCCGAGGGACCCCCAGGAGGCGAAAACCCCACCGGTCGTGGGATGCCGCAGGTAGACGAGGTACGGGAGCCCGGCCGCCTTGTGCGCGGTGACGGCCCCGGTGATCGCGACCATCTGGAGGAACGCAGCGGTCCCCTCCTGCATGCGGGTGCCGCCCGATGCGGGCAACGCGATCAGCGGCAGCCCTTCCCGGGTGGCCCGGCCGACCGCGTCGACGATTCGTGATCCGGCGTCGCGGCCGATGGACCCACCGAGAAAACCGAACTCGCTGAGGACGATCGCCGCGCGGTGACCGCCGATCAGGCAGGCGCCGGTGATCACCGATTCGTCGGAACCGCTGCGCTCCCGGGCGCGCGCCAGATCGTCGGCGTAGGCACGGTCGTCGCCGTCGGAGGTGACCGCCGGACGGACGATCGAGGTGTCCCACGACTCCCACGACCCGTCGTCGACGATCATGTCCCGTAAGTCCACGGCCGACAGCCGTGCCCGTTCACCCATGCCTCACACCGTATCCCGCTCGCGCATCACGACCCGGGAGAGAAGCGATGAATTCCGCTCACCGCCGGTGTCATACTTCTCGACAGCCCGACCACATCCTCAGGAGCCACCATGGCCGCCACCTTCCGCATCACCCGCTCGATCGTCGTCGACCCCGCGCCCGCCGCGATCCTGCCGTACCTGATCGACTTTCGGCAGTGGGTCCACTGGTCCCCGTGGGAGGGGGTCGATCCCGACCTGCATCGCGAATACTCCGGCGCGGAGTCCGGTGTCGGCGCGAAGTATGCGTGGTCCGGCAACAAGAAGGCCGGGCGCGGCGCCATGGAGATCACCCGCGTCGACGCACCGCGCGAGGTCGAGGTCCGACTCGACTTCGAGAAGCCGATGAAGGCCACCAACACCGTTACCTTCGAACTCGTCCCCCAGGGCGAGGCCACCCGGGTCACCTGGGTGATGGACGGCAAGCAGACCCTGTTCAGCCGCGTCGGCGGCTTGTTCGGCGTCTTCGACAAGATGCTCGGCAAGGACTTCGAGAAGGGCCTGGCACAGCTGAAAGCGGTCAGCGAGAGTAGATGACCCGGGTGCGGAAGACGATGTCGGCGACCGAGCGACGCCGACGGTCGACGATCACCCACGCCAGACCGATGGCGAAGAGCGTGCACAGCAGCGCCCGTAGCACCGCGACCGAGGGCCGGACGCGCACACCCTTGCCGTTGACCACGCGCAGGCCCATCACGACCGAGCCCAGCGTGCGGCCGGACACCTCCCAGCACGTGGCCAGATACAGCACCGAGGTGACCACGAAACCCGTTGTGGTGAAGAACAGATTGACCTCGGGGAAGTCGAAGTCGCTGACCGTGATGACGAACTTCATCAGCGCGAGACCGAGGTAGCACGCACCCAGGATCGTCCAGACCACGAGCAGGTCGAGGAAGGCCGCGATACCGCGACTCACGATCCCCGCGTTCTTGTCCCGGTCCTGCACGGCGTGCGCACGATGCACCACCGGGTGGTCCGGTGTGGGTTCGGCCGTCATCCGCCCGCACCGTCCCGTCCCTGTTCGTCCACGGTCTCGGCGGCACGGCGGCGCAGGAAGCGGTTGACCGCGTTGGCGACCGCGTCGTCGGCGCGTTCACTGGTGCTCCGGACGTCGGTCATCACATCGGCGGTGACCGAGGTGCTGGCCTCCCGGATGATGTCGGGAAGGTCGACGCCGTCGATGATCTCCTCAGCCAGTCCGACGAGATCGACGCGGTCGAGGACGGCGTCGATGTCGATTCGCGCGGCTATCGCGTCGAGGTCGATCTTGGTCGCCACCGCATCGAGATCCACCAGGTCGATGGCCTTCATCAGATCCACCTGCGCGACAGCACGATCGAGGTCGACGGTCTCGATCACCGCGTCGAGATCGATGACCGCGAGGACCTCGGCGATGAGCCGGCGCAGGTCGACGTTGCGCAACACGAGATCGGTCAGGTCGACCTCCTCGGTGAGGACCCCGACGACCTCGCGGATGACCGCACCGAGAATCGTCCGCGTCGTCGTGGCGACCCACACGCTGGTGTCGCCGACGAACTGCTGCGCCCTGGTACGTACCGCACCGATGACCCCGCCCGCGACGGGCAGACGCTCGGCGACGTCGACGACGACACCGGCGAAATGCAGCGACTCCCTCATCAATTCGGATGTCGCACCGCCCCGCGGCTCTGGGTTCACCGCCGAATTATCGCACGCAGGGATCGGCGCGGACCGTCGCAATCGTGTCACGTCGAGGGCGTGTAACGGCGCCGCTTCAGGATCGATATGGAGCTCGAGGCCCGTCGAGACAAGTGCGCGTCATGATGATGAGTGGCCCTATGAGAGGTTAGTTCGACGATGCCCGAATCCGTCCCACGCTCGACACCGCCGGCTCGATGGCTGATCGCGGCCGGCCCCGTCGCGGCCTTCGCACTCGCCGCCGCCGGCTGCGGGCTCACCGAACCGGTGGCCGCGACACCACCGACGCCCGAGACGACCTCGGCCGTCGCGACCACCGAGGAGCCACTGCCGGCCCCGTCGGCCGTGATCACCGTGGCCTCGGTACCGGCCGCGGACAACGCCCTCGAGACGCTGAACACCCTGGCCGTCAAGGGACGCGCACCCAAGACCGGGTACGACCGCGACCTGTTCGGGCAGGCCTGGTCCGATGACGTCACCGTCGACGGCGGACACAATGGTTGCGACACCCGCAACGACATCCTGCGCCGCGACCTGACCGACATCACCCTCAAGCCGGGGTCCAACGGATGTGCCGTTCTGTCGGGCACGCTCGATGACCCGTACACCGGCATGACGATCCGGTTCGTCCGCGGCCAGGACACGTCCTCGGCGGTCCAGATCGATCACGTCGTCGCGCTCTCCGACGCGTGGCAGAAAGGTGCGCAACAACTCTCCCCGCAGCAGCGCGCCGACTTCGCCAACGATCCACGCAACCTACAGGCCGTCGACGGTCCGACGAACCAGAAGAAGGGGGACGGCGACGCCGCCACCTGGCTGCCGCCCGAGAAGGGCTACCGGTGTACCTACGTGTCCCGGCAGGTCGAGGTGAAGGCCGCCTACCGGCTCTGGGTGACCCAGGCCGAGAAGGACGCGATCACCCGCGTGCTGGTCGGCTGCGGGGCAACCGTTCCAGCTCCAGCACCGGCGCCGGCCACCACCGAACGCACCGAGACGCGCACCTCCACCGCGACCCCTCTCCCCGAGGCGACCTACACACCGCCGCGGCTTTACGCCCCCGAGGCACCCACCCCCGACGCGCCCTCGACGTACTACGCGAACTGCTCGGCGGCACGAGCGGCGGGGGCCGCCCCGCTCTACGCCGGACAGCCCGGCTACCGCGCCAAGCTCGACCGCGACGGCGACGGCGTCGCCTGCGAGTAGTAACCCGATCTGAGCGCACGAAAAAACCCGAGCGGGGATGACTCCCGCTCGGGTTCTTCGTGTCGAGACGACTTACAGGGCCTCGTAGAGCTCCCGTGCCAGCGCGGCGGTCTCGGACGGCGTCTTGCCGACCTTCACGCCCGCGGCCTCGAGGGCCTCCTTCTTCGCCTGTGCGGTGCCGGAGCTACCGGACACGATCGCACCGGCGTGACCCATGGTCTTGCCCTCCGGCGCGGTGAAGCCCGCGACGTAGCCGACGACCGGCTTGGAGACGTTGGCCTTGATGTAGTCGGCGGCACGCTCTTCGGCGTCGCCACCGATCTCGCCGATCATCACGATCAGCTTGGTCTCGGGATCCTTCTCGAACGCCTCGATGGCGTCGATGTGGGTGGTGCCGATGACCGGGTCGCCGCCGATACCGATGGCGGTGGAGAAGCCGAGGTCGCGCAGCTCGTACATCATCTGGTAGGTCAGCGTGCCCGACTTGGAGACCAGACCGATCGGTCCCTTGCCGGTGATGTTGTTCGGCGTGATGCCGACCAGCGCCTCACCCGGGGTGATGATGCCGGGACAGTTCGGGCCGATGATGCGGGTCTTGGCACCCTTCTCCACGTTGTAGGCCCACGCGTAGGCGCTGTCCTGCACCGGGATGCCCTCGGTGATGACGACCAGCAGCGGGATCTCCGCGTCGATCGCCTCGATGATGGCGTCCTTGGAGAACTTCGGCGGCACGAAGGCGATCGAGGTGTCGGCCCCGGTCTCCTTGATGGCCTCTTCGACGGAGGCGAACACCGGCAGTTCGATGTTGTTGCCGTCGGCGTCGACGTGCGACACCGTGGTGCCGGCCTTGCGCGCGTTGACGCCGCCGACGACGTTGGTGCCGGCCTTGAGCATCAGAGCGGTGTGCTTGGTGCCCTCACCGCCGGTGATGCCCTGGACGATGACCTTGTTGTCTTTGTTCAGAAAGATCGACATTTTCCGGGCTCCCTTACTTGCTCGCCAGCTCGGCGGCCTTGTCGGCGCCCGAGTCCATGGTTTCGGCGAGCGTGACCAGCGGGTGGTTCGCATCGGCCAGGATCTTGCGGCCCTCGTCGACCTTGTTGCCGTCGAGGCGGACGACGAGAGGCTTGTTGGCCTCCGAACCCAGCTTCTCGAGAGCTCCGACGATGCCGTTGGCGACCGCGTCGCAGGCGGTGATGCCGCCGAAGACGTTCACGAAGACGCTCTTGACCTGCTCGTCGTTGAGAATGACGTCCAGGCCGGCAGCCATGACCTCTGCGGAGGCACCGCCACCGATGTCGAGGAAGTTGGCCGGCTTCACACCGTTGTGCTTCTCACCGGCGTAGGCGACGACGTCGAGGGTCGACATGACCAGACCCGCACCGTTGCCGATGATGCCGACCTCACCGTCGAGCTTGACGTAGTTGAGGTCGTTCTCCTTGGCCTTGAGCTCCAGGGGATCGGTGGCGTCGCGGTCCTCGAACTCCTCGTGGCCGGGCTGACGGAAGTCGGCGTTGTCGTCGAGGGTGACCTTGCCGTCGAGGGCCAGGATCTGATCGTCAGGGGTGCGGACGAGGGGGTTGACCTCGACGAGGAGAGCGTCTTCCTTGACGAAGACCTCCCACAGCTTCGCGATGGTGACCGCGGCTGCGTCGAGGACCTCGGCAGGCAGGTGGCCCTGCTCGGCGATGGAACGGGCGGTCTCCAGGTCGACACCCTTCACGGCGTCGACGGCGACCTTGGCGAGGCGCTCGGGCTTGGTTGCGGCGACCTCTTCGATCTCCATGCCGCCCTCGACCGAGCACATGGCCAGGTAGGTGCGGTTGGCACGATCGAGGAGGAAAGAGATGTAGTACTCCTCCGCGATGTCACTGGCCTCGGCGACCAGCAACTTCTTGACGATGTGACCCTTGATGTCGAGACCAAGGATGTTGGAGGCGTGGGACTGCGCGTCGTCCGGGGTCGCGGCGTACTTCACGCCGCCGGCCTTGCCACGTCCGCCGGTCTTGACCTGCGCCTTGATCATCACAGGCTTGCCGATTTCCTCGGCGATCGCCCGCGCGTCGGCGGCATCATCGGTCACCCGACCGGGTGTGGTGGGAACCCCGTGCTTGGCGAACAGTTCCTTCGCCTGGTATTCGAAGAGATCCATTCAGCTCACCATCTCGTAGATTTGCCCGCTTAAGGGTGTAACGCGGGCCATATCGGACTTTAAACCCGTACTGGATCGCCCTTTCGCGCGCACCCTGCCCTTGTGCGACAGATCACTCGCTCGGTCCGAACTTACTCTCGGGTACGTCGCGATACGTCTCACCTGGCACATTTGCCGTCCTCCAGACCCGACGAGGCGCGTCTCTCGCACAAGGTGTTGAATCGATCGCGGCGACGACGCCGGCGAGCCGCCTCATACAGGTCGGCAAACCAGCGATTTGACGATCTGACGAAGTTGGAAAAGTCTTGTGACTCAGCTCACAAATTTCCGATTAGCGGCTTTCTAGGGTTGGACTTGCCGCAATCATTTCGTTACCGTCGGCTTCGGAGATTGGTCACAAAAGGATTACGGACGATGATTTCGGATCCGCGGCAGCGAAGAGATGAGGTGGACGATTTGGCGGGACCCGGAGTCTCACGCGGATCGAGCCGCGTCCGATCGGGCGGGTTGGTCGAGGACATCAGAGCAGAAGAGATGACCACCATCATCCCCGTCGTCGACGACGACACGGACTACGACCTCAGCGACTACGACTTCGGTTACGACACCTCCGACTCGTCTTCCTCCGCCACCCGGACAGCGTCCGAGGAGACCACCTGGACGCCCTCGTCCTGGAAGGGCTACTACCGCCCGACCCACTCGGAGATCACTCAGGACATCCTGATCCCCGAGCACGAGTTCGATCAGTACGAGCACGACGAGCCGTTCGACGTCGATGGCGCCGAACTGGACATCCTCATCGATGACGAGTCCGACACGGACTCCGCACTCCGCCCGTTCCGCACGAACCCGGCCGGCCAGCGCGTCCGTCGTGGCGGCAAGCATCGCATCGCGGCACCGCCGAACGCCCTCAAGGGCGGTCGCGCCGCTCTGATCGCCATGGCAGCGGGCGCAGCCGTCGCCGCCGTCTCTCAGGTCGGTGCCACCGAGGACGCGCCCGCCACGGCACCGGTGAACGCAGCAGCGGTCAACGACGCCGCCGCCCCCGTCGACCTCGGTCCGGGAGTCGCCACGGCATCGCCGGTGACCGACCAGATGAACGTCTTCACCGGTCAGCTCGGCGTCGGCGCCAAGATGGCCGCCGACGAGGCGCAGCGCGAGGCCCTGGCCCGTCGCCCGCTCTTCGCCTCGCCGATCCCGCTCGGCAAGTACGACTTCACCTCCGCCTTCGCGATGCGCTGGGGCACCATGCACGGCGGCATCGACATGGCCGCCCCGCTCGGGACGCCCATCCACGCGGCGACCGACGGCGTCGTCATCAAGGCCGAACCTGCCTCCGGATACGGCCACTGGGTCCAGATCCGCGCCGACGACGGCACGGTCACCATGTACGGCCACATGTCCTCGTCGGGCGTCCTCGTCAGCGAAGGCCAGCACGTCACCGCGGGCGATGTCATCGCGCTCGTCGGCAACGAGGGCTTCTCGTTCGGCCCGCACCTCCACTTCGAGGTGTGGAAGAACGGCAACACCAAGATCGACCCGATGCCGTGGCTCGCCGCGAAGGGCGTCAAGCTCTCCGCCTACACCGGCTAGTTTTCTCCGACAGCGACCCGTCTGAGGCGGCACGCCAGTCTCGCTCCCTCAGTAGCGATAGCGCACGCCAGTCTCGCTCCCTCAGTAGCGATAGCGCACGCCCGTTCACGCTCCCTCAGTAGCGATAGCGCACGCCCGTTCACGCTCCCTCAGTAGCGATAGCGCACGCCCACTCTCGCTCCCTGAGGTGCGATAGCGCACGCCCACTCTCGCTCCCTGAGGTGCGAGGAGCGTAAGCGACGAGCCTCGAAGGGCGCCGCACTACTTCCTAGAGCTTCTCCCCCGGGATTCCGCCCGCGGTCAGCAGGGTGACGCGTCCGGCGCTGCCGCCGTAGTCGATGGTGACGCGTTCGGTGGCGCCACTCCCCTCCTTGGCCACGACCTTGCCCATGCCGTACTTGGGATGGTTGTGCCGATCGCCGATGTCGAAGTGCACCTGCTTGTTCCGTCCGCGCGCGGGGTCGGAGGAGTACGACGACCGGCCGCGACCGAACGACGAACCACCCGAACCCGAGCCCGAGAACGAGCCGTCGCGACCGAACACCCCGCCCGACGACCCGCCGAAGCCACGCGCCGAACGACGCGGCTCGGTGCGTCGCCAGTCGATCAGATGCTGCGGGATCTCTTGCAGGAAACGGGATTCCGGATTCGATACCGGCTGTCCCCACGATGCGCGGGTCACCGACCTGGTCAGATACAGACGCTGCTTGGCACGCGTGATGCCGACGTAGGCGAGACGACGCTCCTCACTCAGTTCGGCCGGGTCGCCGAGAGCGCGCATGTGCGGGAAATGCCCGTCCTCCCAACCGGTCACGAACACGACCGGGAACTCGAGACCCTTCGCGGTGTGCAGCGTCATCATCGTGACGACGCCGTCACCCTCGTCGGGCACCTGGTCGGCGTCGGCGACCAGCGAGACACGTTCGAGGAACGCTGCGAGAGAACCGGGTTCCGGCTCGCCCTCGCGATCGCTCTCGATGGACGGGTCCTCGTCGGCCTCCAGGTCGATCTGGGCGGCGTCGGCACTGAATTCCCGTGCGACGGCGACGAGTTCGTTGATGTTGTCGAACCGTGCGCCGTCCTGGGGATCATTCGACGCCTCCAGCTCGGCACGGTAACCGGTTCGTTCGACGATGGCGTCGACGAGTTCACCGATGTCGGCGGACTCCTCGGTGGCGTCGAGGAAGGCGGTGTCGGCGTCGTCGGTGTCGGAGTCACCGAAATGTGTGAGGAAATCGGCGCGCAGACCCTCGATGAGTTCGACGAAGCCACCGATCTGCTTGACCGCGCGCGTGTTCAGCAACGCGACCTTGCCCTCGGAGGCGTCGATCAGCGACTCGTAGAAGCTCCGTCCGGTGTTCTCCGAATGCACGGCGACACAGGCCTCGGCGCGATCGCCGATGCCGCGACGGGGGGTGTTGAGAATGCGCCTCAGGCTCACCGAGTCATCCGGGTTGGCGATCACCCTCAGGTAGGCGACCACGTCCCGGACTTCCTTGCGCTCATAGAACTTGGTGCCGCCGACCACCTTGTACGGGATGCCGTGGCGGACGAACACCTCCTCGATCGCACGTGAGCCGGTGTTGGTGCGGTAGAAGACCGCGATGTCGGAGTACTTGTGGCTCGAACTGCCGCCGATCGAGTAGTCGGTGAGTTCCTCGATCTCCTTGGCGATGAACGTCGACTCCTCGCGATCGGAGTCGGCGACGTAGCCGACGATGAGTTCGCCGTCGCCGGAGTCGGTCCACAGCTTCTTCTCGCGGCGGTTGGTGTTGCGCGCGATGACCGCGTTCGCGGCCGACAGGATGGTCTGCGTCGAGCGGTAGTTCTGTTCGAGCAGAACGGTTTCGGCGTTGGTGAAGTCGCGCTCGAACTCTTCGATGTTGCGGATCGTGGCACCGCGGAAGGCGTAGATCGACTGGTCGGCGTCACCCACGACGCACAGCTCCGACGGTTCGAGTCCGCTCGCCGTGGTCTGCTCGCCCACCAGTTCGCGGATGAGTACGTACTGGGCGTGGTTGGTGTCCTGGTACTCGTCGACGAGGACGTGGCGGAACCGGCGCCGGTAGTATTCGGCCACCTGCGGGTGCCGCTGCAGCAGCGCGACGGTCTCGCCGATGAGATCGTCGAAGTCGAACGCATTCGCCGCCCGCAGCCGGCGCTGGTACTCCGCGAAGATGCGGGCGATCGTCGCCGCGGCGAGGTCGTCCTCGTTCACCGCGGCCGCCGCCTCGTCGGGCGAGATCAGCTCGTTCTTGAAGTTCGAGATGGCCACCGAGACGCCGCGCGGACTGAACTTCTTCGGGTCCAGATCGAGGTCGCGGATGATCATGCCCAGCAACCGCTTCGAGTCGTCGGCGTCGTAGATGGAGAAGTTGGAGTTCATCGACTCCAGCAGCCCCGACTGTGCCCGCAGGATGCGAACGCACGTCGAGTGGAAGGTCGACACCCACATGTAGGCCGCCCGCGGGCCGACGAGGTCGATCACCCGCTCGCGCATCTCGGCGGCGGCCTTGTTGGTGAAGGTGATGGCCAGGATCTGCCCGGGCGTGACGTCGCGCGCCGCCAGCAGGTAGGCGACTCGGCGGGTCAGCACCGAGGTCTTGCCCGACCCGGCACCCGCCACGATCAGCAGCGGTGAGCCCGCGTGGAGCACCGCGGCGCGCTGCTGTGGATTGAGGCCCTCGAGCAGGCGTGCGACACGGTCGTCGGCGGCAGCCGTCCCCGAGGAGGAGGAAGACGTACGACCGGCGAGGAGAGGGGCAGAAGAAGAGCTGTTCATCGGTAGTCCAGGCTACCCGCCCGCACCGACACCTCTCCGCAGGCCATGTGCCCGAATGCCCGTCGTCCGATCGCTCGACCGCCCCGTGCGTTGACACCCGTGACGCCTGTTCCCGCGGCTACGATGACCCGGTATCACTGGCTCGGGGCGCCCGTCGATGCGGATCCATGCCTCGTCGACCGAAAGAGGCGACCATGAAGAGACCGTCCATCGCCCCCGCCGCCATCGTGATGGTCGTCGGAGCACTGGCACTCGCCGTGGCCCTGATCCTGTCGTTCGTGCCGTTCAGCAGTGCGGGCACGGTCGAACCCACGGCCGCGTTCCGCGCCCAGAAGAGCCTCGACGAGGTGCTCTTCAAGATGGCGACGAGCCCCGCGGCCAAGTACACCGGCAAGGTCGCCTACAAATACGAGGACGCCCGCGGCGAGGGCACGGTCGAGTTCAGCGACCTCATCGTGACGACGTCGAACACCGCCGAGGGCACGGTGTCGCTCGGATCCGAGCAGGGCGAGTACCGCCAGATCAGCAACAACCCCTTCATCAGCGCGCCGAACGCCCTGTGGAACGAGCTGCTCGTCGCCGACGAGAAGCTGAACCTCGACATGGCGCCCCTGGACAACAAGTGGGCGTCGACCCGCTTCACCAGCCTCCCGCGCTTCGGCACCATCCTCGGCCCGGACAACCTCGCCGGCGACATCGGCAACGTGGAATCCGATTCCGAACCGCAGCTCGGCGCCGAGCTCCCCACCCCGAACAAGGGCACGCCCGACGCCCGCCGGTGGCCGACGAGCGACCCACCCATCGAGTTCATCGGCGACAACAAGGTGAAGATCGGCGGCTGGGAGGTCACCTTCGACCCGGAGACCAAGAACGTCACCAACGTCAAGGGTCAGTCCAAGCAGGGCTCGGCGACCTACGACATCGACACCTCGGTGAGCCTGCAGCCCGCCGACCAGGCCCAGAAGGTGTTCGCCAATCAGCGCGCCCTCGTCGGCGATCTGCTGTCGGCGCCGGCGCCGGGCCTGTGGGCCAAGCAGCCGGTCGTCACCCCGCGACTGGTCGGCGAGTGCACCACCGTGGCCTGCGCCTACGACTTCTCCGTCTCCGGCATCCCGTGGGCCGACGACGTCACGGGTCACTTCAACTACGGCATGACCCTGAACTTCGCCGTCGGCGGCCGTCCCCCGGGCGCACTGGGCGGCGAGTGCAAGCCGGTCGTGCGCGTCGACTTCGGCCGCACCGCCACGACGCGATGCACCGCGACCAACCTGCCGGCGAACTCGTCGATCGGCCCGCGTTCGGCATACACCTACCTGGCGTTCCTCGACACCACCGAGGCCGACCTCAACAAGCTCATCGACGACAACGAGAAGCAGACCAACACCGAGGTCGTCTACGTCCGCACCGGGAACAAGAGCCCCGAGCAGGCGCGCTACGGCGCCGGCATCACCGGCCTGCCCAGCTACTACGCGGTGAAGCGCGGTGAGTATCTCTTCGACGGCATCGGCACCGACGGCAACCTGCACGTCACCTTCGGCCCCGGTTACAAAGAGCACATCAGTGCCGGCAGCTTCGACCCGAGCTGGGAGGGGACCGCGGTCCTCAAGAAGCAGATCGGCGAGCAGGTTAAGGCCGCAGGGGACGTGAAGGTCGTCTACTTCGTCAACGAACCGGAGACCGCGTCGGCGCTGCGTTCGCTGATCGACTCCGAGGGACAGACCGACAACGTCACCGCCTACTTCTACGAGTAGGTCAGCCGCCGGCGAAGCGCGCCTCGACCGCTTCGCCGACCCGGCCGGCGCCGGTGTGGAGTCGCAGCCCCGCGGTCACCGGACGCACCGAGATCGCGTCGCCGCCGCCGTCGAGGCGGACGTAGATCGAGCCGAGCCCCGACCGGACCGGTACGCGCGCCGCCCGGCCGCCGTCGAGCTTCATCTCGATCTCACCGTCGCGGGTGGCGCAATAGCTGAGAGCGACCGTCCACGGCCAGCGGAACAGCGGGCCGTCGAGTTCCAGACGTGACGGTCCGGAGATCTCGGGCCGGGCGCAGCTGCCCTTTCCCGCGGTGACGAGCCGGCGTTGGGTCACCCCGCCGGGCACTGCGTTGCCCGCGGTGTCCAGGACGAGGAGGCGGTCGGTACTCGTGCCGAAGTCCGGCCGCGGGTCGACTCGACCGAAGATGCGGCTGATCTGGTTGTCCGGGTAGACGACCGGCTGCAGGATCTCCAGCGGGACGGACTGATCCAGCAGCGTCGCATCGGCGTTGTCGTGCAGGGTGGCGACCGCCGTGTCGAGGTAGTCGCCGGTCGGGTTGTCACGCCACGACGCCGAGAACGACACGAGCGAGACGAGTGCCGACACCATGGCCAGCGCACCGACAGTGGGCAGGAGGAGCACCGTCGGCGATGTCTCCTCGGCAGCGTGGCGACGGTCCGGCTGCGCATCGGTCGGCCGGGCATCGGTCGGCCGGACGCCGACCAGCAGCGCGATCGCGATGGCGAACACGAGCGCGGTGTCGGGGAGATACCGCATGTGCTGGGCGAGCTCGATCGCGGTCTCCGGGCTCGACCGATTCCACATCACCGGAATCTGCGCAGCGACCGCGTACAGCGCCGCGAAGCCCACGATCGGCACCGCCCGACGCTCCCGGGTCACCGCCCACCCGGCGACCGCGGCCAGGACCACCCAGCCGGCGACGATCATCCATGTCGCGGGGAACCCGGTGGGCGGGCTCGGCGTCCACCGGTCCCACTCCCACGGGCCACCGACCAGCGACGGCACGATGGCGTGGCTCACCGAACGCCACACCAGCCGGGCGGTCTGTCCGACCGAGTGGTTGCCCGCGGTCGGATCGGCGGTGACGAAGTACACGACGGTCCAGATCGCGGTGATCACCGCGAGCGACGCCCACAGCTCGCGGCCGGCGCGCAGGGTCGACGTCAGCGCGCGTCGCCCACTGCCGTTCGCCAGGACCGCGACCACGAATGCGATCGGGAGGATGAACAGCGACTTCTCGAAGAAGGCCAGTGCGACCACGAAGACCACCGTCGACCGGATCCACACGGCGCGGCGTCGGGCCGGGTCGACGTCACCGCGTGCGAGTCCCACGGCGTCGGCGACGATCCAGGCCAGCGCCGCCTGCATCGGCAGGGTGTTGAGGCCCGCCGCCCACCACGCGAAGGCGGGCACCGTCATCGGACTGAACAGATAGAACGCCAGCGCCACCAGCGCGCCGGCCCGGGCCGCGGGCGCGATGACGCGGATCATCCGCCACACCGCGATCGACGCGATGGCCTGCAGCACGATCAGCGTCAGGGCCGGGACCACCCAGTTGACCGGCGCCAGCCACGTGGCCACTCCGGCCAGCAGGAAGGCCGCCGGCATGAAGTGGCCGTCGTGACTGTGCCCGAGGTACTCCCAGGAGAGGATCGGGTTCGACGAGGCCCGGGCGATCAGCACCAGATCGTCCCAGTAGAAGTTCCCGGTCGCGACGAGCCACCCCCGGATGATCAGCTGTGCGGCGATCAGGGCCACCGCGATCATCGACACCATGCGCGCATTGAGCATGCGCTCCAGTCTCCATGTGGCGAACGCGAGCACATCGAGGGGTGCCGGGTCCGCTCGGGTACCTGCAGGTCGGATCGGTGCGACGTGGCAAAATCAGGCCGTGACCGATCGCAGCCCGAGCTCCGGATCCGACGAACCCCAGCAATCGACGGGGACGTCCTTCGAGAACACGATCGATCTCGAGAAGTACCAGCTCACCTCCGACGTCGATGACCTGCCGGACGACATCGACGAACTGCGTCTGGAGATCGACCGGCTCGACGCCGTCATCCTCGGTGCGGTCAAACGACGCTCGGCGGTCTCGAAGAAGATCGGCGCCGCGCGGATGGCGTCGGGCGGTCCGCGACTCGTGCACAGTCGCGAGGTGAAGGTCCTCGATCGTTTCGCCGATCTCGGCAAAGAAGGTCACACCCTTGCGATGCTCCTGCTCCGGCTCGGGCGCGGTCCGCTCGGACGCTGACCGCGATCGTGAAGTTGTGCCGACGGCTGTGACGAGCGTCGCGGTGGGGACGCCGAACACATAGGGTTGGGTGTCATGAGCACGCAGGCAACCGGGAGCGACTTCACCGGCACCGACCACGGCGACATCACCGCAACGCAGTCCTGGCAGGCTCTCGCCGCACACCAACCGCATGTGTACGCACTTCATCTGCGCGAGGTGTTCGCGCTCGATCCCGCGCGCGGCCGCGATCTGACCGTCGACGTCGGCGATCTCCACATCGACTACTCCAAGCATCGGGTGACACGGGAGACACTCGAACTGCTGATGAGTCTGGCCCGCGAGGTCGGACTCGAGGAGAGCCGCGACGACATGTTCGCCGGCGCGCACATCAACACCTCCGAGGACCGGGCCGTCCTGCACACCGCCCTTCGGCTCCCGGCCGACGCCACCCTGACCGTCGACGGACAGGACGTGGTGGCCGACGTGCACGAGGTCCTCACCCGGATGGGCGAGTTCACCGACCGTCTCCGCAGCGGAGAGTGGAAGGGTCACACCGGAAAACGCATCACCGACGTCGTGAACATCGGCATCGGCGGGTCGGACCTGGGGCCGGTCATGGTGTACCAGGCTCTCCGCCACTACGTCGACGCCGGGATCCGCTGCCACTTCGTCTCCAACGTCGATCCGGCCGACATGGTCGGCACCCTCGACGGGCTCGACCCCGAGACCACGCTGTTCATCATCGCGTCGAAGACCTTCACCACCCTCGAGACGCTGACCAACGCCGCCGCCGCACGGAGCTGGCTGCTCGAGGCCCTCGATGCCGGGTCCGAGGCGGTGGCAAAGCATTTCGTCGCCGTGAGCACCAATGCCGACGAGGTGGCGAGGTTCGGGATCGACACCTCCCACATGTTCGGCTTCTGGGACTGGGTCGGCGGACGCTATTCCGTGGACTCGGCGATCGGACTGTCAGTGATGGCCGCGATCGGCAAGGAGCGTTTCGCCGAGTTCCTCGACGGCTTCCACATCGTCGACGAACACTTCCGCACCCAGCCGCTGGAGCAGAATGCGCCGGCCATACTGGGCCTGATCGGCCTCTGGTACAACAACTTCTGGGACATCGACACCCGGGCGGTCCTCCCCTACAGCAACGACATGGCACGCTTCGCCGCCTACCTGCAGCAGCTCACCATGGAGTCCAACGGCAAGTCGGTGACCGCGAGCGGACACCACGTCACCACCGACACCGGCGAGATCTTCTGGGGCGAGCCGGGAACCAACGGCCAGCACGCGTTCTATCAGCTGCTGCATCAGGGCACGCGGATCGTGCCGGCCGACTTCATCGGCTTCGCCGAACCCACCGACGACCTGCCCGCCGGTCCCGACGGCTCGGGTTCGATGCACGACCTGCTGATGAGCAACTACTTCGCGCAGACCAAGGTGCTCGCCTTCGGCAAGACGGCCGACGAGATCGCCGCAGAGGGCGTGCCCGCACATGTGCTGGCGCACAAGGTGATGCCGGGCAACCGTCCCAGCACGTCGATCCTCGCTCCCCGACTGACCCCGTCGGTGATCGGCCAGCTGATCGCGCTGTACGAACACCAGGTGTTCGTCGAAGGTGTCATCTGGGGGATCAACCCCTTCGACCAGTGGGGCGTCGAACTCGGCAAGACCCAGGCGAAGGCACTCCTGGGCACCATCACCCAGGCCGATGCACCCGCGAGCGACGACGATTCGTCAACGAACGAGCTGGTCGCGTGGTACCGCCGTCATCGGGGCCGAGCGGTCTGAGATCGGAGCTCCCGCGAGCGCGTCTCCCTCCCGCGGTGCCGGGTTCCTTCGCGCTGATCGGATCCGATCAGCGGATGGGAAACGGGACCGCGGGAAGCTAGCGTGGCGGGATGCTGCCACACCGGATTCGACGCCCCGCAGCCGGATTCGCGGCCGTCACACTGGCTCTCGTGGGCGTCACCGGTTGCACCCCCGACGATCCTGTCGATCGCGCGCCGGGCACGTCGACGTCCGCTCCCGCGGCGGTGAAGGTCGTGACCGCCGGTCCCAGCCCGAACATCGAGCCGGTGGCCCGTCGTTTTCCGCTGCTCACCGAGGGCACCGTCGACTGCTGGGCAGCGGGAACCCTCGGGTCCGCCCCCGGGTCCTCCGAGCGGGTACCCGGTCCCACCGCCTACTGGTTCGACACCGTCGTCGACGTCGGGCCCGAGCGCGCAACCGCCTGGGCCGATGAGTATCACGCGGAACCGGTGGCCGCGCCCGACCGGGTGGCCGCCGAACTGCGCGGCTTCGTCCCGGTCGGCGAGTTCGTCGGCGGGCAGCACCTGGACGACGCGTTCTCGTCGGGTGACTGGCGGGCGACGGTGTACCTGTCGCCGTCGACGGGCCGCGTGGTCGTGCTCGGCATCGACGACTGACCTGCGTAAGGTGACGGTCTGTGGCGAACAAGCAGGGACAGAGCGTGGCGTCGGGCGCATTTCAGATGTTCGGGAGCCGTCGTCGTGACCAGGTCAGCGAGTTGCTGGGAGACATCTTCGGCCGGACCGACATCGAGGCGCTGGCCTCGGACTGGCGTGGGGTCGTCTACTTCACGCTCGCCGAGGACGAATCCATCGACGCCGAGACGGTGCTCGGATTCGACGCGTCCAGCGGATCTTCGGGTGAGTTGGCAACCATCGACGACGTGCTCGCAGCCGTCCGCACGGGCGAGGTCGCCGAAGCCGTCGACGTCGCGAGCTTCGATGCCTGGCGGACCGCCACCGGCACACGCTCACTCGACATGGGCGCCTGCGTACCGCCGGCCCTCTACGAGTTCCTCGGTGGCGATCCCGCCGAAAGATCCGTCGAATCCGAGGATCTCGTGACCTTCGTGGCCACCGCCGCCGCGCTCATGGGCCGGCTCGAGAAGCTCGGCGTCGAACCCGGTGACGAGATCCCCGACGAGGTGTTCGACGAGGACTACTGGAAGTAGTCACTCCGCCGGCAACGATTCAGACCATCCGTCGACTGATCGACGCCGGCAGGAACTTGAGCGCCGCGGCGATCGGCGTCCACGGCCACGCGGGTACCGGGGCCCAGTTCTTCTCGGCCTCGATCGCCGCGACCATGGCGTCGACGCCCTTGTCGGTGTCGACCATCAGCGAGGTCTTCACGCCACGGTTGATGTCGGTCTCGATGTAGCCGGGCGCCACGACCGACACCCTGATCGGTGAGCCCGCGAACTCGGCCTGCAGTCCCTGCCCCAGCGCGGTCAGCCCGGCCTTCGACGCCGAGTACGCCGCCTGCGCCTTGGGCATGCCCCGGACCCCGGAGATCGAGCTGACCAGGACGAGGTGACCGGCGTTCTGCTCACGGAAGATCTCCAGCGCGGCCTCGGCCTGCGCGAGCGCGCCGACGAGATTGGTCTGTACGGTCTCGATGTTGGCCGCCGCCTTACCCGTGCCGATCGGTGCCCCCTTGCCGAGCCCGGCGTTGACGATGACGCGATCGAGGCCGCCGAGTTCGCCGGCCAGCGCGCGGAAGACGACCGGCACCGCGTCGAGGTCGGTGACGTCGAGTCGGGCGATCGCGACCTGGGCCGCCGAGGGTCGCAGTTCGGCGGCCAGTGCCTCGAGCTTGTCGAGGCGCCGCGCGGCGAGTGCCAGCGAACGCCCCTGGGCGGCGAATCTGCGGGCCATGCCCTCGCCGAGTCCCGAACTCGCACCCGTGATGAGGATCTTCTGCCGTGTCGTCGCGGTCATGGACCCGAACCTACCGGCACCACCGCCGACTACGCGGACCTGGAGGTGAGTCGCAGGGCGCGGATGACCTGATCGGTGCTGGAACGGTCGCCCACGGTGATACGGGTTCCCGCCGTGCCGCACGCCTTCACCGCAACCCCGAGCCCGCACAGCATCCGGCCGACCGACACGCCCTCCGCACCGGGGAAGAAGACGAAGTTGGCGTGGCTGGGCAGCACCCGGAAACCCATGTGCGCGAGCATGTCCACCATCCGGTCCCGCTCCCCCCTCATCGACCGGACTCGTTGCGCCAGCTCGAGTTCCGCATCGACCGCGACCGGGACGGCCGCCATCGCGGCCCGCCCGACGGCGAAGGGCACCTCGTGTGCGCGCAGGTCGGTGATCAGTTCGGTGGAGCCGATTCCGTACCCGACGCGGAGTGCGGCCAGACCGTACGCCTTGGAAAAGGTCCGCAGCACCACGACGCGAGGGTTCCGGATCAGCCGATGCAGATCCGGCGTGGTCTCGCCGAACTCCACATACGCCTCGTCGACGATGGAGGTCACGTGCGGCGGCACCGCTCCGAGGAACCGGTTGAGGTCGCCCTCGTTCACCACCGAGCCCGTCGGGTTGTGCGGCGAGCAGATCACGACCACCACCGTCTCCGGGGTGATCGCCGCGAGCAGGCGATCGAGGTCGACTGCGCCGTCGTCGGCGAGGTCGACTGCGTCGAAGCGCATCCCGACCATCCGCGCGAGGATCGGATAGCCGTCGAAGGTGGGCGTCGAGGTGAGCAACGCCGGCGCGGCGACGCCGGCCGCTGTCGCCCGGCGGACCGCACACTGCAAGGCGGCCAGGGCGACTCCGGTCGCCCCCGCGCCCACCGTGACCCGCTCGGGTACGAGACCGAGGTGGCAGGCGATCTGTCCGCGCGTGCGATCGGGCAGGAAGTCGGGGTACCGATGGGCATCGAGGATCTCGTTCTGCAGCGCCGCCGCGACCGAGGGCAGCGGTGGGTAGGCCGATTCGTTGAGGTCCAGCCGGATGCGTGGCCAGGACGCGCCGCCGGCGAGCGGCGGACTCACGGCCGTCCTCCCCATCTCAGCGCGGCGGCCGCGGAGAAGTCGCCGGCGTGCGCGAACGCAGCCATCATCACGATGTCGCCCTCGCCGATGCGCCCGTCGGAGATGGCGGCGTCGAGGGAGACCGGGATGGCCACGGCGAACAGGTTGCCGCATTCGTCGAACGTGTCCGGGTGATGGCTGTCCGACAGTTCGAGCGCCTCACGCCAATTGCGCAGGAAGATCCGGCTGGGTTGATTGGTGACTAACCAGTCGAGATCCGACGGCGAGATGCCGATCTCGTCAGCCACCTCGATCGCGACTTCGGGCACCATCCGGTTGCCCCGCGCAAGCACCTTCGCGATCTTGGAGTCGGTGAACCCGATGTGCACCTGGCCCGGTCCGGCCTCCCAGTACTTGCGGGGCGGGTCGGAGACCCCGGTCATGTCGCCGGAGTACTGCCCGAACGAGTGACAACGCAGGCCGAGAACCGGGCTCGCATCCACGTCGTCGACGGTCAGCACGGCCACCGCCGCACCATCTCCCGGGATCGCGGCCTGCGCCTTACCGCGGACCTGTTCCTGGGTGAACACCTGACCTGCACTGTTCTGCGCCAACCCGAGCAACGCCTTGCGGCCTCCGCCGGCCCGCAGCAACGCCGCGGCGACATCGATCATGTGGATGAACGCCGCACAACCGCCGTTGTGTACGTCGAGGACGGTCGAAGGTCTCATACCGAGCCGATGGGCCACCTCCCCTCCGCAACCGCGCACGGGCACCTCGGGCAGCTGACTGTGGGTGAGGACCACGTCGACGTCGTCGAGGAAATCGTCGCCGTGCCGCTCGAACAGCTCACGCGTGGCCGAGAGCATCATGTCTGCCGACGTCTCCCCCTCGGCAGCATGATGACGGAATGCCGGTGCGCGGAACATCACATTGTCCGCCAGGGTGTCGTCCTCGGCGAACTGCGCGTAATACGCTGCAGGAACGACCTTCTCGGGAAGATAGGTGGCGAGGTCGATGAGGCTGACCGGGTTCGATGTCATGATCGCATCCATTCTGGGGTGAGCGGGAGGCCGTTGCGGTGCCGGTATTCGGCGATGGCGGTGAGGTTGTCGAGTTCGATCTGATGGCCGGGGGCGAAGGTGTCCCAGAAGTCCCCCACCCACACCGGCCGTTCGGGCGGAGCGGTCTCCGGGAAAGGGTTCTCGTCGTAGAACGGGTGATGGCAATTCACCCACAGGACAACGGAACCGGGCTTGTCAAAGACGACCTGCGCGTCGACGACCCGCATCAGATAGATCATCCAGAGGTGACGGCCCTGGTCCCACGCGCAGTGATAGTCGACGGTCATCGACTCGGGCGAGGCCACCGTGCGGACGTAGATCTCGGTGTCGGCTCCCAACCGGTCCTGCGCGACCCACAATCCCGGCTCCTCGGTCTCGGTGAATCCGCGGAGGCTGTAGCTCCATTCCTCCAGCGACCGGGTGTGTGCGAGCCAGTCGAACACCTCGCGGGGCGGGGCGTCGACGTAGCCCTGCACCGGGCAGAACTCACCGTAGATCTGGTCGTGGGGATACACCGACCGCAGCTTGTCGAGCACGAGCGGGGTCGCGACCGGCCGCGGATGGGTTTCGATACGGACGAGACCGGCGAGGGTCGCGGCATCCTCGCCGAGGTCGGCGAGGGCGGGTTGTAGCACTGTCATGACTGTCCTTTCGGGATGAGCGGGACGAACGGGGGTATCTCGTCGGGATCGACGTCGACGACGAGACAGTTCGGACCGGATTGCGACAGCAGCTCGGTGGCTGCCCCGCGTACAGATGCGGCGTCGGAGGCGCGGGCGACGACCAGCCCGTCGAACATGGAGGCCAATCCGCCGGCCAGGTCACTGGGTTGAAACCTGTTGACACTGGGCGTGTTCGGGAAGAAGAGTCGTTCCCGGCTGATGCACATCGCGTGTGCGTTGTTGTTGAGCAGGACGAGGGTGACCGGCGCGGAGTGTTCGACGGCGGTGTGGATCTCCATGCCGTGCATGAAGAATGCGCCGTCTCCCGCGATCACCACGGTTCGTTTCGGCTTCTCACCGGCGACCGAGTCGATGGCGTTGCCGATCCCGGCCGCGATCGCGTATCCCATGCCGCCCATGCCCAGCGCCACCACGAATCTGCCGTGGCCGCACGGGAGGTGGTGGATCGCGGCGGCACCGGCGTTGCCGGCGTCGGCGAACACCGGGGTGTCCGGCGGCAACGCACGCCCGATCTCCTCGATCGCGGTGCGCATGTCCAGGCCCGCTCGTCCGGGCAGCACGGTCAGGTGGGTCACGGAGACCGCTTCGCGCGGCCGATCATGGCCGAGTCGTCGCCGGACCCCACCGGCCAGTCGCGAGATCGCGGCCGCGAGGTCGGTACACCGCACATGGTCGACGTCGCCGGGCATCCGCGGCGGTTCGGCGCCGAGGTGGATCAACCGCAGTCGTCCCAGTGCCTCGTCGAGTCCGGCGCGATCGGTCATCGTCATCCGACACCCGAGCACGAGGCACGCGTCCGCATCGGCGATGGCACGATGCGCCGACGGATGTCCCATCACACCGGTGACGCCCGCGAAACCGTCGGCGTCCCTGAGGATGTCACGACCGCCGGGAGCCGCGACGACCACTGCACCGAGCGCGTCGGCGAGAGCCTCGACCGGTCGGCCGGCCTCCGCACGGGAGGCCTCGTCACCCACCCAGATGAGCAGCCGCGCACCGGATTCCGCGAGAGCGCACAGTTCGTCGGCGACCGCGAACAGCGTCGGCCCCGATACGCCGATTCCGTGCTGCACCCACTCCCCGGGATGCAGTTGCCGCAGTCGGGGGCCCGGCGCGGACTGGACGTCCTTGGGCAGCAGGACAGCGGCCGGCAGACCTCGGTGAAGGGTGGCGAAGGCCGTTGCGAGCGCAGCGGGCACCTCGTCGGCGTGCCCGACCACCGAACACGAACCCGTGACGGCCGACAGGACTCCGGCGATGTCGACGGTGTCCGGCGGCGCGAGCATGTCCTGGAAGGCCCCGCGGCCGACCAGCGTCGACGGCGCGGTGCCGATCAGTGCGAGCACCGGGACCCGGCTGTCGTACGCCTCGGCGAGTGCCGGGACGACGTTCATCGCGCCACCACCCGAGGTGGTCATGACGACGCCGGGCCGGCCGGTCATCCGAGCGGTGCCGTCGGCCATCGCACCGGCGGCGAATTCGTGTTTGGCGACGACCGCCGTCATCCCCGGCGCACGCGTCGCGGCGTCGTAGAGGTCTTCGATGTTGGCTCCGTGCACACCGAACCCGAGGGCCATAGACGCTGAGATCAGTTGTTCCACAATGTATTCGGCAACCGTCTGAGTAGCGACGTGCGCGTCGGCGGTGGCGGCTGCCCGATGCCTGAGGTCTGCGGTCAAGGTCATGGGAACAACTCTGCGTCGCCGAACCTGAAGAACCGCTGAAGCAGTACACCGATCGAACACTGTCGTGCGAACGCATGACGACCTAGGCTGAGTGATCAGCAGGTGCTGTCTCGGTAGGCACCGGCGAGGAGTCGCGATGTCCGGTTTTCCACGCATGGCCTCCGGTCGCCGCGCGCTCCCCCGGCCCCCTGCTCTTCTACGCCGGAGTCAGGGAGTCCGCATCCGGTCCACGATCGTCGGGACCCTCCTCGTCACCATCGCTCTGCTCATCGGTGCCGCGGTGATGCTGTTCATGCTGAATCGCGCCGACAGCCGGACGATGTACGACGAGACGAGCTACCGGGCCTACGAGATCGCCGCAGAGATCCGAGAGGGCGGGATCTCGGAGATCTCCCCCGAGTCGCTCGGGATGGGTTCCGGGGCCGACATCGTGCAGGTGATCGACGGGACCGGCGACGTGGTGGCGTCCTCACCGGGCGCCTCCGGCGATGCGGTGACGACCGAGCGCCCGGCACTGTGGACGTCGTCGCAGGTGAAGGGACGGCTGATCCCCGGCAGCGATGTGGAGTTCTGCGCGACCGTCACCGCCACCTCGCACAACGGAGCCTCGTACACCGTGGTCGTCGCGGTGTCGGCGGACGCGTACCGGCAGAGTCTGATCAACACGGCGCTCGTGCTCGCGGTCGAACTCCCGATCCTGGTTCTCCTGTCCGCGGTGGCCATCTGGTTCTTCGTGGGTCGCGCACTGCGCCCGGTCGGGCGGATCACCGAGCAGGTCACCGCGATCACCGCGTCGGATCTGTCGCGTCGCGTGCCGGTCCCGTCCACCGACGACGAGGTGACGCGTCTGGCCACGACCATGAACTCGATGCTCGAACGTCTCGAACAGAGCCGTGCGGCGCAGTTGCGATTCGTCGGGGATGCTTCACACGAGATGCGCAGTCCGTTGACCACGGTGGTCGGTCTGCTCGATCTCGCCGACGACACCGACTCCCCGATCGACGTGCAGACAACCCGCACCTTGCTGCTTCCCGAGGCCCGCCGGCTCCAGAACATGGTCGACGATCTGCTGTTGCTCGCACGCTCCGACGAACACGGTGTGCCGCTGCACATCCGGGACGTCGACCTCGACGACATCGTCGCCGCCGAGGCGCGACGCCTCCGGTCACTGGGGCTCGCCGCAGTCGCGACCACGATCATCCCGATCAGGACGTCGGGCGATCCGGAGAAACTGTCGCGCGCGATCCGCAACCTCGCCGAGAACGCGGTGCGTTACGCGGCGTCGACGGTCCGGTTCGACATGTACTTCGACCCCGCCGCCGGGGTCGCGTCGATCGCGGTGACCGACGACGGCCCGGGCATCCCGCGGGATCGTCGCGACATCATCTTCGACCGCTTCACCCGGCTCGATGTCGATCGCCGCAACCGCAGCGGCTCCGGTCTCGGGTTGTCCATCGTCCGCGAGATCGTCCGTGCGCACCGCGGTTCGGTGTCCGTGCAGGACCCGCCGGCCGGGTTCGCGCACGGCGTCACCTTCGTCATCTCCCTCCCGACGGCTCGTCGTCTCCCGGAGGGCACGGGCGACGGCGAGGTCAGCACGGCACTCGCGATGCCGCCTCGTCAACCGATGCGGTAACCCACCCCGCGGACGGTCTCGATGCTGTGCACGCCGAACGGCTGGTCGATCCGCTTGCGCAGGTACCCGATGTACACCTCGATGATGTTGGGGTCACCCTCGTAGTTCTCGTCCCACACCGAGTGCAGGATGTCGGTTTTCGAGACGACGGTTCCGGCGTGGCGGATGAGGCATTCGAGCACCGCGTACTCGCGTGGTGTCAGGGTGATCGGGGTGTCGCCGCGACGCACGAGGTGTTCGGCCGGGTCGAGGAAGAGGTCGCCGACGCGCAGGGTCGCGGGACGCTCCGGGGCACCACGACGCAGAAGCGCCCGCAGCCGCGCCTTGAGGACGACGACCGAGAACGGCTTCACCAGATAGTCGTCCGCGCCGCAGTCGAGCGCCTCCGCCTGGTCGTACTCACCGTCCTTCGCGCTCAGCATCAGGACCGGGGTCCAGACCTCGCGCTCACGAAGGTTCTGGAGCACGCGGTACCCGTTCATCCCCGGCATCATGATGTCGAGCATGATCACGTCGTAGCTTCCCTCGGTGGCCCGCCAGAGCCCTTCCGGACCGTCGAAGGCCAGGGTGACCGCCCACCCATCACTGACGAGCATCCGGCGGACCGTCTCGGCTGCCCTGATGTCATCGTCGACGACGAGCGCGTGCACCATCGCTCATTTCAGCAGCCGCGACATCCGGCGGTCGGCGAGCACCTTGCCACCGGTCTGGCAGGTCGGGCAGTACTGGAAGGAGCGGTCGGCGAAGGACACCTCACGGACGGTGTCGCCGCAGACCGGGCACGGTAGTCCGGTGCGCGCGTGGACGCGGAGGCCGGTGCGCTTCTCCGACTTCAGCCGGGCGACGGTCTGCCCCTCGAGGCGACTCGTGGCGTCGGTCAACACGGCGCGCATCGCGTCGTAGAGTGCGCTCACCTGGTCGGGTTTGAGAGTTTTCGACGACGCGAACGGCGACAGTCGCGCGGTGTGCAGGATCTCGTCGGAGTAGGCGTTCCCGATCCCGGCGATGGTGTGCTGGTCGGTGAGCACGTTCTTGACGCGCCCGGTGGTGCCGGCGAGGATCTCGGCGAACTGCTCCTCGGTCAGTTCCAGTGCGTCGGGGCCGAGGCCGGCGACGCGGTCGATCTCGGCGAGGTCGCGGACGAGCCATACCGCCAGACGCTTCTGGGTTCCGGCCTCGGTGACGTCGAATCCCTCACCGGGGAGACCGCAGTGCACCCGCAGCGCGATCGGCGACTTCCCGCCCGGGCGCAGCGGCTTGGGTGAGAGGTCCTCACTCCATCGCACCCAGCCGGCGCGCGACAGGTGGATGACCAGCGCCAGCGTCGGCTCCGGTGCCGTCGCCTCCGAACCCGGGATGGTCCGGATGACCAGGTACTTGCCCACGCGACCGACCGATTCGACGATCCGGTCGGTGAGCGCGGTGTACGGCGGATCGGCCGTCTTGAGAACGGACAAGGACGCGACATCGACTCGCCGGATCGGGAGTCCGGCTGCACGTCCGTCGACATAGTCGGCGATGGCGGCCACCTCAGGGAGCTCGGGCATGCAACCAGTGTGCTCTAGTAAAGGGATGACTTCCCGACTTTCCGACGCCGAGCTGGCCGCCCGGATCGCCCAGGGAGCCGGGGAGATCCTCCTCGGGATTCGTCATGGCGGCCTGTTGGCCGGCAGCATGCTCGGCGATGTCGGCGATGCTCTCGCGCAGGCGTGGATCTCCACCGTCCTGCGCAAACACCGTCCGCGCGACGCTGTTCTGTCCGAGGAGGCCGCCGACGTCGGCGACCGCTCGACGGCCCAGCGCGTGTGGATCATCGACCCGCTCGACGGCACAAGAGAATTCGCCGCGGGCAGCGCGGACTGGGCTGTGCACGTGGCGTTGACGGAGAACGGGACCGTCACCGAGGCGGCGGTCTCGCTGCCCGCCACCGGCGAACTGTTCCGCGCCGACACCGTCGAGAAGCCTGGCGGCGAACTGACCCGTCGCATGGTGACCTCGCGGTGGGGCGGCTCATACGAGACGAGCTACGTGTCCAACCGGCTCGGCCTGCAGATGGTTCCGGTCGGGTCGGCCGGCGCGAAGGCGATGGCCGTCGTCCGTGGTGATGCCGACGCCTACGTCCATGCCGGCGGCCAGTACGAGTGGGACAACGCGGCGCCGGTCGGGGTCGCAATGGCGGCCGGGTTGCACTGCAGTCGCCTGGACGGGTCGGAGATCGTCTACAACAATCGCCACCCCTACATGCCCGACTTCGTGATCTGCCGCCGCGAGATCCGCGAGGACATGCTCGCGGCCCTGCAGCAGATCTGGTGAACTGGCCGATGTGAACGGAATCGGCGACGCCGTCGTCCGGATCGGACCGGTCCTCGCGGTCGCCATCGGTGTGCTCGCCATCGTCGCGGTGCTGGTGAACCGCCGAAGCGGTTTGGCCACCGACACTTTGGTGGCGACCCTGCGGGCCGTCGTGCAACTGGCGGCGTTGGCGGGGCTACTGGCGGTGGTGATTCCGCATCTGTGGGCGTCGGCGCTGTTCGTCGTGGTCATGGCGGTGGCGGCGGCCTGGACGTCAGCGCGGCGCATTCGTCCGAAACGATCCGACCTCGTCACCGTCGCGCGGTGCCTGGGCCCGGTCGCGGCACCGACGATCGTCGTCGTGCTCGTGCTGGTCGTGGTCGGTGTGCTGCCCGCCCGCGGTATCGCGGTCATCCCCACCGCGGGCATCTTGCTCGGCGGCGCGATGGTCACCACGTCCCTCGCCGGTCGGCGGGCACACGACGAGCTGACCACACGACACGGTGAAGTCGAGGCCGCGCTTTCGCTGGGCCTTCTCCCCCGCGACGCTCGGTTCGAGATCTGCGCCCCGGCGTCGGCGACCGCTCTCATACCCGGGCTCGATCAGACCCGGGCCGTCGGGCTGGTGACGATCCCGGGCGCCTTCGTCGGCATGGTGCTCGGCGGCGCGTCGGTGTGGGCCGCCGCGGCGATGCAGTTGTTCGTACTCATCGCGCTGCTCGCCGTCAGTTCGATCGCCATGCTCGTCACGGTGGAGCTGGTGGCGCGCGAGGACCTGTGACGACGATCAGAACAGTGGCGGGTCTGCCTGGGCGTTCCTTCACTCCCAGAACTCATTTCGACGTTGCGACCTCGATCGAAGTCGCAACTCCGGAATGAAGTCTGGGAGTGGAAGGTTCCTCAGACTTCAGTTCTGCGATCACGCGGGGCGGGAAGCCTTGCGCAGCAGGTAGATGTCCATGATCCAGCCGATGCGTTCACGCGCCTCGGCACGAGCTTCGACGATCCGGTCGGTCACGTCGCCCACCCGTCCGCTGATGAGGATCTCGTCGGCGGTGCCGACGTAGGCGCCCCACCAGATGTGGTCGTCCGGGTCGGCGGTGTGACGGAAGGCCAGATCGCCGTCGAGCATGACGATCTGGTTGGCATCGGCGCCGGCGGGGGTCTCGGCGAGGCGTCGACCGGTGGTGATGTGGATCGGTTCGCCGACGCGGTTGGCGACGATGCCGTGCGCGGCGGTGAGTGCGCTGGCGCTGGTCACGCCGGGAATCACCTCGACCGAGAGCTCGAGGTCGTCGCGGGCGGCCAGGTCGTCGACGATGCGCAGTGTGCTGTCGTAGAGCGCCGGATCGCCCCACACCAGGAAGGCCGCGACCCCGCCGTCGCCGACCTCGTTCCGCAGTGCGGCGGCGATCAGGTCCGCGCGAGCCGCATGCCAGCGCCGGACCTCGGCGTCGTAGTCGGCCGGGGTGCGATCACGCGGCGGATCGGGGATCTCGACGAGCGAATAGCCCGCGCGCGCATGCGCATCGAGGATCACCCGGCGCGCGTCGAGTAACCCGCTCTTGGCCGTTCCCTTCTCGAGGGCGAGGAAGGCGTCGACGTCGGCCATGGCGTCGATGGCTTGCAGGGTGACCTGGCGTGGACCGCCGGGCCCGATCCCGATGACCCGCAGCGTGATTCGCACGGTCAGATCTTCACCTTGGGGAGGCCGTGTTTACGGGCGGTCATGTCCAGGATCAGCTGGCGCGGCGCGAGCCGGCGCAGGAAGAACACGATTCCCGCCTGATTTCCTCTGGCGTAGAACGGCTTCGGGTGCTCGGCGAGCGCCGCGTCGACGATCTGGGTGGCCATGTCCTCCGCGCTGATCCCGGCGTCCTCGTTGCGGCGGGTGGCCGCGGCGAGGGTCTCGTATTCGGCACGGTACGGCGAGTTCTCGCCGACATGGATGGACCGACGATCGCCGATCCCGGTGGCGATGGTGCCCGGCTCCACCGAGATCATGCGAATCCCGTACGGCGCCACCTCACGACGGGTGGCCAGCGCGAACGCCTTCAACGCCGACTTGGTCGCCGCGTAGTTGGAACGGAACGCGACCGGGAAACTCGACAGCATCGAGCCGACCATGACCACCGTGCCCCAACGCCGCTCCCGCATCCCCGGAAGAACCGCCTTCGTGAGCGCGATCGGCCCGAACACGTTGACGCGGAACAGATCCTCGATGGCCTGCATCGAGGTGTCCTCGAGCGCGCCCGCCTGCGATTCGCCGGCGTTGTTGACGAGGATGTCAACCGGACCGACGAGGTCGGCACAGGCGGTGGCGGAGTCATAGTCGGCGTTGTCCAGGCGGACGTAGGTGACACCGGCGATCGGGTTCCGCACGGCGTCGGGGTTACGGGTCGTGCCGTAGACCCGGTGGCCACGGGCGACGAACTGGCGGGCGACTTCGGCGCCGATGCCGCTGGTCGCGCCGGTGACGAGAACGGTCTGAGAGCTCACGCCCGCTACGGTATCGCAGCCCGTTTCAGACGAGACGGTCGTAGCGACGCGTGAGAATGCTCAGTTCGGCCGCGACCCGATCGGTGTCGGGGCCGTAGGGACGCTGCGGATCGCGCGTCCACCAGTCGGCGAAACGCTGAAGCGGAGTGCGGCGGCCGGTCGGCGTGCGGCGGGTGACGTACACCAAGGTCGCCGCGGCGACGACGGCCAGGACGGCGAGGACGATGAGTGCGATGATCATGGCAGTAATTTTCTGCGCACTCGATTTCAGCCAACAGTGGCACAAATGACAATGTCCACAAATCTTCTGCCATACTGACGTCATGCTGACAACGGTCGGGGTCCTCCTCCACGGCAACGTCGCGCTCTTCGAGTTCGGCGTGATCCACGAGGTGTTCGGCCTCGACCGCACCGACGACGGCGTTCCCGCATTCGACTTCCGGGTCGCCTCCCCCGATCCATCGGTCCCGCTGCACGTCGGCAACGGAGTCTCACTCCAGGTCTCGCACACCCTCGACGAGTGCCGCGACGTCGACCTCGTGGCCATCCCGGGCGGAAAGGTCGACGGCGACTATCCCACTGAGATCCTGGACACCGTGCGCGCGGTCGTCGACAACGGCGGCCGCGTGCTCACCGTGTGCTCGGGTGCCTTCGTCGCCGGCGCGGCCGGCCTGCTCGACGGCCGCCGCTGCACCACGCACTGGCGCTACGGCGACGAATTGTCGCGACAGTTCCCGAAGGCGAAGGTCGACACCGACGTCCTCTTCGTCGACGACGGTCCCATCACCACCAGCGCCGGCACCGCCGCCGGGATCGACGCGTCGTTGCATCTCGTACGCGAGGCCTGGGGACCGGGCGTCGCGAACCGGATCGCCCGCCGCATGGTCGTCTCGCCGCACCGTGACGGCGGTCAGCGACAGTTCGTCGACGCCCCGATGCCCTCCTGCTCCGACGAGGGTTTCGGAGCTCTGCTCAGTTGGCTTCTCGAACACCTCGACAGCGACATCAGCGTCGACGACATGGCGGAACGGATGCACATGTCCGGCCGGACATTCGCGCGCAGATTCGTCGACGAGGTCGGGGTGTCACCGCGGCGATGGCTCACCGAGCAGCGCGTCCTCGCCGCGAAAAACCTGCTGGAATCCACCGACGCGCCCGTCGAAGAGGTCGCGCGGTTGGTCGGATTCACCTCGGCGACACTGCTGCGGCACCACTTCGCGGCGTCCGTGGGCGTCTCGCCGCTCGTGTACCGACGTCGCTTCGCGAAGTCCGCCGCCGCTTCATAGCTCGAACCCGCGATCAGCGCGGTTTCGAGCTATGAAACGGCAGTTGGTGCCCTCGGTAGGATTCGAACCTACGACCTACCCTTTAGGAGAGGGTTGCTCTATCCCCTGAGCTACGAAGGCGCAGCGACCCGCCGACGGGCGAGACCCGCGCGAGCGCCACACGGCAGTGTACGTCAGCACTCGACGCCGACCGCACCATCTCCGCACGGCACCCGATTCCGATCGCCGCTATAGTCGACAGGAGGCGCGAACCGGGCAATTCGGGCTGTGATTGTCGCCACTTCATGCACCCCGACGTTGAGGTTCCTGCCAGATTCGGCCCGTACACTTCGTTCGGGTAACAGTTTGGTCAACGGGGAGGTCATTGCTTTGGTGCACGCAGCGGGCTCGGCGCGCACCGCCGACAGCGAGACCGGCACGGCTACCCCCTCGGGACCGACCACTCCGGCGACACCGTCGACGACGACGGCGCCGGTCGCCGCTCCGGTCGGCAAACCCCGCTCTCGCGCACACACCGCCGACTTCGTCCGGGTGGTCCTGTTCACCTTCGTGGTGGTCGCACACAGCGTCAACGCGATCAACGGCGGACCCGACGAGATCCGCGGCGCCAACCTCGTCGGCACCCTTTGTCACCTCACCCGCTACGGCTTCGTCGCGGTGACGCTCTACGTCCTCGTCCTGAGCATGCAGGGACGCGAGATGTCGCCGGTGCAGTTCTGGCGGCGTCGCTTCGGCCTGGTGATCGGGCCCTACCTCGCGTGGACGGTCATCTACGCGATCACCGACCACGTGATCATCCGGGACAACCCCTTCCCGCCGGCCGGTGAGTGGGTCTCCGGACTCGCGCACGATCTGCTCGTCGGCGAGGGAAAGTACCAGCTGTACTTCCTGCTGATCTCGATGCAGATCTATCTGTTCTTCCCGCTCATCGCGTGGATCTTCGAACGCGGCCGGAACCGTCCGTGGCTTCTGCTGTCCGGTGGCGCGCTCATCCAGATCATGATGTTCGTCGTCTTCCAGTACCTGCCGCGTCCGTCCGGGGCGGCCTGGGACCTCGCCTACCAGCACCTGTGGAAGACGCTGCCGATGTACGCACTGTTCGTCGCCATGGGTGTACTCGCGGCGCAGCATCAGCAGGCGGTGGACAAGTGGTTGCGTGAGCACATGGCCACCGTGGTGCTCGTCGCCGCGGGCTGCGCGGCGTTCACCGTCGCCGGCTACCTCCTGGCGACCTCGCCCGGCAACGTCCCGTGGAAGGCGAACACCGCCTGGAATCCGGTGTCGCTGCCGTGGCTCGTGGGCGGGTTCGCGCTGCTGTGGCTGATCGGTCTCGTCTGGGACGACCGCCGCGCGGCCGGCCGGCCGGCCGCCGCGAAGTTCGTTTCGCAAGCAACCCTGCGCGCGTTCGGCGTGTTCGCCGTTCACCCACTCATCCTCGACATCCTCGGGCGCGTGGGCTTCCTCGGCGGGCTCTTCGAATGGTTCCCGCACTCCGCGATCATGCGTTCGCTGATCCTCATCGCGGTCGTTCTCGTCAGCTCGCTGGTGCTCGTTGACATCCTGCTGCGTCTTCCGTTCAGCAAATGGCTGACCGCCCGGCCCCGCCTCCCCCTGCTGCCGAAGCGGCGAGAGAAGAAGCAGGACCGGGCGGCAGTGGCCGAAACCCCGACGGTCGAGGCCTCGACGGCGGATGAGAGGGGATGACCGCCGCGTGGTCGAGGTCGGCCAGTCTGGGTGACCGGACTACTTGTACTTCGGGTTGTTGAACACCGGGATCTCGATGTTGATCGGCATCCGCAGTTCCGACATGTAGAGGAGTACGAACTGCCGGAGGAATTCGTCGATCATCCAATAGGCCTCGCGTGGCATGCCGACGTTCAGCAGGCCTTCACGGACCAGTACATACGGCGTCCACGCGGTCTCCAGCAGCGGAGTCCATACGGGTTCACGCGGGATGTGCAGCCCGTCGGCGGCCTTGTCGCCGAGCATGAACCGGGTCAGCGCCCCCAGAACTCCTCGCGAGAGGAGGGTCAGGTCCAGGTTCATCCCGAGGTCGAGCAGCATGTCGGCGAGCTTGCGACCCTCCGGCGTCGGCTCGATGATCGGGTCGAGCACCTGCTTCGCCTGTGATTCGGCGGCGTTCCACGACGCCGGGATGTACTCGTCCTTGACCCCCAGCATGTGGGCGGTGATCTGCCACGAATGCAGGAAGCCCGCCGATTCGTCGGCAGCGATCGGCACCTGCCACTTGCGGAAGTTGCGCATGACGGTCGTCGGCAGGCTGTGCCACGTCACCATGATGTCGGCCTGACTGATCGGCACGTTCTCCGACGCGGAGTGCACCCAGTGCGGCGACTGGGGCAGCAGGTGCCGGACGCCGGCATGTGCCATGCGGGTCTTGAGACAGGTCACGATCATCTCGCCGCCGGGCTGATAGGCATTGAGCGAGCCGATGTCGTAGCCGAGTTTGGCTGTCTTGGAAATGCGGTCCTTGAGGTCCCAACCGCCCTTGGAGTAGTAGACCGCCCGCGCCTCCCGCGGGATCAGGGTGCTCATCATCCCGCTGGCGAAGCCGTAGATGATGCCGAGGTACGTGCCGCGCTTCTGGTTGAACTTCACCGCCGTGGCCAGTTTGGACTGGTCGGTCCAGGACGGCAGCTGTCGCGCGTGCTCCATGAAGTCGCGCAGTTCCGACGGCAGCCCGGCGGGCAGCGGTTGCGAATTCTTGTGCCAGGTACGCAACAGCTTGTTGACCTTCGGCGCCTGACCGCTGTCGATGACCTTCGCGATCACCGGGTCGGCCTCGTCGTCCCACAGCTGCCGCGGGTCGGTGCCGGCACCGCGGCCCGGTACGGAGTTCGCGGGTGACCACGTCCAGGGCGTTGCCGGGGCCACCGCGGCCACCGCACCCGCGGCGCCGACCACTCCTCCGGCCTTGAGCAGCTTCCGCCTGTTCAGATCTTCCATGACCCCGTCCCATCCGTTTCGATGTATCAATGTGACAAACTTCGTATCCTTGTATCCTCTGTACCATCGGGTGATCCAAGACACACCGAAATCCCCGGATTTGGGATCGTTGATCCGGCCGGATCGATCGCCACAGAAAGGGGGATCACCGATGCCGTCGTCCGCCGCAGACAGCCCGGAACCGGGCATGATGCCGGTCGGCTCGTCGTCGAGTTCGGTGATCCACCGCGCTTTCCTCGGGTCGGTGAACCCGACGGACACCGAGTCCGATCCGACCGCCGAACGTCTGCTCGACGCCGCCTTCGACCTCTTCTGTCGCCTCGGCATCCAGCGGACCCCGATGGAGAAGGTCGCCAAGAACGCGGGCGTCACGCGAGTGACCCTCTACCGGAAGTTCGCCACCAAAGACGCCTTGGTCGACGAGGTGGTGCTGCGCGAGTTCCGGCGCTACTTCGAACAGTTCCGCGCCGACATCCCGGCCGCACAGACGGCTGCCGAGCGCGTGGTCGTCGGATTTGTCGGATCTCTCCGCGCGGTCGCCGGCAATCCCCTGATCAGCGGCATGGCCGACTCCGAGTCGAGCATGCTCATCGAATCGATGATCGGCGACGACGGCCTCCTTCTGTCCGTCGTGCAGAAGTTCGTGGCCGCACAGCTACGACGAGAACAGCTGTCGGGCACCATCTCCGACGATCTCGACATCGAGCTCGTGGCCGAGATGATGGTGCGCATCTCGGCGTCGTTCCTCACCGTGCCGAGTCGTGTCGTCGACATCACCGACGACGCGCAACTGGCCGACATCGCGAGACGATTCCTCGTCCCGATGCTCGATCACCCACGCTGACGGCGTCCGGCTGGGACAATCGGCGGAGATCACTTCCAGCCGAGGGGAGTTCCGCGATGCGTTCGTGGTCGGTCATCATCATCCTGGCGGTGTCGCAGTTCGTGATGGTGCTCGACAGCACCGTCATGAACGTGTCGATCTCGGTCGTGGCCGCGGATCTCGGCACGTCGATCACCGGCATGCAGGCCGCGATCACCTTCTACGCCTTGACGATGGCAGCGTTCATGTTGACCGGTGGCAAACTCGGCGACCTCATGGGCCGGGTGCGGGCCTTCAAGATCGGCGCCGTCATCTACGGGATCGGTTCGCTCACCACCGCATTGAGTCCCAACCTGGCCGTCCTGATGGTGGGCTGGTCACTGGTCGAGGGACTCGGGGCCGTGCTCGTCATCCCCGCGATCGCCTCTCTGGCCGCGATCAACTACACCGGCAAGGCCCGCGTCGCCGCCTTCTCGATCCTCGGTGCCGTGACCGGACTCGCCGCCGCGGTCGGCCCGTTGCTCGGCGGCCTGATGACCACCTACGCCTCATGGCGTTATGTCTTCGTCGCCGAAACCGTCGTCATGGTGATCGTCCTGTTCGCGGCGGGACTGATCCACGACGTCGAACGCGATCGCGACGTGCGGATCGATCCGGTGAGCGTCCTCGCATCCGCCGGCGGCCTGTCGCTCATCGTCTACGGTGTGCTGCAGTCGAAGACGTGGGGGTGGCTGAAACCGCAACATCCGCCGGAGATCAACGGCTCGGAGATCGCCCCGTTGGGCGTGTCCCCGGTCGCCTACCTGTTGCTGCTCGGCGTCGTCGTCCTCTGGTTGTTCGTCGATCGACAACGCGCACTTGCCAGTTCCGGCCGGCAACCACTTCTCCGCGTCGAACTGTTGCGGATACCCGCGTTGCGCAGCGGACTGGGCGGGTTCCTCGCGCAGTACTTCGCGATCGCCGCCCTCTTCTTCGTGGTGCCGGTCTACCTGCAGACGATGCTGGGTCGCGACGCCCTGCAGACCGGTGTGAAGATCCTGCCGCTGTCGGCGGGTCTCGTGCTGTTCTCGATCCTCGGTTCGTGGCTCACCGCACGACGTTCGGCCCGGTTCATCGCCCGCGGCGGGCAGCTCACCATGGCGGTCGGCGTCCTCTTCGTGATCGCCGGGGTGGGGGTCGACCTGCGCAGCATGACCTTCGCCATCGGGATGTTCGTCGTCGGAGCGGGTTTCGGCCTCCTGGCCTCCCAACTCGGAAACGTCAACATGTCCGCGGTCGAGGAGAAGGACACCTCCGAGGTCGGCGGCCTGCAGGGCACGTTCCAGAATCTCGGCTCGTCATTCGGGACCGCAGTCGCTGGTTCGGTGTTCATCCTCCTGTTGTCGTCGGGTTTCGTCTCCGCGGTCGACGACACCGATTCGCTCCCCGCCGCCGAGCAACAGCAGATCGTCTCGACGGTCGACGACAGTGGAGTGCCCATCATCTCGGCGGATCAGGCACGCACCATGGTGCTCGACGCCGGCGGCTCGGAAGCCTCGGCGCAGGCGGTGTCCGACGCCTACGCCGACGCGCAGATCGCCGCGATCCAGCAGGCCTTGTTCATCGTGTTCGTCCTGCTCGTGCTGGCGTTGCTCTCCTCACGGCACCTGCCGAACCGGATCGTCGCGCACACCGACGCCGACACCGACACCGACACCGACACCGACACCGACACCGACACCGAGGAGAAAACCTGAGGAGGGTCAGCCCCGCGCGACAACCTTCTTCGCGATCGTGGCCTCGATGTGTCTGACCGCTTGCGCCGCGAACGGGCCGATGATGCCTCCCAGAACACGGCCGGCGATCCCGCCGGGCAGCGTGTAGTTGATCTCGAGCTGGAGATCGGTGCCGTTCCCGTCGTCGGCGAAGCGCCACGTGGTGTCGGCCTCGAAACCGTCGATCGCCCGGAGCTCGATCAACTCGTTCTCGACGTACCGGGTGCACTCCACGACCGCCTTGATCTTCTTCGGCCCGAGGTCGACCCTCACGTCGAAGACCGACCCGAGTCCGCGGGTCTGATCTGTTGTCGGATCGAAGTGCGTGACACCGATCAGATACTCGGGAACGTTCTGATATCCGTCGACATAGTCGAAGACCCGCTCGCGAGGTGCATCGACGACGACCTGATGACGTACCACTCCCACGCTCTACCCCGTTCTCGCGTGTCCGGCCCGGTGTCTCCGGCGCCGCTCCCGACCGACACTATGCGGTCGCAACCACTTCCAGGTGCGGGACACGGATAACCGACTTGACCTTCCGTCGTGGGGTCGGCTATTCCTGCAGCACGATGTCGACGTCACCGGGCGGATGGTCCGAACTCCTCGCCCGTGAACACCGCGCGGCGGTGTCGGTGTTCGCCGGCGGCATCCTCGTCTTCGCGATCAACACCTTCCTGACCGCGGCGTCACTGCCCAGCACCATCGCCGACATCGGCGGCGACGAGTTCTACGCCTGGGTCGTCACGATCTTCCTGATCGCGTCCGTGGTGGCGTCGATGCTGGTGACACGCGCACTGGCACAGTTCGGCGCGCGCGGCGCCTACCTGATCGGGTTCTCCGCCTTCGCCGCGGGTTCACTGATCTGCGCCCTCACCCCGACCATGCCGATCCTGTTGGCCGGCAGGCTGATCCAGGGACTCGGTGGCGGCCTGCTCACCGGGTTGGCGCTGGCGGTCGTGCAGATCGCGCTGCCACAGCGGATCTGGGGGCGGGCGGTGGCGCTCATCTCGGCCATGTGGGGAGTCGGGAACCTCCTCGGCCCGGCGCTCGGCGGCCTGTTCGCCGAGGTCGGGTTGTGGCGCGGCTCCTTCTGGTTCCTGACGTTGTTCACCCTGGTCATCGCTGCCATCGCCGCGCGGGTGTTGCCACGCGGTCGCGGCTCGGGCGAACGGCACCCGTTGCCGTGGGCATCGCTGGCCGCGGTGACCGTCGCCGCCGGCGCGGTCTCGGTCGCCGGCGTCGTCGGTTCGACGTCGGTGATCGTGGTGCTCGGCGGAGTCGCCCTCCTCGCCCTGGTCGGGTTCGTGGTCGTCGATCGACGCGGGACCACCGGCCTGCTCCCCCGTCTCACCTATTCGGTGGGCAACCCCCTCAAGTGGATCTATCTGTCGATAGCGGTGCTGGCGATCGGGTCGACCGCCGAGGCATTCCTCCCGCTGTTCGGCCAGCAGGTCGGCGGCCTGACACCATTGGCCGCCGGGCTCATGCCCGCGGCGCTGTCGTCGGGGTGGACCGTCGCGCAGATCGCCAGCAGCACGTGGGCGCACGGCCGGTCCGCGGCGGCCGCCCGCATCGCCGGTCCGGCCTTCCTCGCCGCAGGTATGGCCGGATACGGCCTGCTGCAGTCGTCGAACGCGCCGATCGCGGTGGCCGGGTGGTACGCATCTTTGGTCGTCGCCGGCATGGGTATCGGTATGGCCTTCCCTCACATCGCGACCGCCGCGATGGGCATCACCACCGATCAGGCGGAGGCCGCCCGCGCCTCGGCAGGGGTCAACTCCGTACAGATGGTCGCCAACACCATCGGCTCGGCGGCCGCGGGTCTGCTCGTCAGCATCGGGTCCGACGCGGTCGGTTCGGCACGTCTGCTCTCGTTCGGTTTCGCCTGCCTCGCCGTCATCGGTGTGGGCATCGCCGTTCGTTCCGTCCGTCCTGCGCGGTGACCGTACGCTGAGTCCATGAGACGCCGTCGGGGAAGTCCTCATTCCGGGCGTCGGGTCGTCCGCTTCGCGGTGTTCGGGGTCTCCTGCATGCTGGTCCTCGCGTCGTGCGGAAACGGCTCCGACGAACCGGCCGCCGCCCCGGTCACCTGCGCGGAGATCCCGAACAGCGATCTGATCGGCGCCGAGAGTGTCTCGGTCGCCCCCACCGACATCGCGACGAAACCCGAGATCGCCTCGGGTTACCGGAACGGGATGAAACCGGTCGTCACCGCAACGTACGTCGCGGCCACCGCCAATCCGCTCGCCACCCGCGCGGCGTGTGACGTCCTGCACGACGGCGGTACCGCGGCCGACGCGCTGGTCGCCGCACAGATGGTGCTCGGTCTCGTCGAACCCCAGTCCTCGGGGATCGGCGGCGGCGCCTTCGCCCTCTACTACGACGCCACGTCGAACACGGTGCGCGCCTTCGACGGTCGCGAGACGGCCCCCGCAGCCGCCACCGAGACCTATCTGACCCGGATCTCCCCCACCGATCCGGCGCCACCGGTGCCCGGTACACGCGCATCGGGCCGGTCGATCGGTGTCCCCGGCGTGGTGCGGATGCTCGGCATGGTCCACGGCGAGTACGGCAAACGGGCCTGGCGTGATCTGTTCACCCCCGCGATCTCGTTGGCGGACAGTGGTTTCGAGATCAGCCCCCGTCTGGCCGGGGCGATCGCGGCCGCGGCGGCGGACCTCGAGGCCGACGTCGACGCCCGCGACTACTTCCTGACCGGCGAGGGCGCGGCGAAACCGGCGGGCACCCACCTGGCCAACCCCGCCTACGCGAAAACCCTTGGGGTGCTGGCCACCGACGGCGCCGACGCGATGTACGACGGACCGCTCGCGCAGGCGATCGTCGCCGAGGCGGGCACCACCGCCGGCGGCATGACGCCCAGCCTGATGACCGTTGACGACCTGCGCAACTACCGGGCCATCGCGCGGGACCCCATCGTGACGGAATACCGGGGCCGCCAGATCGTGGCGATGCCGGGACCGTCGTCGGGCGGGATCGCCGTCGCCTCCACGCTGGGCATCCTGGAGAACTTCGACCTGCCGTCGATGCCGCCCAGCGAACTCGACGGTTCCACACCGACAGCCGCGGACGGCGGTCGGCCGAATCCCGCTGCGGTACACCTGATCACCGAGGCCGAACGTCTCGCCTACGCCGACCGCGACAAATACGTCGCCGACCCGGATTTCGTCCCGCTGCCGGGACGCGGCGTCGACACCATCCTCGACCCGGGGTATCTGAAGACCCGGGCCGGACTGATCCGCCCCGACGCCTCGCTCGGCGAAGCCCCGGCCGGCGATCTCGGACCGGTCCCGCTGGGTTCGCATCCCGGTACCGAGTACGGCACCAGCCACATCACCGTCGCCGACCGATACGGCAACGTCGCGTCGATGACGACGACCATCGAATCGGCCTTCGGCAGTTTCCACATGGTCGACGGCTTCCTGCTGAACAACCAGCTCACCGACTTCTCGGCCGAACCGCGCGACGACGACGGGGCCCTGCTCGCCAATCGGGTGTCGCCGGGGAAGCGTCCGCGGTCGTCGATGGCCCCGACCCTGGTGATGCAACCGGGGGCCGGGGGCGCACCCGCACAGGTGGTCGCCGCGTTGGGTTCCCCGGGCGGATCGGTCATCATCCAGTTCGTCGTCAAGACCCTTGTCGGGATGCTGGACTGGGGACTGAACCCGCAGCAGGCGGTGTCGATGATCGACTTCGGCTCGGCCAACACCCCGACGTCGAACGTCGGTGGCGAACATCCACTGGTCGACACCACCGACGACGGCGCGCACGATCCGTTGGTGCGGGGCCTCCGCGAACGCGGAGAAGAGGTGTCCGTCGACGAACAGTCCAGCGGTCTGAGCGCGATCATGCGCCACGAGTCCGGATGGATCGGCGGCGTCGACCCGCGGCGTGAGGGTGCCGTGATGGGTGACGACGCCGCACTGCGGTGATCCAGGTGGTCCGAACGGACGAATCCCTGCTGTGCCATCAGTTTTCCTCAGCGTCACACGGGGGCAACGGAGCGCATACACCCAGCTCATAGCGTCAAGTCGCTCGCAAACGCGGCAACACCAGCGACGTCGTCGTTCCGACATTCGCCGAGGTCGACGAGAGACTCCAGGAGTAACCATGAGTGGCAGCATGTCCCGCCGTCAGGCCATCAAGGCCGTGACGACCTACGAGGTGTCGGCACCCGGATTCACCGAACCGTTGGCAGACACCTTCGGACGCAACGTGTTCGGCTTGTCGGTCATGAAGAAGCGCCTGCCGAAGCATGTCTTCAAGGCGGTCGCGGCGACCATCGACACCGGCTGCGCGCTCGATCCGACGCTCGCCGACTACGTCGCGGTGGCGATGAAGGACTGGGCCATCGAGAAGGGCGCCACCCACTACGCCCACGTCTTCTACCCGCTGACGGGTTTCACCGCGGAGAAGCACGACTCGTTCCTCGAACCGGATTCGAGCGGTGCATCGCTCGCCGAGTTCGCCGGAAAGACCCTGCTGCAGGGTGAACCCGACGCGTCGAGCTTCCCCAACGGCGGGCTGCGGGGCACCTTCGAGGCCCGCGGTTACACCGGCTGGGACGTGACGAGCCCCGCATACATCCTGGAGAACCCGAACGGCAACACGCTGTGCATCCCCACGATCTTCATCTCGTGGACCGGTGAGGCACTGGACAAGAAGACCCCACTCCTCCGCAGCCAGCAGGCGATGAGCAAGCAGGCGATGCGACTGCTGAAGCTCTTCGGCCACGAGAACGTCGACACCGTCGTCTCCTACGCCGGCGCCGAGCAGGAGTACTTCCTGATCGACGAGCACTTCTTCTACGCCCGGCCCGACCTGATGACCTCCAACCGCACGCTGTTCGGCGCCCCACCGTCGAAGGGTCAGGAGTTCGACGACCACTACTTCGGCGCCATCCCCGAGCGGGTGCTGTCGTTCATGATCGAACTCGACCGCGAGCTGTTCAAGCAGGGCATCCCGGCCAAGACCCGCCACAACGAGGTCGCCCCCGGCCAGTTCGAGATCGCGCCGGTCTTCGAACGGTCCGTGCTCGCCCACGATCACCAACAGCTCATGATGACCACGATGAAGGCCGTCGCCGAGAAGTACGGGATGAAGTGCCTCCTGCACGAGAAGCCCTTCTCCGGGGTCAACGGCTCGGGCAAACACGTCAACTTCTCACTCGGCAACTCCAACCAGGGCAACCTGCTCAACCCCGGTGACACCCCGCACGAGAACATGCAGTTCCTCACCTTCTGCGGTGCCATCATCCGCGCCGTCCACACCTACGGCGGCCTGCTACGAGCCGCGGTCGCATCGGCGTCGAACGATCACCGCCTGGGCGCGAACGAGGCTCCGCCGGCGATCATCTCGATCTTCCTCGGCGAGCAGTTGATGGACGTCTTCGAGCAGATCGCCAAGGGCGGCGCCACCGGCTCCAAGGCGGCCGGCGTCCTCGAGCTCGGCGTCGACACCCTGCCCCCGCTGAAGGCCGACCCGGGCGACCGCAACCGCACCAGCCCATTCGCCTTCACCGGCAACCGATTCGAGTACCGCGCACCGGGATCCAACCAGTCGATCTCCGATCCGATGGTCGCGATCAACACCATCCTGGCCGATTCCATCGACTTCATCTCCACCGAACTGGAGAAGCTGCTCGCCGACGGCGCGGAACTCAACGACGCCGTGCAGAAGGTGTTGCAGGAGATCATCAACAGCCACGGCGCGGTCATCTTCAACGGCAACGGCTACTCCGACGAATGGCAGGAGGAGGCCGCCGCCCGCGGCCTCAAGAACCTCCGAACCACCGTCGACGCCGTCACCGAGTACACCGCGCCCGAGGTCGTCGAGATCTTCGAGAAGTACGGCGTCCTCTCGGCCCGCGAACTCGAGGCCCGCGAGGACGTCATCTTCGAGTACTACGGGCTCACCATCCTCGTCGAGGCCAAGGAGACCGCGGAGATCGCCAAGACGATGATCATGCCCGCCGCGATCCGCTACCAGGGCGAACTGGCCGGCACCGCGGCGTCGTTGAAGATGGCCGGGATCGAAGCTCCCACACCACTTCTCGTTGAGATCACCGACCTGATCGGCAAACTGCAGGCCGCCGTGGTCACCCTCGACGAGGGCATCGCCGGCATGCACGGCGAGAGCACCTACGAGGAGTCGAAGTACGCACTCGAGACGCTGATCCCGGCGATGGCCGCGGTGCGCGAGGTCGCCGACACGCTCGAGAGCATCGTCGCCGACGATCTGTGGCCGCTGCCCACGTACAACGAGATGCTCACCATCCTCTGAGATCTCGCGAACGCACCGCCGGAAAGCGCCCCCGAAGTACGCCCTCCACAGCGGATCCGACGACAATACGTCGCCGGTCCCGCTCCACGGGGTGGATTCCGGGGGCGTTTTCCGGGGCGGGTTTCCAGAGGTGACCGCTACCGCACCCGCAAGGACAACGCCACGACGAGCCGCGTGGCGGGATCCTCGAGGTCCATCCCGGTCAGCGCCTCGATCCGGCGGATGCGGTAGCGCAGCGTGTTCGGGTGGACGTGGAGATCCCCGGCGGCGGAACGGACGTCGCCGAAACGGTCGAGGTAGGCGCGCAGGGACACGGTGAACTCGCTGCCGGTGCGGTCGTCGAGGTCGGCGAGTTCGGAGACCCGCGGGTCCACCAGATCGGGGTTCTCGGCGAGGAGCGCCACGATCTCGCCGAGCAGGACACCGGTGCGCGAACCGCCGACGGTCGTGACATCGTCGATCAGTTCACCTTCGAGGGAGGCCGCGTCGAGCACACGGTCGATCTGGGTGCGCAGTTCCGGTACCGCGGCGAGGTTGTCCGGTCCCGCGACCACCGCCCGGATGTGGACGCCGAACTGCCGGTCCGTCGCATCGACGGACACCCGCGCCCACTCGACCGCGGCGTCACCGGTCACGCCGGGCAGCACCACGTAGGCGCGGTCGCCGATGGTCGCGGTCACCGACAACGGACTGAACGCGCTGGCGTGCAGGGTGAGCGCGGAGATGCGAGTGCCGTTCTCTGACAACGGGACCGGAGCGTCCACGGCCGACCCGGTTGTCGCGAACCCGACGAGCACCACCGCGACGGAGGATTCGATGCCCAGTTGGGCGGCCAGGGCGTCGACGTCGATGATGTCGCCGCGCGCGCCGAGGAGCCGACGAACCGATTCGTCGTGTTCGGTTCCGGCGGTTCGACGCCGGGCGATCACCCGAGCGGCCATTGCGGCGGCACCGGTGAGGACCTCATCGGTGTCGGCGGCGAAGGGCCGGGTACCGCGCTGCAGCCAGACGACCCCCAGGAACTCAACCGTCCCGGGGGCCCGGATCGCGACCGCCCGGCGTTCTCGCAGCCCGAGGTCGGTGCGTGCGTCGACCGCCACCACCCGCGACGACCGGCGCAGCGCGTCCATCACCCCCCACTGCCGGAGCCAGGCGAGCATCTCCGGCGGACCCTCGCGTCCGAGGATCGACAACCGCCGGAGCTCATCGGCCTCGTCGCCTGCCGAGCTGTAGGCCAGCACGTGCGAGCGCTCGTCCTCGATGCTGACCAGGCCACCGGTGCGCCGGGCGACCTGGGTCGCGATTTCGAAGAGGTCGCCGGTGGTACCCGACTCCATCGACTCGCCGTCGTTCGGCGAACGCCGCGCGGTGTCGAGGACGCGCGCCACGAGGTTGTAGATGCGCTCCCACCTAGCGTGCGGGTCGATGGCCACGACCGCGATTCCGAGCCGATCGGCGAGATCGGTGAGTGTCGCCGACGACGTCTTGCTCATGACGGCCACCGGACGGTGCATCCCGAGACCGCCCAACAGTTCGGTGCTCACCTCGTCGGACAGTCCGACCAGCAGGAACACGTCAGCGGACCGCGCGGCGTGACCGAGGCCGAAGTGGACGTCGTCGATGTCGATCATCGCCAGGCTCCGCACCGGCACGTCGAGTCCTTGCGGCGCGGTGATCAGCGTCGCCACCGTCCGGTCGAGGGCCAGGATCAGACGCCCCAGCGCCACACCCGGCGACTTGTCCATGAGAACAAGGCTACGGCCGATCGGTTTGCCGATCGGCCATATCGCGGGAACCATCTCCCCAGGTGAACTGACGTCATGGACGCCATCACCACTCCCCCTCGACCGGCCAACGAGCCGGTACACACCTACGCACCCGGATCGCCCGAACGCACCCGCATCATCAATGAACTCACCAGCCAGTCCATGGCGGGTCGCCGCGAGCTGCCGCACATCATCGGCGGGCACCTGCACCTCGGACACGGCGAGCAGATCGACGTCGTGCAGCCGCACGCACACCGTGAGGTGCTCGGCTTCCTCACCAACGCCACGCACGACGACGCCCGCGCCGCCGTCGACGCCGCGATGGCCGCGAAGGACGAGTGGGCCCACACCAGCTTCGACGACCGCGCCGCGGTGATCCTGCGCGCGGCCGAACTGCTGTCGGGTCCCTGGCGCGAACGGGTCGCCGCCGCGACGATGCTCGGCCAGTCGAAGTCGGTGCAGCAGGCCGAGATCGACGCTCCCTGCGAGCTCGTCGACTTCTGGCGGTTCAACGTCGCCTTCGCCCGGGAGATCCTCGCCGAGCAGCCGGTGTCGTCGCCGGGTGTCTGGAACCGGCTCGACCATCGTCCGCTCGACGGATTCGTCTACGCGGTCACCCCGTTCAACTTCACCGCCATCGCCGCGAACCTGCCGACCGCACCGATGCTGATGGGCAACACCGTGGTGTGGAAGCCCTCTCCCACACAGGCGTATTCGGCCCAGTACACGATGGCGCTCCTCGAGGCCGCGGGACTGCCACCCGGAGTGATCAACCTCGTCCACGGCGACGGCCGGGCCGTGTCGGATGTGGTTCTCGCGGACGAGAACCTGGCCGGGATCCACTTCACGGGCTCGACCACGACCTTCCAGCACCTGTGGCGGGAGGTCGGCGGCAACATCGGCAAGTACCGGAACTACCCGCGGCTCGTCGGCGAGACCGGCGGTAAGGACTTCGTCGTCGCGCATTCCTCCGCCGAACCGCGGGCGCTCCGGACGGCATTGATCCGCGGCGCTTTCGAGTACCAGGGCCAGAAGTGCTCGGCCGCCTCGCGTGCCTACGTCGCCCGGTCGGTGTGGGACAAGATGGGCGACGACTTCCTCAGCGAGACCGCCGAACTGGGTTTCGGCGACGTGCGCGACCTGTCGAACTTCGGTGGTGCGCTCATCGATCGTCGCGCCTTCGACAAGCAGGTCACCGCGCTGCGACGCGCCAAGTCCACGCCGTCGCTCACCGTCGCGGTCGGTGGCGCCTGCGATGACACGGTCGGATACTTCGTGCGCCCGACCGTGCTGCTGTCCGACGACCCTCGGGACGAGGCGTTCTCCACCGAGTACTTCGGACCGATCCTGTCGGCGTACGTCTACGACGACGCCGACTACGAGACGATCCTCGATCTGGTCGACACGACGGCGCGGTATGCGCTCACCGGTGCGGTCATGGCGACCGACGTCGCGGCGGTCGCCCTCGCCTCGGATCGGCTCCGCAACGCGGCCGGCAACTTCTACATCAACGACAAGCCGACCGGGGCCGTCGTCGGCCAGCAACCGTTCGGCGGCGGGCGCGCCTCGGGCACCAACGACAAGGCGGGGTCGAAGGAGAACCTGTTGCGCTGGACGTCGACCCGCACGATCAAGGAGACCTTCACACCACCGACGACTTACCGATACCCGCACATGAGCACTGACTTCACGGGGGTCTGAGGTGAGCACGCTCTTCGACACCGTCCTGCGCCCGACGATCATCGCCGCGGCGCGCAGCGAACGGATCAAACAGGCCTCGCAGCGATGGTCGGCGACCGAGAAGGTCGTGCGGCGGTTCGTACCCGGCGAATCACTCGACGACGTGCTCACCGCGATCAGACGTGAACTCGACGACGGACTCGCCGTGACCATCGACTTCCTCGGCGAGGACACCGTCGACGAGTCGCATGCCGACGCCACCGTCGCCGCTTATGTGGCTCTGCTGCAGGCGATGCCGGGCCTGGCTCCGGTGCCACCCGGTTCGCTGGAGGTGTCACTGAAACTGACCGCACTCGGCCAGAGACTGCCCGAGCACGGCGCCAAGATCGCCGAAGAGAACGCACGGACGATCGCGGAGGCGGCGCGGTCCGCGGGTGCGTCCGTCACCGTCGACGCCGAGGACCACTCGACCGTCGACGAGCGACTGGCCGTCGTGCGCTCGCTGCGGCGCGACTTCCCCGACGTCGGGACCGTCCTGCAGGCGTATCTGCGACGCACCGAGGACGACTGCGCCGAGTTCGCGGAGTCGGGTGCGCGAATCCGGTTGTGCAAGGGTGCCTATGCCGAACCACCGTCGGTCGCCTACCCCGACCGCGGTCAGGTCGACGAGGCGTACCTCCGCTGCCTGCGAATCCTGATGAAAGGCAACGGTTATCCGATGGTCGCCAGCCACGACCCGACGATGATCGAGGCCGCGTCGATTCTGGCGAAGGAGTTCGATCGGGCTCCCGACACCTGGGAGCACCAGATGCTCTACGGCATCCGCAGCGACGAGCAACGTCGGCTCGCCGCTGCGGGAGCTCGAGTGCGCGTGTACATCCCGTACGGCACCGAGTGGTACGGATACATCGTCCGTCGCCTCGCCGAGAAGCCGGCGAACCTCGGGTTCTTCCTGCGCGCGCTGGCGGGGTAGAGGCCGTGCGGACCCAGGTTCAGGACCCGGGATCGCGTTGTTGCCGTCCCAGCCGGTGGCGTGCACACCGGACGGCGACCGGCTGCGCATCGCCGGCCCGGGAAAGACCCTGACCAAACCGTCGTGTTGACCGAACACCCGGATGTGGAGAAACATGGCAGTAGAACACATGTTCGAGTAAAGTGGGTCAAGCAGAGTCACGGCGAAATTGACCACGGTTCTCGCCCATCGCACCGATTCGCGCGGTCGACTTGGTCGGTGTGCAGTGCTTGTCAGACCCCCGATGTAGAACTGAAGACACAAAACATTCATGACAGAGCAGCAGTCAACGACGGTCCCACTCACCGCTTGTGCACCTCAGAAGAGGGATGGCTGCCGTCATGATCGACACCGACACGACTCCACTCGACGCAATCCTCGATCAACTCGTCGAGATCACCCCACCCGCCGACGACCCCACCGGCGTCCGCACGTACTCACAACTGCGCCGATGGATACAGCTGCGCAACCTCGCCGATCACCACATCGCCTCGTTCACAGCACAACTCGATGATCTCGGCGTCGCAGCAAAAGCCGGCTCCACCACCAAGAACCTGTTGATCGACATGGGACTCCCACCCGCAGCAGCCACTCGCACCGCCCGCATCGCCGACCACCACGGCACGCTGGACAAGATCGAAACCTGCGCAGCTGACGGCCGCCTCGCGAGTGAAGTCGTCGACGCCATCGTCCGCGGGATGTCCACGATCGAGAAACGCTCCCCCACATCACTTTCCGACGACGCCCGAACCATCTACCACACCGAACTCCTCACCCAGGCACTGTCAGGGGCCACACCTGCCGACATACAGAAGCACGCCCACACGATCGGCGACACCATCGCCGACACCACCGACGGGGGTGTCCCCGCGTGTGACGACCGATCCCTGGACACCCTGTCGCACAGCCTCACCGACGACAACCGCATCGACATCCGCGCCAACGTGACACAGGTCGTGGGCGAGAAATTCATCGCTATGATCGACGAACGCAGCATCCCCCGGCCCGAACCCGACGGCTCCGACGACCGACGCTCCCCCGAACAACGACGCGCCGACGCCCTCGAGACACTGCTCGACCAAGCCGCCGTCGGAGCCGCCATCGACACCATCGGCAGCCCGCGAACCCAGACAGTGCTGACCATCCCCGCCGACGGCGGCGACCCCGCCTTCCTGCCCTGGACCGGGTCGGTCACCCAGGCGACTGCGAAACGGTTGTCCTGCGACGGGACCCTGACCGAGATCATCATCGACGGCGAGACCGTGCCACTCGAGATGGGTCGCGAACGACGGCTCTTCCCAGCCCACCTACGCAAAACGATCATCATTCGCGACGAGAACTGCATCAAATGCGGTGCGCCGCCATCCCATACACAGGTTCATCACATCCAGCACTGGACCGACGACGGTGATACCGAGCTCGACAACGGCTGCCTGCTCTGTCAACGCTGCCACACCCAGGTCCACCACAACGGCTGGGACATCATGCTCGGCTACGACCGCCACCCCTGGCTCATCCCGCCCGCCGACATCGACCCCCAGCGTCGGGCCCTACCCGCCTACAACCGACGCACCATGCGACTCGACGACATCGCCGCCTGACACAGACTCTCGCGCAGCACCTTCCGCACCCGACACCGTCGGGACCGCATCCGTACCTTGACAACTCCACAGTGTGAGAAGTGAGCCACCGCAGACGGTGCCTTTTCCGCTCGGCCGCGCACCCGAGCGGGAAAGCACCCATCATCACATCGGCTGAGCCCGCTTCACCTGGGCGGCGGCGCGGGCGGCGTCGAGTTCGACATCGGTGACGATCACAGCGGGACCGATGTGCAGGGTCCCCGACGTCAACGGCTGCGCCCGGAGTCCGCCACGCCCGATGAGTGCCTTGCGCACGCCCTCGCCGGCGACGGTGTCCATCCATGAACACGGATGTGCGGGACGCCCGCCGCGGAAGCGGATCGGGCCGGGCCCGGTGTCGAGCTCGAACTCCCTCCCGCGCAACGGGTCCAGTTCGACACCGCGGACCACGACGTTGCGTCGGGCCGATACGGGGTCCACGTCACCCGCCGCCGCGGTCCAGGCCTCGAGGGCAAGGAACGTCACCGCGGCTTCGGTGTGGGCCTTCACGCCGAAGAAGCGATCGCCTCGAATGCCCTTGTCCGCGACGATCCCCACCGTGTCGGGCGTGTGGGTCTCGACCTCATCGGCGGGACCGTCCTTGGGCCGTCCGAAGTACGCATGCTCCGGGGACACCACGAAGGTGACGATCTCGCAGGGGTATTCGTACCGCATCAGGTGGACCCTTCGAGGCTCATCGACTTCGATGCGCTCCTTCGTCGCTCACTCAGCCCGGCGCACCCACGCAGCGCGTAGCAGCGGTCACGAACCTGATCAACCGGGTCGATCGGCACAACCACCACCCGTCCTCGTCGAAGGCGCGCACCTCGTCCGTCCGACAATTCTCTGGCCTTCCCCCGTCGGTGAGGATGCACCCCAGACGCTATCGCTCCCGGCGCGCCGCCGCGGACATCAGCCGCCGAATGGGCGTGGCTGCCAGCGGGGATGCGGCGGTCGGACGGACGTGCTTTAATTTTCACAACCTTAATTCGTGTTTAATAGGAAGGTGCTTCGGACATGGCCGATATCGAACTCGACGTCCGGGAGATCCCCAAGCCGCAACGGCATCCCAAGATCTTCGGCATCTTCGACGATCTGTCCGTCGGTGAAGCGCTGATCTTGGTCAACGACCACGACCCCATCCCGCTGCACGGTCAATTCGAGGACGTTCGCGCCGGGGCGTACTCCTGGGAGTATCTCGTCCGTGAACCCCGCGACTACCGGATTCGTATCGGCAAGACCGCCGACGTGGAGCCCGCCTCCCCCGACGCACCGGCGGCGACCCACAACCCGGCGGCAGCGCCCGAGTCGGCGCAGCAGCTGCTCGGCGACAACTGAGCTGCGATCATGACCTACGTCATCAGCCTGCCGTGTGTGGACGTGATGGATCGTGCCTGCGTCGAGGAATGTCCGGTGGACTGCATCTACGAAGGCGGTCGCAGCCTCTACATCCACCCCGATGAATGTGTGGACTGCGGCGCCTGCGAGCCGGTGTGTCCAGTCGAGGCCATCTTCTACGAGGACGACCTACCCGAGGAGTACGCCGGTTACCTGACCGACAACGCCGACTTCTTCACCGAGACGCTGCCGGACATGGACCTGCCGCTCGGATCGCCAGGCGGAGCGGCCAAGCTCGGGGCCATCGCGGCCGACGCCCCACTCGTCGCATCCTTACCTCCGCAGGAGAACCCGTTGGAATGAGCCTGCGCACCACGTTGACGACACTGCTACGCGACGCTCCCGATGGTGCGACGCTGACCGAGCTCGCGACCGCGGCCGATGTGCCACCGACCACCGCACGCTTCCACCTCGACGCGCTGGTGGCCGATGGCGTCGTAGAACGCGACACCGCCCCGCCTGCGGGACGGGGCCGGCCACGAGCGGTCTACCGTACGCGCCGGCGCATGGATCCGGCCGGCCCACGCAACTATCTCGCCCTGGCGAGATCGCTGATGGCCGCCCTCGGTGACGTCCCGGATGCCGCCGAGCGGGCCACCCGGGCCGGGGAAAAGTGGGGTCAGGAACTCGGCGACAGCGGGCACGACCCGGTGCCGGTACTGCTGGCTGCCTTCGCCGACGCCGGTTTCGCCCCCGAGCCGCTCCCGGCCGCCACAGACGATCACATCCGGATCGCCCTGCGCCACTGCCCATTCCTGGAGCTCGCGCAGGCCGACCCGCAGATCACCTGCGCGGTCCACCGCGGCCTGATCCGCGGCGTGCTGCGCAGCTGCGGGAAGGATCCCGACACCACTGTCCTGCTGCCCTTCGCGGGCGGCGACCACTGCGTCGCCGCTGTGACCGCTGGTGACGCCCCGTGACCGCCGGGCAATCGGACCTCACCGTCCGGGGCGGGCAGATCAGCATCGACCGCTTCACCTGCCTCGGTACAGCCTGCGTGGTGGTCGGCGGCCTGGTCGCGGCGGTGGCGCGGCCGCTGGATCTGACCAAGGGCAGCTGGCTGGCGGCCTACCTGGTGCTGGTCTGCGGGGTGACGCTCGCGGTCATCGGCGCCGCCCAGCAACACACCCGCGAACCGGTGCCGCCGGGTGTCCAGCATCTGCAGCTGACCGGCTGGGTGGTGGCCAACGGCCTGGTGATCGGGGGATCACTCGCCGAGCTGCCCTATGTCGTCGATGCCGGGTCCCTGATCCTGTTCCCCGTTCTCGCGCTCACCGCCTGGGCAGGCCGCAGCCTTGCCAGAGACTTCCCCCTGGCCGGCGGCGCCTATCTGGCAACGCTTTTCGTCCTCGCGAGCAGCATCCCCGTCGGCATCGTGCTCGCACATCGCTGAACCGGCCAGGCGCGGTCAGCGACCGGCCGCGGCGACGCGCGCCTGGATGGCGTCGACGAAGACGGTCCGGATGTCGGCGGCGTTCTCGGCGATGTAGGTGGTGCCGCCGGTGGCCTCGGCGATCTGCTTGAGCGCGTTGGAGTCCGCGTCGTCGGAGATGCCGATGGTCAGGACCAGCACGGGTCGCGCCGGATCCTCGAGTCGCTTCAGCTCGGCCAGCAGTTCGTCGAGGCCGATGCTGTTCGGATCCTCGTTCTGGCCGTCGGTCATGATGATGACGCTGTTGGAGTAGTTCGGGTCATAGGTGTCCTGCACCTTCTTGAACGCCGCGAGTGTGGTGTCGTAGAGGCCCGTACCGCCACCCAGATCCGACAGACCCTCCTCGACCGCTTTACCGAGCGCATCACGGTGCGTCCCACTGCCCGACCGCGCGTCGAGTCGCCGGATAGGTGCCATCTCCACCCAGTCCTGACCTTCACCGCCCTTGTCGACGCTGAACGCCCAGCCACCGATCATCGTGTTGTTGGGGAACAGCTTCAGGCCCGTCTTCGACGCATCGATCAGCAGACCCGCGCGGGTGGTGCCGCCGGCGGGCGTCTCCATCGAACCCGAGGTGTCCTGGACGACGAGGGTGCGGATCGGTACACCGAGCACCTGCCACTGGCGCAGTGCCTTGTCGACCGCCGACGGATCGCGCAGCTGTAGTTTCTTGACCGGCTCGCCGACCCCGTTACCGTCGGCGTCGCGGTAGCCCGCCTCGGTCAGCGCCTTGCGGCCCGCATCCGTGTTCAGTGCCGCGACGAGTGCGGTACCGGCGTCGTCGGCCACCTGCTGGCGAGCCGCGGACGCGGTGTTCACCAGGGGGTAGTCGAGCATCACGGTGCCCGAGGCGGGAATGGTGGACTTCAGCTTCGACCCCTGATGCGTGCGCATGAAGAGCTCGTACTGCTGCTCGGTCGTCACCACCGGCACACCGGAGGTGTTCGCCAGGTTGAGTCGGGTGCCCTCGTTGTCGTTGACGAGACGTGCGTTGTTCTGCTGGATGGCCAGGATCGTCATGGCCTCGGTGAACTTCTCCTCCGGGAGTTCGCCGGCGTCGACGGCCGCGAGCGCACCGATGATCGGGGCGTCGCCGGTGCTGGTGTCGACCGGGCTGCCGGTCCTCAGGTCGGGCAGCTTCATGACGTCGACCCACGTCTGCAGTTCGGGGACGTTCTCACCGGCGACGACGGCCGGGGTGGAGGCGGTCGACGGCGATACCAGGTCGAGGTCGCGGCGGACCTGCGTCGTGACACGACGTGCCTGCACCTGCGAGTCGGCGACCCAGAGGTCGGGGGCGGCGGCGCCCTGCGTCAGCAGACCGGGCACGTCGGCACCGGCCGCGGTCTGGACGTCGTAGTCGTAGCAGGAATCCGCGGACGCCTGACGCGCCACCTCGCGGAGGGGTCCGGTCATCGCGGCGTCGGAGGCGACCGCCACCCGGGTCCGGTCACCGCAACCGCCGGAGCCGGCCTGCCAGATGATCACGCCGGTGACCAGCACGACGACCGCGACGAGGGCAACGATCGCCCAGAGCCAGCCACCGCGCCGGCCGCTGCCGGCCTCCCGGTGCTCGAAGCCGAAATCGTCGTCGGACCGGCTGTTGCCGCCCGCGGCTCCCCCGCTGCTCGCAGCAGCCCTGGACCAGTCGTTTCCGCCGCGGTCGGCATCTGAGCTGTGACGCCCCATAGTTACTCTCGTTCCCCTCGTACGGCGGTGTCCTCCACCGTCTGACGCATCGCTGTCACCCGTCACCGCGTCGGCGCGGCGCCCGATGAGGCCCGCGCGACGTCACGCGCGGGTCAGCCGAACACCTCTCGGAATTGCTGCAGCGACTTTCGCAGATCCCCCGATACCGCCAGGACCGCGGTCTTCCCCACGGGCCCGATCAGCGGCAACCCACCCAGATCAACAGTGAAGGTTACTTCCGATCCGCGCGAAGTGGGAATGATGCCGAGATCGAGCTTCGCCTTCACCCCGCCTTTCCCGCTTCCCTTGAGGCGTACGTGCGACACCGGGTCGAACTTCTCGATGACCCAGTCGAAGCGCACCCGCGTGCCCTTGACCCTGACGATCGAGGCGATCTCGATGCCCGTGCGCAGCTCTCCGGCGGCGGGGATCGGGCTGCGCCAGGTCTCGTGGATCAGCAGCCACTCCGAGTACCGCCCCAGGTCCGACGCGGCGGCCCAGGTATCTTCCGGAGACAGTTCAACCTCGATGGAGTCACTCGTCTTCGCCATGGTCCCAGAGCCTAGTGTCCGCGCGTCCGATCCTCCCGCACCGGTGGCCGAACAGGCCCGCGGGCTACTCGGCGTCCACCTGACCGGCCACGGCGTGACGATCCAGCTCACCGAGGTGGAGGCCTATGCGGGCCCGGACGATCCCGCATCGCATGCCTACACGCGGACCGCCCGTTCGGAGATCATGTACGGCCCGCCGGGACGGCTGTACGTCTACCGCATCCACGGCCATCACTGCGCCAACATCGTGGTGCAGGGACCCGGCCCGGCGGCGGCGGTCCTGCTGCGGGCCGGGGAGGTGGTCGACGGGGTCGAACTGGCACGTGCCCGACGCGGCGCCGCGCGCTCGACGCCGGTGTCCGACGATCGGCTCGCGAGCGGGCCGGGAAACCTCTGCCGCGCGCTCGGGATCACGATGGCCGACCTCGGCACCGATCTCACCGATCCGGCCACGCCTGTGACTCTCGACACATACCGCCGCGGACCGCTCCCGGAGCTGCCGGTGACCGCCGGACCGCGCGTCGGCGTACGACGTGCGGCCGACCTGTCGTGGCGGTTCTTCTTCGACGGTCACCCGACTGTATCGGGGTATCGGCGCCACCCGCGCGCCGGCGGGTGACCTGGTACCTACTGCGGGTTTTGCGGGTTCCGGGGCTGCGGGCTCTGCTGGCCCGGCAACGGCTCCCCTGGGTTGGAGGGCGGGGTCTGACGCGGAGCGCCCTGCTCCTGCGCGCCGACGGCCTTGCGGACGGCGTCCTGGGCCTTGTCGACCTGGCCGGCGTACTTGTTCTTGGTGGCCTTGTCGATGGCGTCGCCGCCCTTCTCGATCAGGTTCGGGTTCTTGCGCAGCGTGTCGCGTGCCTTGTTGACGAGTCCCTTGAGATCCATGACGTCTCCTGTGTGTCGACGAGCCGAACTTCTTCCGGCCATACGCCGCAGAGTTTAGCCGCCTGCACGGCGTGGTCACGCGGCCGCCGCGTCGACCTCCACCGAGTGTTCCGCGGGCGAACCGTGGGTCGCGATCCACCGCGGCACCACCCGCGAAACGGCCTCCACGCACACGATCCCGATCGCCGCCGAGATGAGCGCAACCGAGTTCATCATCGCGTTGGACGAGTCGAGACGGAAGAGGTCCTGGGTGAACGGCCACGCGAAGATCAGCACGTAGGCTCCGGCCGAGACGCCGAGCAGGACGACCTTCCACCAGGTGTAGGGCCGGGCCACCACCGCGAGAACGTAGACGGCGATCGCGATGAGCGTCATGAGCGACGCGGTCGCGGCCTGCGTCTGCGCCGGCGACAGGTCGACGGCGTCACCGCCGACCTCCACCCCCGGCCCGCCGGGGTTGACGATCAGATAGGTGACGAAGGTGCACAGGCCGACGATGATGCCGTTCGGGACCGCCTGCAGCAGCACACGGCGGACGAAGCCGCGTCGGGCGCGTTCGTTGTTCGGGGCCAGCGACAGCACGAACGCGGGAATGCCGATCGTGAACCACGCCGAGATCGTCACGTGGATCGGCTGGAACGGGTAGCTCAGCGGATCGGAGTCGAACAGCTTGCCCAGCACACCGCCGACGCCCACGAACAGCGCCAGGAGCACCGCGTACACCGTCTTGGTGAGGAACAGGTTGGACACGCGTTCGATGTTGCCGATGACGCGGCGGCCCTCGCCCACCACATACGGCAGGGTCGCGAACTTGTTGTCCAGCAACACGATCTGGGCCACCGATCGGGCGGCCGAGCTGCCCGACCCCATCGCGACACCGATGTCGGCGTCTTTGAGTGCGAGCACGTCGTTGACACCGTCGCCGGTCATCGCGACGGTGTTGTCCCGCGCCTGCAGCGCCTTGACCATCGCGCGCTTCTGATCGGGGCGGACCCGGCCGAACGTGACGCCGTGCTCGACGACATCGGCCAGTTCGTCGGTGTCGTCCGGCAGCCGGCGCGCATCGACCGAGGTGTCAGCGGTACCGAGGCCCAGTGATTCGGCGACCGCGCCGACCGAGCGCGCGTTGTCGCCGGAGATCACCTTGACCGCGACGTGCTGCTGTTCGAAGTATTCGATGGTGCCGCGCGCGTCGGGCCGGACCCGCTGTTCGAGCACGACGAGCGCGACCGGGGTCACGGTGCCGGGGGCGACCGCGCCGCCGGCGGGTTCGATGTCGACGGGGACGTCGGTGCGCGCGAGCAGCAGGACACGCAGCCCGGTGGCACCGATGTCGGAGGCGAGCTGTGCGGTCGGCCCGCTGGGATCGAGCAGCACGTCGGGTGCGCCGATCAGCCAGTTGCCCGCGTCGTCGCCGGCCGGGCCGTCGAACGACATGCCGCTCCACTTGGTGGCCGAGGTGAACGGTTTGATGGCCGACACGGTCCACGCGGGCGGCGTCGGGTAGGCCTCGGCGACCGCGATCATGCTGGCGTTGGGCCGCGGGTCGTGGGCCGCCAGCGCGGCCAGCACCTCCCCGGCCCGGGTTTCCGGCACGTCACCCACGAGCCTCAGTTCGGACAACCGCATGCCGTTCTCGGTGAGGGTGCCGGTCTTGTCGGCGCACACCACGTTGACCCGGGCAAGCCCTTCGATCGCCGGGAGTTCGTTGACCAGGCACTGCCGCTGACCGAGCCGCACGACGCCCACCGCGAAGGCGATCGAGGTCATCAGCACCAGACCTTCGGGGACCATCGGCACCAGAGCGGCGACCATCCCCAGCAACGCCTGCTTGAGACCGTTGTCGCTGATGAACAGCTGATTGACGATGGTGAGGAGGCCGGCGGGGATCAGCAGCCAGGTGATCACCCGCAGGATCTGGTCGATCCCCGACCGCAGTTCGGAGGAGACGAGGGTGAACTTCGACGCCTCGGCGGCGAGTTGCGCGGCGTAGGCGTCGGCCCCGACCTTGGTCGCGCGGTAGGCACCGCCGCCGGCGACCACGAAACTGCCGGAGAGGACCCGCGCACCCGGGTCCTTGTCGATGGGGTCGGCCTCACCGGTGAGCAGCGACTCGTCGACGTCGAGTGCGATCGCCTCGATCACCTCCCCGTCGACGACGATCTGATCGCCGGCGCCGATCTCGATGATGTCGTCGAGGACGACCTCGTCGGGCGACACCTCGGCGACCTCGCCGTCGCGTCGCACCCGGGGCCGGGTCTGGCCCACGATGGCCAGCTTGTCGAGGGTGCGTTTGGCGCGCACCTCCTGGACGATGCCGATCGTCGAGTTCGCGATGATCAGCAGGCCGAACAGTCCGTTGATGAGTGATCCGGTGAACGCGACGATGGCGAAGAGGACGCCGAGGATGGCGTTGATGCGGGTGAACACGTTGGCGCGCACGATGTCCGCGACGCTGCGACCCGAACGGTCGGGCATGGAGTTGACCTTGCCGTCGGCGACCCGCTGCGCCACCTCTGCCGCGGTCAGGCCGGGCTCGATCGTCTCCGCCGTGGTGCTCACGCCGAAACCTCCCACCAACTCGAGTGCGCCACACCCGTTCCGGTGCGGTGTTCGATGTCGATCGAACCACCGGGTTGCGGCACGAGCACAGTCGGGTCGCCGTGGTGTGAGGCTGCCTGCAACCGCGCGATCGGCTCGCCCCACGGATGGCGTGCGAGATTGAAGGTTCCCCAGTGGATCGGGATCATCACCGAATCGGCTCCCGCGCCGGGCGACACCATCCGGTGCACCGACAGCGCCTCCTCGGGGTCGACGTGGACGTCGGGCCACAGCACGTCGTAGGCGCCGACGGCGATCAGCGTGAGGTCGAAGGGACCGAGTCGCGCACCGACGTCCTCGAAGCGTTCGGTGTGCCCGGTGTCGCCGGAGAAGAAGACCCGGTGCGTGTGCCCGGCGATCGCCCAGCTCCCCCACTGCGTCAGGTTGCGGACCAGCCGCCGACCCGAGAAGTGGCGCGCCGGACCGCAGGTGAACCGCAGCTCACCGCCGCGCGTCGCGACGACCACCTCGTCCCACCAATCAGCCTGCCGGATCCGGCCCTCGGCGATACCCCAGGACGTCAGATGTGCGGCGACGCCGATGGTCGTGACGAAGACCGCGTCCGGCTGGGTGGCGGCGATGGTGGTGACCGTGTCCATGTCGAGGTGGTCGTAGTGGTCGTGGCTGATGACCACCACGTCGATCGGCGGCAACTCTCGCGCCGCCAGCGGCGCCGCGTGCATGCGTGCCGGACCGACGAGCTGACTCGGGGAACACCGGCGGCTGAGTACGGGGTCGGTGATGATGCGCGCTCCGTCGATGTCGACGATCGCCGTCGCATGTCCGAGCCAGGTGGCCGAGAGGTGCGCAGGGGCGTCGAAGGTCGGGACGGTGAGCATCACCGGCCGTCGCGGCCGTCCCGGGCGGCGTGCCATGTCGGCGAGCACCTGGAGGTCCGCGGCGACGGACGCCTCGGGCGGTTCGGGGTTGTCGAAGACCCCGTCGCGCAGGTTCGGTGACGTGCGGACATGCGGCATGATCTCCTCGCGGGTGGCGCCGAGCGCGCGTGCCGGGCCGAGACCGCCGGCGGCGAGCCGTCCGGCCACCGCGTCGGCCATCATCGCCCCCGCCGATGTCACCCGCCCGAGGACCCGCGAGGTCGCGTCGGAGCCGGTTCTTCCGGGGTTCGAGGTCACGTCCACACAGTAATCCGATCAGCGGGGGTACGACGTGAAGCGCGACGACGCCGGCACCGAACCTCACACGGCCGGATTCGGATTGTGAGCCGGGGCCTGGATCGACACATATTCGGCGGTGAACCGCGCAAACGCGATCAGCGGCACTGATAGGCTGCGGCGAACATTGTCCATCGCACATGCGCAGGCGCATGTGGGCCAAGGGGTTGACCGTCGTGCCACGGATGTCCGTCGAACAGCGTCGAAGCGCGCTCATCGAGTCGGCCTACCGGGTGATCGCCGATCACGGTGTCGAGGGTGCCACCACCCGCCGGATCTGCGCTCACGCCGGAATGCCTCTCGCGAGTTTCCACTACGCGTTCGAGAGCCGCACGGCGCTCCTCTGCGCGGTGATGGAGCAGGCCGTCCCCCTTGACATCGAGCGGATGCTGCATTCGGTCATGCCCGCCGCCGACTTCGGACCGAACCCCGACGTCGACGCACTCAAAGCGAACATCGTTCGCCAGTTCCATGCCTTCGTCGACCTCCTCAAAGCCGATCCCGGCCGCATGCAGGCGACGATCGCGCTCGGTATCTACGCGCACAACCATCCGGAACTGCAGCAGGTCGGCAAGGTCATGTACGAGCAGCTCTACCGGGTTGCGTCGTTCGGTCTGCAGGAGACGGCCGAACTCACCGGTCTGACGTGGAACCGGCCGACGGAGGAAATCGGCCCGTTCATCATCGCCGCGACCAACTCGATCACGCTGATCTACCTGAGCACCGGCGACGACAAGGTGGTCGACTCGATCATCACCGCCGTCGCCGACCAGCTCGTCAACTATGTCACCTTCGACTGACGGTTCGGCCGACAGATCCTCGGCGGTCGGGGTCGGCGATCTGTGGGTGAGAGATCCCGAGCAGTACTGGGCGGCAATCGATCAAGCGGTCTCCGTGGCCGGGCTCGACGCCCCGGTCCTCGCCCTCGACCGGGCAGCTCTCGAGCACAATGCCGCCGACCTGCTGCGACGCTCGGCCGGTGTCCCCATCCGGATCGCCAGCAAGTCCCTCCGCGTGCGTTCGGTGATCTCGGACCTCGCCACCCGCACCGGTTTCCACGGTGTGCTCGCCTACGACCTCGCCGAGGCGCACTGGCTGGCGACGTCGACGGCGATCGAGGACATCCTGCTCGGTTATCCGGGCGTCCGCCGGGAAGCGTTGGCCGCCTTTGTGACCGACGAGGTGGCGACGAGCCGGGTGAGTCTGCTCGTCGACTCGGTCGACCAGCTGGACATCATCGATGCGGTCGCGCCACCCGCATCGCGACGGCCGATCCGGGTGGCCATCGACCTCGACGCGTCGTACCGGCTTTTCGGTGGTCGCGTGCACATCGGGGTTCGGCGTTCACCGGTGCATTCCCGTCGCGATGCCGTCGAGCTCGCCCGGATCATCGAGTCGCGAAACGGTTTTCACCTGGTCGGCGTGATGTCGTACGAGGCGCAGGTGGCCGGGGTCGCCGATGCGGTTCCGGGGAAGGCCGTCGTCAACCGGGTGGTCGGGGCGATGCAGCGCCGGTCGATGGCCGAACTGCGCCGCCGGCGCGGGAAGATCATCGGCGAGCTGCGGCAGATCGCCGAACTGGAATTCGTCAACGGCGGCGGCACCGGATCCCTGGAGGCGACGGCAGGCGATCGATCGGTCACCGACATCGCCGCGGGCAGTGGCCTTTTCGGTGGCCACCTCTTCGACGGATACGCCCGGTTCCGGCCCGCACCCGCACTGTCCTTCGGACTCGACGTCGTCCGGCGCCCCGCCCGCGACATCGTCACCTGCGCCGGTGGCGGCTGGATCGCCTCGGGACCGCCCGCACCCGATCGTCTCCCGAAACCGGTGTGGCCCAGTGGGCTCGAGTTCGTCGGCACCGAGGCCGCCGGCGAGGTGCAGACCCCGCTCCGCGGTGAGGCCGCCGCCACGATGGCGATCGGCGACCGGGTATGGTTCCGGCACACCAAGTCCGGCGAGGTCTGCGAGCGTGCCCGGCACGTCGCGATCATCGATCGGGACGACGCGGGTCATGCGGTGGTGAGTGAGGTCGTGCCGACCTACCGAGGCGAAGGGAAATGCTTTCTGTGAGCGGGACATCTACTGCCACCGGACACAGCTGGCAGAACTGGGGTGGCACCGCGTCGTGCTCACCGAGCCGGGTGGTGCGTCCGACGAGTGTGGCCACGATCGCCGACATCGTGCGGGAGACCGCCGGGCGGGGCGGCACGGTCAAGACCGTCGGTGCCGGACACAGCTTCTCCACCATCGCCGTGGCCGACGACGTCCAACTCGAGCTCTCCGGTCTGCGGGGCCTGGCCGGCGCCGATGGCCGCCGGGTGACGCTGCATGCGGGCACCCACCTGCACGAGATCCCCGCATTGCTGGCGCCTCGGGGCCTGGCGATGGCCAACCTCGGCGACGTGGACCGGCAGACCATCGCGGGCGCGATCTCCACCGGCACCCACGGCACCGGGCTGGGGTTCGGCGGCATCAGCACGCAGATCGCCGGCGTCAAACTCGTGAACGGCAGAGGCGAGATCGTCACTGTCGGCCCCGATGACCCGGACTTACCCGCCGTCGCACTGGGTCTCGGCGCACTCGGGGTACTCGTCGAGATCACGCTCGACTGCGTCGACAACTTCCGGCTGCACGCCGTCGAGGGACCTGCTTCCGCCGACGATGCGATCGCCGGCTTCCTCGACCGCGTCGCCGAGTCCGACCACCACGAGTTCTACATGTTCCCGCACACCAATTGTGCGCTTGTGAAGACGAATACGCGGCTGGGCACCGATGCACCGATCACCGGGCCGCCGCGGTTCCGCCGCTATGTCGACGATGAGTTGTTGAGCAACAAGGTCTTCCGGCTGCTGTGCGAGGTCGGCGTCCGCGCACCCCGTCTGGTCCCCGCCATCAACGCGGTGGCCGGCCGCAGCCTGTCGTCGCGCGAGCTCACCGACACGTCGACCAGGATCTTCGTCTCCGACCGGGATGTGCGCTTCCGCGAGATGGAGTACGCCATCCCGCTCGAGAACGTCCCCGAGGCACTACGGGAGATCCGGGCGCTGCTCGACCGCCGCGAGTACCGCGTGAGCTTCCCCATCGAGATCCGTGCCGCGGCGGCCGACGACCTGATGCTCTCCACCGCCACCGGACGCCGCAGCGGGTACATCGCCGTGCACCGCTACCATCGCGACGACCCGGCCGACGCCGCCGCCTACTTCGCCGACGTCGAGTCGATCCTCACCGGCTTCGGCGGACGACCCCACTGGGGCAAGATGCACACTCGCGACGCCGAGTACCTGCGCTCCGTCTACCCCCGATTCGACGAATTCCGTGCGGTGCGCGACAGGTTCGACCCGTCACGTGTGTTCGCCAACGACTACCTGCGACGGGTGCTGGGCGACTAGCGGGCGGCCTCTACGTCGATGTCGCCGATCGTGTCGACCACCGCCGCGATCCGCGACATCTGTTCCGTCGTCATCAGGCACCGGTGGCCCGGGCGACGGTGATCTGGTCAACTGGAACACATGCGCGACATCCTGCCCGACCTGCTCGGCGTCCTCGGCGGCGCAGACGCGCGTCCGGTCGCGCTGTGCCGGGTGGTCGCGACCGCCGGTTCCGCTCCGCGTGAGGTCGGTGCGGCGATGGTCGTGACAGCCGAGAGCGCGGTCTTCGGCTCGGTGTCCGGCGGCTGCGTCGAAGGCGCCCTGGTCCACACCGCGCAGCAGGTCCTGTCCGACGGGATCGCGGTCGTCGAACAGTTCGGCATCGAGGACCCGCGCGATCCAGCACCCGGCCTGACCTGTGGCGGTCAGATCGACGTCGTCGTCGAACGGATCGAGCCGACGCCGGAACGGCTCGGTCAGCTTCGACGCCTCGCCGACGCGGTGGCCGCCGAGAAGCCGATCGCCGTCGCCACCACCCTCACCGCTGACCCGGAGTGGTACCTCGCAACCGAGACCTCGCAACCGCCGTGGCGACGCCTCGACCGCGACGTCGCCGACATGCTCGCCACCGGACGCTCCGGCGTGATCGGCGTCGACGACTGCGAAGTCACCGATCCGGCCGCCCCGACCGGCGACCGGCCGCGCACCTTCGTCCAGACCTTCGCCCCGGCAGCGCGTCTCATTCTGGTGGGCGCCAACGACTTCGTACGCGCGCTGAGCGCACTGGGCTCGACACTAGGGATGCGCGTCACCGTCGTCGATGCCCGTCCGGTGTTCGCCACCCCGGAAAGGTTTCCCGACGCCGACGAGGTGATCGTCGGCTGGCCCGATCGCTATCTCGCCGAACAGATACGGGATCGGCAGATCGGCTCGACCACCGCACTGTGCGTGATGACCCACGACACCAAGTTCGATGTGCCGACGCTGCGCACCGCACTCCGGTCACCGACCTTCGGCTTCATCGGTGCGCTCGGCTCCCGTCGCACAGCCGCCGACCGCAACCGTCGCCTTCGCGAAGAGGGTGTCGACGACGAACAGCTCGCGCGGCTGCGGTCACCGCTCGGACTGGACCTCGGTGGGCACACTCCCGCCGAGGTCGCGGTCGCCGTTGCCGCCCAACTCATTGCCGAACGGCATGGCGCGCCGGCCGCACCCCTCTTCGAGGGCGCCGGGCCCATTCACCGGAACTGAGAGACGGACCGGGGCGGGATCACTGAGCCGCTCCCGAAAACCGCCCCCGAAATGCACCCCGTGGGGTGTCACCGAACCTGGGCTCAAGTGGTCACTGCAACACCTTGATGGAGGTGGCTGTGGCTGCAAGTGGTGTGCGTGTGAGTGATGGAGTGCGCGAGGGCTTCTTTGATGCGGTCGAGGCGGGTGCCTCGGTCGTGGCTGCGGCGAAGGCCGCTGGGGTGTCAGGGTGCACCGGGTATGCGTGGATGACTGCTAGCGGGCGGTCGCTGCCCTCGGCACGTCCGGGACGGCCTCAGGGAATGTGGCCGCAACAGGTTCACGAGGCTTTCTGGGCGGAGTTGGCGCGCGGAGTGAGTGTCGCGGCGGCCGCGCGTCACGCCGGCGTGTCGAAACGCACTGGCCAGGATTGGTTCACCAAAGCTGGTGGAGTGCATCCCCGAACACAGAATCCGCAGTTGGAAGCAGTGGTGAGCACCGGTCGCGGCCGGCTCAGTTTCCTGGACCGATGTCATATCGAGGAGCTTCTCGAGGCCCGCTACCGGCCTGCGCAGATCGCGGGGCTGTTGGGGCGGGCTCGATCGACGATCACCCGGGAGATCGCCCGCGGGCAGCTCGGCGGCCGCTACCGCGCCCGTCAGGGTGAGAAGGTCGCCGCCCGCCGTCGACGCCGACCCAAACAACCCAAACTGGTGGCGGGCAGCAGACTCTACGCTGAGGTGGTCCGACAGTTGCGCCAGTTCACCAGTCCCGAGCAGATCAGCGGACGCTTGCGCATCGAATTTCCTGACGATCCGGAGATGCGGGTGTCCCACGAAACGATCTACCTCGCCCTCTACGTCCAAGCCAAGGGCAGCTTGAAAGACGAGGTCAAGAAGGGATTACGCACCGGGCGACTGCGCCGCAAACCCCAGGGCCGCCAACCCCGGGGCGGTGGCTCGATCAAGGACGCGGTCTCGATCAGCGAACGCCCCGCCGAAGCCGCCGACCGCGCCATCCCCGGTCACTGGGAAGGCGATCTGATCCTCGGCGCGCACGGCACCTCAGCGATCGGCACGCTGGTCGAACGCAGCACCGGGTTCGTGATGCTGCTGCATCTGCCCGGTGATCACACCGCCGCCACGGTGGCCGCGGCCATGACCGAGGCCGTGCCCAAGATCCCAGAGATCCTGCGCCGGTCGTTGACCTGGGACCGCGGATCGGAGATGGCGCTGCACACTGCCATCACCGCCGCCACCGGACTGCCGATCTACTTCGCCGATCCCTACAGCCCATGGCAACGCGGCACCAACGAAAACACCAACGGACTACTACGCCAATACTTCCCGAAAGGCACCGACCTGTCATTCCACGGGCCAGGCATCCTCGACAACGTCGCCGCCGAACTCAACAACCGGCCCCGCAAACGCCACGGATTCCTCACACCCGCCGAAAAACTCGACGAACTCCTACACTCACACCCAACCGATCCTGTTGCAGCGACCGCCTGAATTCACCGAAGACGATATGTCGTCCGTGGGCTCAGGCGGGGTCTATTTCGGGGGCGCTTTCGGCCGCGTGAAACCGACGACCCTCAGTGACCCACGAACCGCGGAGGCCGCTTCTCGGTTCGCGCGGCGCGACCCTCGGCCATGTCGTCGCTCTGCCAGGCGCGCATCATCGCGGCAACCCGATCCTCGGGTGCGGTGTCGCGGGCGCCGTCACCGTTGAGGACCAGCTTGTAGTGCTGCAGGGTGAGCGGCGCGAGGTCGGCGATGGTGGCCGCCCAGTGCTGGGCGTCGGCGAGATCGCCGATGCGATTGGCGAATCCGAGGGTGTGCGCTCGGTCGGCGTTCAGTGGGTCGCAGCCGATGAGCATTCCTCGCGCCTGCCCGGCACCGACCAGCGACACCAGCCGGCGGATGGTCCATTCGTCCACGGCGACACCGAGTTTGGCCGCCGGAATGGCCGCAATCGCGTCTGGGGCCATCACCCGGAGATCAGCGGCCATCGCCAGCTGGAGTCCACCACCGATCGCGGAACCGTTGAGCGCGGCGATGACCGGCACCGGTGTCTGCTCGATCTTGTGCAGCGTCGAGACCAGCTTGTCGAGGAAGCCCGGGTCGTAGACCGGACCGGACAGGTCGGCACCCGCGCTGAACACCGAACCGCGTCCGGTCACCACGATGGCCCGCGCACCCGCCTGCACCGCCGCACCGAAGGCGTCGGCCAGCCCGGTCAGCATCTCCTCGTTCAGCGCATTGCGCTTGTCGACACGGTCCAGCTCGATGGTGACTACGGCGCCCTCGGTGGTGGAGTGAATCATGGGCGCCAAGCCTACCGATCGCACCGTCGAGCCGAGCCATGACAGGGTGGTGAGGTGCCGAACACCACGCCGAGCAGCGCGACGCAGAGCACCACATACAAGATGGACATGTCCGTCTCGGATGCCGTCGACGTCGAGGAGCACTCGGATGTCGTGGTCATCGGCGGCGGCCAGGCGGCGCTGTCGGCGGCCTACTTCCTGCACCGCTTCGGCCTCGGCGATCGGTACCAGATGCTCGACCATGCGCCCGGACCTGGCGGGGCCTGGCAGTTCCGGTGGCCGACGCTGACCCTGGCCACCGCCAACCGGGTCCACGACCTGCCCGGCTGGGGCATCGTCGAGGCGCTCGGCCTCGATTGCGATCAGCTGCCCGCGGCCACCGCGGTCCCCGACTACTTCGGCCGCTACGAGGAGAAGTTCGGCCTCAACGTCCATCGGCCGGTGCACGTGCGCACGGTTCGACGCGATGACACGAATCTTCGGGGCGAAGGCTTCCGCGTCGAGCTGGCCGACGGACGCAGCGTGACCGCGAATGTCATCATCAACGCCACCGGGACGTGGGACCGACCGTTCATCCCGCACATCCCCGGTGCGGCCGACTTCCGGGGACGTCAGCTCCACACCCATGACTACAGGTCGCCGCAGGAATTCGCCGACCAACGGGTCCTCGTCGTGGGTGCGGGGATCTCGGCGATCCAGCTGCTGATCGAGATCGCCCGGCAGGCACCGGACGTCGAGACGTTCTGGTGCTCGCGGCGCGAACCCGTCTTCAACTCCCAACCGTTCACCCCCGAACAGGGCCGCGAAGCCGTGGCACGCGTCGAGCGTCGCGTCCGCGCCGGACTCCCCCCGACGTCGGTTGTCTCGGTGACCGGGCTGGCACTCACCCCGGCGATCGCCGCCGCACAGCGCGACGGAATCCTGGAGTGGCGCCCCATGTTCACGCGCATCACCGAGACAGGCGTCTGCTGGGACTGCGGTCCGCAGGGCGGCGAACACCTCGACCTCGACGTGATCTTCTGGAACACCGGGTTCCGCAGTTCGCTGGATCATCTCGCGCCGTTGAGGCTGCGCGCGCCGGGTGGCGGGATCACGATGACCGGCCGTCTCGCGACGGTCGTCGAGGCGGACCCGCGGATTCAGCTGATCGGTTACGGGCCGTCGGCGTCGACGATCGGCGCCAACCGCGCCGGCCGGGAAGCCGCCAGAGCGGCCGCTGACCTGCTCGGAGTCGTCTCCCGCTGACCTCGTCACCATCCGGCGACGAACCCGTCGTCGTTCGAAGACATTGACAAGTTGTTGTGTTTTCCCAACACTTGGTGAGGTGAGCCCAATACGCCGTGGGGAAAAGCTCCCCATCTACAACCGCATCGGCGTCTTGCGTGCGGAACGACAGATGTCGCGAGCCGAGCTGGCGAACCTCGTCGGCATCAACGTGCAATCGGTCGGCGCGCTCGAGCGGGGCGACAACTACCCGAGCCTCGACCTCGCGTTCCGCATCTGCGATGTCTTCGACCTGCCCGTCGAAGCCGTGTTCAGCCGTACGCCGTTCGGCGCGATGTCCGCCGAGCTCTACCGGCGCGATACGCGACCGACATCGAACGGCTCGCCCACCAACGACACCGGAGGTGAATGATGAACGACCCGAACTCGGCGTTCCCGGAGGAGGTCAAACCCGAGCTCTGGCGCCGTTATGAGGACTGGCGGGGGCGCCGTCACGAGGAATTCAATGCCAAGCACGCCCATCGCCTGCCGTCGTGGCGCAATCAGCGCGCGTACCGACGGCTGGTGGTCGCACTGATCGTCGCACTCGTGTTCATCATCGCCAGTTCCTCTCTCGCGTTCCTGTCGTCGGGTTGGTTCCTCCTCCCGTTCGGCATCGGACTCGTCTCGGTCATCTCGATCCTGACGGCACTGCGCATCGTGACCGGGTCCGTCGCCGACTCGCCCGTCTCCACGCTCGACGAAATACAGCTCGCACAACGCAATTCGGCACGTTCGTTCGGATTCTTCGTGCTCTACGCGGTGATGTTCATCCCCTACTTCGTCCTCATCGCGATCAGCATGCGCGACGAGGTCCCGGGCCAGTGGGTCTACGGCAGCGCCATCCTGCTCATCTCCCTCGTCCTCTCCTCGATCTGCGTGCCCACCATGCTCATCGCCTGGTGGATGGGCGACCCCGACCCGGAAGATCTCATCGACGGACCGCGGATACCCACAGACAAGACCGCCACCGGCAGGAAGGAACGCGAAGCATGAACGCACCTCTCATCGTCGACGGTCTCCACAAACGCTACGGGGACCTGGTCGCCCTGCGCGACATGACTTTCCACGTCGAACCCGGCGAGATCTTCGGTTTCGTCGGCAGCAACGGCGCGGGCAAGTCGACTACGATGCGCATCATTCTCGGGGTCTTGTCCGCCGACGCCGGCGAGGTCCGGCTCGGCGATCGCCCCATCGATCTCGATCTCCGCCGGCGCATCGGATACATGCCCGAAGAACGCGGCCTCTACCCGAAGATGAAGGTCGGCGAACAACTCACCTTCCTCGCGAGGCTCCACGGCATGAACACCGCTGAAGCCGAGGAATCGGTACGGCGCTGGACCGATCGGCTCGGCGTCGGCGCCCGGTACGACGACAACGTCGCCGACCTCAGCCTCGGCAACCAGCAGCGCGTCCAACTCGCAGCCGCGTTGGTCCACGATCCCGAGGTGCTGGTGCTCGACGAGCCGTTCTCCGGGCTCGACCCGGTCGCCGTCGACGTCATGAGTGATGTGCTCAAAGAGAAGGCGGCCGAGGGCATCCCGGTGATCTTCTCCTCCCACCAGCTCGATCTCGTCCAGCGCCTCTGCGATCGCGTCGGCATCGTCGCGCGCGGCGAGATGCGGGCTCTGGACACCGTCGACGCACTGCGTTCCCGCGACGGCATCACTCTCGAGATCACCGGCCCCCGCTCCGATGTCGCGTGGGCCGACTCACTCCCCGGCGTGCACCGCGTCGACTACGGCGAGACCACCCGTCTCCTGATCGACCCGAACGTCGCCGACGACCAGCAGATCCTCTCCGCCGCACTCGATCACGGCCCCGTCCACCGCTTCGCGACGTCCACACCCTCCCTCACCGACCTGTTCCGAGAGGCGGTTTCGGCATGACCGCACTGCACCACGTCCCCGACACGACAACCCGTCCCTCCCCCAAGGCATCGGCCGCCCAGGCGATTCGACTCGTCGCCGAGCGTGAGATCACCACTCGCGCCAAGACCAGGTCCTTCGTCGTCAGCACGGTGCTGCTGATGGTCGTCATCATCGCCGGCGCCATCGTCATCAACCTGCTCGCCGGCGGCGAGGACGTCGAGAAGGTCGCCGTCGTCGGGCAACCGACGGCGGTCACCGAATCGATTGTCGCGATCGGCGATTCGGCCGGTACCACCATCGCCACCGAGCCGGTGGACACCATCGAACAGGCGCGGTCCAGGGTCACCGACGGCGACGTGGCGGCGGCACTCGTACCGGGAGAAACCCCGGGCTCCTACGTGATCCTGAGCAAGGACGGCGCCGACCCTGCGGTCGAAGGCCCCATCCGGACAGCGGTGTCGCAGGCAGGTATCGCCGACGCCCTGGCGGCCCGCGGCGTCGACGCGGCCTCGCTTCCCGCCGTGGACATCTCGGTGACACAACTCCAGCCGGCTCACCCGGACGAGGGCGAGCGCCTCGTCATCGCCCTCGTGGGTGTGGTGCTGCTGATCACCGCGATCATGATGGGCGGCACGATGGTGGCGGTCGGCGTCGTGGAGGAGAAGACGTCTCGTGTCGTCGAACTGCTCCTCGCGACGATCAAGCCACTGCATCTGTTGTGGGGCAAGATCATCGGCATCGGAACGGTCGCTCTGGCACAGGTCGTGCTGCTCGGCGCTACGGCGCTGATCGCCGGGACCGCGACCGGCATTCTGACGCTTCCCGGCGCGGCGGTCGGGATGTTCGCGGCCGTCATCGCCTGGTTCGTGCTCGGCTTCCTGTTCTTCGCGTCCCTCTACGCCGCGACCGGCGCCATCGTGTCACGCCAGGAAGAGCTCAGCTCGGCGTCCTTCCCCCTGACGGTTCTCGCCATGGCGGTGATGTACGCCGGGATCTTCGGTGTGCAGGCGCTGGATTCGACCCTGATCAAGGTGCTCAGCTGGATTCCGCCGTTCAGCGCGGCGCTCATGCCGATGCGGATCGCGAGCGGCGACACCGACACCCTGCAGATCGTGCTCACGTTCCTGATCATGGCCGTCGTCTGCGCGCTCGCCACCTGGGTCGCGGCACGGATCTACCAGCGGTCGATCCTGCGCACGGGGTCGCGCCTCGGATGGGGCGAGGTGCTGAAGCTGGCGCGGTAGGGGTTTCGACACGCTCGTCGCTTGCGCTCCTCACGGCTCAACCGGCAGGACCCCCGTCGTGTGCGCTCCTCACGGCTCAACCGGCAGACCCCCGTCGTGTGCGCTCCTCACGGCTCAACCGGCAGGACCCCGTCGTGTGCGCTCCTCACGGCTCAACCGGCAGAACCCCCGCCGGTTGAGCCGGTCCCGAGCGAAGCGAGGCACCGCGTCGAAACCACCGGCTCCGTTCAGATCTCGCCGAACCTACGCAGGGCTTCTTCCCGCTCGGCCTTGTGGTCGACGATCGGGTCAGGATAGTCGTCGGCGTCGGTGTCGCCGACCCAGCGCCGGATGTATTCGCCGTCGGGATCGAACTTCTTGGCCTGCGCCTCGGGATTGAACACCCGAAAGTACGGGGCCGCATCGGTTCCCGTACCCGCAGCCCATTGCCAGCCGTGGTTGTTCGACGCCACGTCGCCGTCGACGAGCTGCTCGAGGAACCACTCCGCACCCCACCACCAGGGCAGGTGGAGATCCTTCACGAGGAACGACGCGGTGACCATCCGGACCCGATTGTGCATCCAGCCGATCTCGGCCAACTGTCGCATCCCGGCGTCGACGAGCGGAAAGCCGGTCCGTCCGGCCTTCCACTCCTCGAAGCGCTCGTAAGCCTTCTCGTCGGTGTCCAGCGCAATGTCGTCGAACTGGCGATTCCAGTTGTGCCACAAGCTGTGTGGCCAGTGATGGAGAACGTCGGCATAGAAGTCGCGGAAGGCGAGTTCACGGAGGTAGGCCTGGTCCCCGTCGGAGCGGCCGAGATCGGCGGCCAGCGTGCGCGGGTGGATGTTGCCGTACTTCAGGTACGCCGACATCCGGCTGGTCACGTCGGCGGCGGGGTCGTTGCGTCCGGTGTCGTAGTCGGCGAGATCGTCCTCGACGAACTCGGCCCACCGGGCGAGCGCGGCATCCTCTCCGGCCGGAAACGACAGCCTCGTCGGCGCCTTCGGGATTCTGATCCGGCCCGACTTCGTCACGTCCGACGGGTCGAGAACCGCTGAATCCGGGACCGACGAATCGGCCGGCTTTCGCCAGCCGTGATCGCGCCACCGGCGAAAGTACGGGGTGAAGACCTTGTACGGCTCGCCGTCGTCCTTGGTGACCCGGCCGGGCGAGACGAGGTACGGCGAACCCGTGGCCTCGAGCGGGGTGTCGCCCAGCGCCTCGTCGACCGCCTCGTCACGGCGTCGACCGAACGGCGAGAAGTCCCCGGAGATGTGTACGGACCCGGCGCCGACGGCCCGGGCCAGCCGCGGGATCTCCTCCTCCGGCCGACCGCGGACGACGAGGAGTCTGCCGTCGAGCTTGGCGTCGACCTCGCGGAGCGAATCGAAGAGGAACGCGAGGCGTCGCTCCCCCGACGACTTCTCCAGCCGGGGATCCACCACAAAGCACAGAAGGACCGACGAATCGGTCCCTCTGGCTGCAGCTAGCGCTGGTAGGTCACTCAGGCGCAGATCGCGCCTGAGCCACACCAGGTTGGTGGACGTCAGCCCACTCCGAGCAGGTCGATGACGAACACGAGGGTCCGTCCCGAGAGGCGGTGCCCCGCCCCGGCCGGTCCGTAGGCCAGCTCGGGCGGAACCGTCAGCTGACGGCGGCCGCCGACCTTCATGCCGGGGATGCCTTCCTGCCAGCCCGGGATCAGCCGGTCCAGCGGGAAGTTGGCCGACTGGCCGCGATCCCACGAGGAGTCGAACTCTTCGCCGGTCTCGTAGTCGACACCCACGTAGTGGACGTCGACGACACCCCCGCGGACGGCCTCGGCACCGTCACCGACGATGAGGTCGGCGATGGAGAGGTCGGCCGGCGGAGGACCCGCCTGGAACTCGACTTCGGGCTTCTCAGTGCTGGTCACAGGACTCTCCTTTGAGTCGGGCGGTCAGTCGTTGTTCCGGGTGGTCGGCGCCGAAGCGTCGCTCAGCGATCGCCCATCTGCACGTAGTCGCGCTCGGTGTAGCCGGTGTAGAGCTGACGCGGACGGCCGATCTTGGTGGTCGGGTCCTCGTGCATCTCACGCCAGTGCGCGATCCAGCCCGGCAGGCGGCCCAACGCGAACAGCACGGTGAACATCCGCGTCGGGAAGCCCATCGCACGGTAGATGACGCCGGTGTAGAAATCCACGTTCGGGTACAGCTTGCGCTCGATGAAGTAGTCGTCGGACAGAGCGACCTCTTCGAGACCCTTCGCGATGTCGAGCAGGTCGTCCTGCACGCCGAGGGTTTCCAGGATCGAGTCGGCGGTCTTCTTCACGATCGCGGCGCGCGGATCGTAGTTCTTGTAGACGCGGTGACCGAAGCCCATCAGCTTGACGCCGGCTTCCTTGTTCTTCACCCGCTTCATGAAGTCCTTGGTGTCGCCACCCTCGGCGCGGATGGCGTCGAGCATCTCGAGCACCGCCTGATTGGCGCCACCGTGCAGCGGACCCCAGAGGGCGTTGATGCCGCCGGAGATCGAGGTGAAGAGGTTGGCCTGAGACGAGCCGACGAGGCGCACCGTCGAGGTCGAGCAGTTCTGCTCGTGATCGGCATGCAGGATGAACAGCATGTCGAGTGCCTTGGCGACGTCCGGGTTGACCTCGTAGGGCTCGGCCGGGAAGCCGAAGGTCATGCGCAGGAAGTTCTCGACGAGGCTCAGCGAGTTGTCCGGGTACAGGAACGGCTGGCCGGCCGACTTCTTGTAGGCGTAGGCGGCGATGGTCGGCAGCTTCGCCAGGAGGCGGATCGTCGACAGCTCGACCTGCTCGTCGTCCTTGGGATCGAGAGAGTCCTGGTAGTACGCCGACAGCGCGTTGACCGCACTCGACAGCACCGGCATCGGATGCGCGTTGCGGGGGAAGCCGTCGAAGAAGCGCTTGAGATCCTCGTGCAGCAGGGTGTGCCGCTGGATCTTGGTGGTGAAGTCCTCGAGCTGCGACGGGGTCGGGAGCTCTCCGTAGATGAGGAGGTAGCTCACCTCGATGAAGGTCGACTTCTCCGCGAGCTGCTCGATCGGGATGCCGCGGTACCGCAGGATGCCGGCGTCGCCGTCGATGTAGGTGATCGCCGACTTGGTCGACGCCGTGTTCACGAAACCACCGTCGAAAGTGGTCAGGTTTGTCTCGGCAAGGAACTTGCCGAGCGCAACCGAGTCAGTGCCCTCGGTGGCCTTCAGGATCGGGAGCTCCAGCTGTCCACCGGGGTAGGTGAAGGTCGCTGAGGCCGTGTCGGACGCCTGGTCGGCTGGGACTGTTTCAGCAGACACACGAACCCCTTATTCAGATCAGAGTTTTGACAGTGTCCGGGTAGGACACACAGGTACAAACTAGTCTCTTCTCAGCTCGCCTGCCCACGGAGGGTCGGCGCCACGCCTCGAGACGGTGACGGCAGCCACGTGAGCTGCGAATTCGGCGACCTCACGCCACTGATCGGCGGTCAGTGAGCGAACCGAATCCGGCGACAGCGCACCCAGTCGGTCGAGCTGGTGGACGAGGCCTCCCAGGACGCTGTCGCCGGCGCCGATCGTGTCGACGACGTCGACGTTCCGGGCGGGCACGGTGACCTCGTCTTCGGTCGTGGTCACGGTGATTCCGGACGCGCCCGCGGTGGTGATCACCGCTGCGACACCGTCGGCGAGCCAGTCCTTCACAGCGCTCCCGGCCGCCCCTTCACCGAGCCATGCCGCATCCTCGTCGGACAGTTTCACCACGTCGACGGACGGCATCCAACTGCGGAAACGCCGCCGGTAGGCGTCTGCGTCGGGGATGAGGACCGAGCGAATGTTCGGGTCCAGCACGACGAGTCGGCGTTCGGCGTGGCAGCGCCGCATCAGGTTCTCGTAGACCGTGGCGCCGGGTTCGAGCACCAGCGAGAGCGTCCCGAAGGTCGCCGCGGCGACGGTCGGTGCGAGTGAACCCGGGTCGGCGACAGTGCGATCCGCGGTGCCTTCCACATAGAACGAGTACTGCGCGGAACCGTTGTCCGCGATGGTGGCCAGCGCGAGCGACGTCGGTTCCCGTCGGCGCTGCAGCATCGCGGTGCCGACCCCGGCGCCCTGCAGCGAGCCGACGATGGCCTCGCCGTAGTTGTCGGTGGACACCGCCGACAGCAATGAGACGGCACTCCCCAAGCGTCCCAATGTGATCGCGACATTGAACGGTCCCCCGCCGAGCGCCGGCTGCAGTGGCGCCAGCGTCGCGCCGGGTGCCTGTTCCTGCTGCACCACGTCGACGAGCGCTTCCCCGCAGACAACGATCTCTCTCATGGGTCCCTTTCGTCTGTGTGGCCCAGTCTGCCACCCTCTCGGCGGTAGATTCGGTGCATGCACGAGTTGCCGGCGGGTCCCGATGCGGTGGTGCTCGACTTCTCGGCCTACGAGTCCCCGTCGGCCGCAGTGCTCGACGCAACGATCGCCCTGCGTGATGCCGTGGACCGCGGAGAGCTGCCCGGGGTCATCGATCTGGTACCGAGCGCCCACACGCTGCTGGTGCAGGCCCGACCGGGCCGCGGCGTCGACGAACTGGGTGTGCGGCGCGCGTTGCGTCGTCGACGTGCCGGTGTCCACCAGGGCGTCGGACGGGCTGACGAGATCCTCGTCCCGGTGCACTACGACGGCGACGATCTCGCGGATGTTGCTGACGCCCTGGGCATCTCGGCCGACGAGGTGATCAGCCTGCACTGCAGTACCCGCTGGCGTGTGCAGTTCATGGGGTTCGCACCCGGGTTCGGCTACCTGGTCGCCGACGAGCCGACACCGCATCCGTTCGACGCCGTGGGCCGGCGCGCCGAGGCGCGCACCCGTGTCCCCGAAGGTGCCGTCGCGATCGCCGCCGGGTACAGCGCCGTCTACCCGAAGGAGAGTCCGGGCGGCTGGCAGCTGTTGGGCCGCACCGATGTTCGACTGTGGGACGAGAAGGTCGACCCGCCCGCACTGTTCGCGACCGGACACCTGGTGCGGTTCGTCGACGTCAGGACAAGCGGGGGGGAATGGGCAGGGACGACATGAGCACAACCGGATGACCGCCGTCACCGTGCTCGCGACCGGCCCGCTCGCGACCTTTCAGGACCTCGGCCGCCACGGATACGCGCATCTCGGCGTACCCGCTTCCGGTGGTGCGGATCGCGGCTCGCTGACCTTGGCCAATCGCCTTGTCGGCAACGACGAATCGGCCGCCACGATCGAGACGACCCTGGGCGGCTTGCGTATCCGTGTCGAAGGCGACGTACTGGCGGTGGTGACGGGTGCCGACACCTCGGTGCGCCACAACGGGGTTCCGGTCGGTCTCGCCGCGACCGTCGTCCTGCGCGAGGGTGACGAACTGGCCGTCGACCCACCGGTGTGGGGTCTGCGCAACTACCTAGCGGTGCGCGGCGGGTTCGACGTCGAGCCGGTCCTGGGGTCGCGGTCGACCGACACGTTGTCGGGGTTGGGGCCGCCGGTTCTCACCGCGAATGTGCGGGTGCGGGTGGGCCGGGCCGCCGGCGAGTGGCCGTCCGTCCAGTCGGCGCCGGCGAACACCGAGCATCCGCGCGTCGTGGTTCTCGAGGTGGACGAAGGTCCGCGTGCCGATCTGCTGCACGCGGCTGCCGACCTGAGATCGGGGACCTGGGTGGTCGGCGCCGACAGCAATCGCGTCGGTGTCCGCATCGACCGCGCCGCGGGTTCGTCGTATCCGCTGCTGACGCATCGGGAGAACGCGGGCGAGTTGCGTTCGGAGGGAGTCGCTCACGGATCGGTACAGGTGCCACCGAGCGGTCGCCCGGTGCTGTTCCTCCCCGACCATCCGGTCACCGGCGGTTATCCCGTGGTGGCCGTGCTGACCGACACGTCGGCCGATCTCGCCGCACAGCTCGTGCCCGGATCGGAGATCCGTTTCAGACGGCGCTGATCGGAGATCCGATTCAGACGGCGCCGACGTTTGGGACCGGTGCCGGTCGGGAACGCGTAGGACGTCCCCGATGTGGAGGTACCACCGTGAGCGATCCGTCTGTGAACGATCTGTCGACCGTGCAGCTCGTCGAACGGCTCCAGAGTCAGACGACGACCCTGGTCAAGACCGAGCTGCAGAATGCAGTGGCCGAGATGAAGGGGAAGGGGACCCGGATCGGTGTCGGCGCGGGGATTTCCGGCGCGGGCACCCTGCTGGTGCTGTTCGGCCTCGGAACGCTGGTCGCCGCTGCGGTCCTGGGACTGGCGAATGTCGTGCCGGCGTGGCTGGCCGCGGTGATCGTCGGAGTCGTGCTCCTGGCGATCGGCGGCGCAGCGGCGGCGTTCGGTGCGCAGCGTGCGAAGTCGGCCGTCCCGCCCGCCCCCGAGCACACCGTCGAGAGCGTCCAGCGCGACGTCGCAACCGTGAAGGAGCACCTGTAGATGAGTGACACGCAGCCCGATCGGAACCCGACCGACCCGCCGCCGGTGGAGCAGCAGCGCGAGGAACTCGCCGAGACCGTCGATGCGCTGGCGGCGAAGCTCGATGTCCCGGCACGAATGAACGCCGCCGCGGCGGAAACGGCGTACACCGCGAAGGTGAAGGCCGAGGAGAACCGCACCGCATTGATCGGTGTCGCGGTGGCCGTGCTGGTCGCCATCGGGACCGTCGTCGTCATCAAGCGTCGCCGCTGAACACCCGACCCAGGAGGAATTCGACATGACTGCCGTGTCCAAGGCGTTCTACAAACCACTGTCACTGGCGACGAGCGTGCTCGGCGGCATCGCCGCGGGAGCCGTGTTCGGCCAGATCTGGAAACGGATCTCCGACGACGCCGAAGCGCCCGATCCGAAGGATCTGGAGCGCAGCAATGTCGAGGTGCTCACTGCCGCGGCGCTTCAGGGACTGGTCTTCGGACTGGTCCGTGCGGCCGTCGACCGTGCCGGTGCACGCGGCTACCAGGCGGTGACTCACGAGAACCCCGACTAAGACGTGACGGTTGACACACCACTGAGACGAACCTAGGGTTCTGTCTCATGACTGAGGTACTGAACGACGAACAGACCACCTGTCCCGTTCACGCCACCGACGACGCGTCGGCCGAGCAGAGCTGCCCGGCCGACGCCGGGCGTTCTCCCGGCAGCCAGTTCTCCGAGGACGGCTACGAGACCGATGCCGAGGGAGTCAAACCCGCCCACGAGTACGAGCCCCTCGGTCCGGACTCGCTGACCTGGCAGATCTGGGGTACCTGGACCGGCATGTTCCAGAGCCTGTGGGCCGGTTCGATCCAGAACATGCACCCCAAGCTCGGCGCCGCCGTCTGGGACCACTCCGACTTCTTCGGAGAACGCTGGCAGCGCCTGATGCGGTCGCTCTACCCGATCAGCGGCGTCGTCTTCGACTCCGTGATCCCCGGCACGAAGACCGGCCTCGAGGTCCGGGACTATCACCGCACCGTCAAGGGGACGATGGAGGACGGGTCGCGCTATCACGCGCTCGACCCCGACGTCTTCTACTGGGCGCACGCGACGTTCTGGTACGGCAACGTCCGCCTGTGCGAGCGGTTCGGCCCGTTCCTCACCGAGGACCAGAAGCGCCAGCTGTTCGAGGAGTCCAAGGCCTGGTACGCCCAGTACGGCGTCTCGATGCGCCCCGTCCCGGAGACCTACGAGGACTTTCTCGAGTACTGGGACTACATGTGCCGCAACGTCCTACGCGACCACGTGTCGGTACGCACGGTCCTCGACATCACCCAGCTGCCGCCGCCCCCGTTCCTGAGCTTCATCCCCAAGTCGGTCTGGGACCGCTACCTCGTCCCGCAGAACCAGAAGATGTTCATGTGGCTGACGACCGGCTTCTACGACGAGCCGATCCGCGAGATCCTCGGCCTCGAGTGGACCGACGACGACGAGCGTCGATTCCGCCTCCTGGGCAAGGGAATCAACCTCGTCATGCACAGGCTGCTGCCGAAACGCTTTCTGCGCCACCCGCGTCCGCGCGACGCGTGGGACCGCGTGAACGGCAGGGTCGCGAAGGACGCGCCGATCGCGCACACACCCAGGCGCAACCTGCCACCGCTGGACCAGCGCGACAACCCGATGCACTACTGCCCCGTCACCGCCGCTCGGCGCGCGACGTATCCGACAGTGCTGACCTCGGACTGAGACTTCACGACGACGTCGGGGGCGGTTCCCGCTCACCTGTCCGGGTGAGCGGGAACCGTCGTCTGGTCTCTGCCCGGCCCGACTACTGCCGTCCCTGTCCCCGTCGCATCGCATGACGCACCCGCTCCGCCTCCCGCTGGGCATACGGGTTCGGCCGGCCGGCGCGTGATCCGGCGAGTTTGGCGCCGATGTGCTCCCCGACGGTGATCGGCGAGTATCGGCTTCCCGCCCCGACGCACGACGGCAGGGTCGCGATCATCGCGTCGATGTTGCCGTCGTGGAAGTACGCGGCGGAGCGTCGACGCTCGATCGCGCCGTCGACGATCGGCGCCTTGACCCGGTGTAGCGTCGACATCCAACGTTCGTTGGTCCAGCGGGCCATGAGGTCGCCGATGTTGACCAGCAGTGCACCGTCGACGGGACTCACGTCGTGCCATCGGCCGTGGTGGTCGAGGACCTGCAGGCCCTTCACCTGGTCCGCCCACAGGACGGTGACGATGCCGTAGTCGGTGTGCTCCCCCATCCCGGTCAGTTCTCCCTCGAGTTCGATCTCTCCGGGCGGGAGCGCGTAGTTGTTCATCCGCAGGACGTCGAGCGAGTGATCGGTGAATCCTTCGAAGAAGTCGGCGGGAAGGTCGAGGGCATCGGCGAAGATGCGGGTCAGGGTGTGTGCGACCCGTCGTGCCTCGACGAAAAAGGTCGAGACGGCCGCCTCGAAGTGGTCGACGGCCGGCCACGTGTTGTCGGCGTAGTGGTCGCCGGGAAGAGCGAGTTCGGGGTACTCGCGTGCTTCGACCCCGACGTTGAACGCCTCGAAGAAGTCGTTCATGCGGTCCGCGGACTCGACGCCCAGCGACAGGGACAACGACTCCGACTTCGGTGGCGCGTAGCCGCGATTGATCTCCGGCGGCGTTCGGTACGCCTTCTTCTCCTCGAGCGGAAGGGCGAAGAAGTCGTCCATGACCGCGGTGAACTCGTCGATGACCGCCGGCGGGATCCCATGCCCGACGATCTGCATGAACCCGACCGAACCGGCGGCGTCGTCGACCTTCGCCGCGACCACGGCCCGATCGGCGGCATCACCGTTGCGGATGTAGGGCGAGATGTCGATGATCGGCACCTGGAAGCCGGTGGAGGCGGCGGTCATGGCGTCCATGGTGACACCGAATCACCGTAACCGCTGGCCAGGCGTCGAACGGCTCAGGTCCGCTGACCGGCCCGGTACTGCACGAAAGCCGGGATCAAGAGGGCCGCAATGATTGTCGCGATCACCACGGCGACACCGCCGAAGGCCGTGGCAGCCGCGACCCCGATCGATGCGGCCGCGGTGCCGTGCGCCACGTCGCCGATCCGGGGGCCACCCGCGACCACCACGATGAACACGCCCTGCAGGCGCCCGCGGACCTCGTCGTTGGCCGCCGCCAGCAGGATCGTCTGACGGAAGGCGGCCGACGCCATGTCGGCGGCACCGCCGATCATCAGCAGCACCACCGCGACGACGAGCATCGGCATCGCCGTGCCGTCGGCGAAGGACACCGCGATGCCGGTTCCGGTGATCGCCAGACCCCAGATGATGATGCAGACGATCACGGCCAGGCCCTGCCGTTCGACGCGCGCGACCCAGCCCGAGAAGATACCGCCGACCACTGCCCCCGCGGAGATCGCCGTGAACAACAGGGCGAACGCCATGCCGCCGCCCTCCGGTCCGCCGAAGTTCTCGTGTGCCATCTGCGGGAACAGCGCCCTGGGCATGCCGAAGATCATGGCGATGAGGTCGACGAGAAACGACGCCATCAGGATCTTGTGGCCGGTCAGGTACCGGAGCCCTTCGATCACCGAGCGCAGCCCGGCGACCTTGGGCGCCGCGTCGCTCTCCGGACGCAGCGACGGCAACATGACGACCGCGATCAGCGTCGGCAACAGGAACAGGGTGTCGACGAAGTAGAGCCACGAGTAGCCCAGGATCGGGATCAGCGCTCCACCGACGAGCGGGCCGGCGATGGCACCCGCCTGCATGACCGTCATGTTCAGCGACAACGCCGCCGGGAGATCCTTGGCGTCGAGCAGTCGTGGCAGCACCGCCGTCCGCGTCGGCTGGTTGACCGCGAGGAACGCCTGTTGAACGGCGAACAGCACCAACAGGATCCACACGTTGCCGCCGCCGGCTGCAGCCTGCACCCAGAACAGCGCACTGCACACGATGAGACCGACGGTGGTGGTGATCAGCAGTGTTCGACGGTCGACGACGTCGGCGAGTGCACCGCCCCACAGCCCGAACACCACCAGCGGGACCAATCCGAACACGCCGGTCAGGCCGACGTAGGCGGAGCTGCCGGTGACCTCGTAGATCTGTGCGGGCACCGCGACGATCGTGAGCTGGGCTCCGACGACGGTGACGATGTTCGCGAGCCACAGGCGCCGGAAAGCGAGAGTGCGCAGCGGCGTCGTATCGGCGAGGTGGCGGCGCATTCTCGCCATCCTAGGACCGCCCGCACACGAGTAGACCGACGCCGGCCCGGACGCCCATTACTGTCGAGGTGTCAGCACCTGTCCATGACCGCGCCCCCGCTCACGGGGCCGAGTGACCCGGGAAAGTCCGCATGACGACGACCACCGAACACCCCCACACGTGGACGGCGGAGGCTCTCGCCGACGGATTGGCAACCGACATCACGGTCGGGCTCACCGATGCCGAGGTCGCCGAACGTCGCTCCGAATACGGCGAGAACCGCTTGCGCAAGGAAGCCCGCGAACCGGCCTGGCGTAAGGTGCTGCGTCTGCTCGCGGACAAGATGACGTTGGTGCTCGTGGCGGCGGCAGCTGTCAGCGCCGGGGTGTCGCGCGAGTGGGAGACGCCGGTGGTGATCCTCGCGGTGATCACGTTCAACACCGTGATCAACTACGTTCAGGAGTCGCGAGCCGAAGAGAGTCTCCGCGCGCTGCGGAGCATGTCGGTGGACTCCTCACGGGTTCGACGAGACGGTCAGGAGCGGTACGTCGAACGCACCGAGCTCGTGCCCGGCGACATCGTCCTGCTCGAGGCCGGCGACGCCGTCCCAGCCGATGGCCGGATCGTGCAGGCGGCCCGGCTGCAGATCGCGGAGTCGGCTCTGACCGGGGAATCGCAGCCGGTCACCAAGACCGCTGATCCCCTCGACGATCCGAACCTTCCGATCGGCGACCGAACCAACATGGCATTCATGAACACCGAGGTCACCCGCGGCCGGGCGACGATGGTGGTGACCGGAACCGGCATGTCGACCGAGATCGGCACGATTGCTTCGCTTCTGGGCACGGCCGGCGTCGACAAGACCCCCTTGCAGCGACGAATCGACCAGCTTGCGACGCTGCTGACCGTCATCGCGATCGTCGTCGTGAGCATTGTCTTCCTCCTCGGTCTGCTTCGCGGGGAGTCGTGGTCGGAACTGCTGTTGACCGCCGTGTCGCTGGCGGTGGCGACCATCCCGGAGGGATTGACCGCAGTTGTCGCATTCACGCTCGCCCTCGGCGCGTCGCGGCTGGCCAAGCGCGGAGCGATCATCAAACAGCTGGCGGCCGTCGAGACCCTGGGCAGCACAACGCATATCGCAACCGACAAGACAGGAACGCTGACCCTCAACGAGATGACTGTCCGAAAGCTGGTCGTGGCCGGTCACATCTACCGGGTGACCGGCAGCGGCTACTCGTCCGACGGCAAGATCCTCTCCGACAGCGAAGATGCACTTCCCGATTTCCGCCGGACCTTCCTGGCGATGTCGCTGTGCAACGATGCGTCGGTGAACGACGGTGTGCTGGTGGGTGACCCGACCGAGGGTGCGCTGGTCGTGCTCGCCGAGAAGGGCGGCATCGATGTGGTCGGCGCCCGGGCGAATCATCCGCGTCTCGCCGAGGTGCCGTTCGACTCCGACTACAAGTTCATGGCGACCTTCCACGAGAGCAGCCTGCCGGGCACCGGCCCGTACCGGTGCTATGCGAAGGGCGCCCCGGGTGTGCTGATGAGTCGGGCAACGATGGTGCGTACCTCCGAGGGCGACCGCGCGATCACCGACGAAGATCGCGACCTGATCGCGACGGCTGTCGACGAGCTCGCCCACGAAGGGCTGCGCACCCTCATGATCGCCGGGACGACGTTGTCCGACCTACCCGACGAGTCCTCGCTTTTCGACGCCGTCGACAACCTCGCGATCTACGCGGTGGTCGGCATCCTCGACCCTCCTCGACCGGAAGCACGCGAAGCCATCGCGACCGCCCACGAGGCCGGGATCGGCGTTCACATGATCACCGGCGATCACCTCACCACCGCGTCGGCGATCGCCACCGACCTCGGCATCGAGGGCGAACCGCTCTCCGGCGGCACCATCGACGACATCAGCGACGACGAGTTGCGAGCACGCGCAGCCCATTTCGGGGTTCTCGCCCGGGTGGCACCGGAACACAAGATCCGTTATGTCGAGGCTTTGCAGGCGAATGGCGAAGTGGTCGCGATGACCGGCGACGGCGTCAACGACGCACCCGCCCTCAAGCAGGCCGACATCGGCATCGCCATGGGTATCACCGGCACCGACGTCTCCAAGGGTGCAGCGAAGATGATCCTCACCGACGACAACTTCGCGACCATCGTCTCCGCGGTGCGCGACGGTCGCGGAATCTACGCCAACATCGTCAAGTTCGTGAAGTTCCAGCTCACCACGGCGTGGGGCTTCGTCCTCATCTTCCTCACCGCCGGTATCACGGGAATCGCCGGGGGCGCACCGTTCACCGCGCTGCAGATCCTGTGGGTCAACATCATCATGGACGGCCCTCCGGCGCTCGCACTCGGTGTCGACGCCACCGAGCCCGGCACGATGAAGCAGAAGCCGAGATCGCCCGGCGAAAGACTGCTCAGCCGTAATCGCGTGCTCCGCATCCTCTCACTCGCCATCGTCATGACCGTCGGCACCATCCTGACCCTGGTGTTCGCCGACGACATCTTCCCCGACAGCGCCCGAGACCCGCTCTTCGCGGGCACGCTGGGTTTCACGACCTTCGTCTTCTACCAGGTGTTCAACCTGCTCAACGTGCGTTCGGATCGTGGGTCGGTGTTCTCCCTACAGACCCTGACCAATCAAGCGATCTGGATCTCCCTGGTGGCGGTGATCGTGCTGCACGTGGCGGTCGTCAACGTGGGCTTCCTCCAGGACCTGTTCGACACCACTTCCCTCACCGCCACCGAGTGGCTCTACGCCGTTGTCGTCGCGTCGTCGGTTCTGGTGGTCGAGGAAATCCGCAAGGCAGTGGTCCGCGCGGTGTGGCGCCTCTGATACGGACCGCCGAGACACCGGGCGCCCTGCGGCGGACGCACGATCGGGAGGTCGCGCCGGTGTCGGACATGGCGGCTCCACCGGGTCGCAGGTTCAGGGCTGCAGCCGCTCGACGCGCCATTCGTGGTCGACGTGGGTGAGGCGCACCCGGTTGTGCAGGCGATTCGCCCGCCCCTGCCAGAACTCGACCTCCACCGGAACGATGCGGTAGCCGCCCCAGTTCGACGGGACGGGGATCTCGTCGCCGGCGTCGAACCCGCCGTACTGCTCGGCCAGCTCGGCGGCCTTCTGCTCGAGTTCGAGTCGGCTGCCGATCGGCCGGGACTGTTCCGACGCGGCGGCCGACAACTGTGATCCCCGCGGTCGGATCTCCCAATAGGCCTGCGTCTCTTCGGCACTGAGGTGTTCGACCGGCCCGCGGAAATGGACCTGGCGCTCCAGGGCGATCCACGGGAAGGTCACCGATGCATGGGGATTCGCGGCCATGTGCTGGCCCTTTTCCGACTCGTAGCCGGAGAAGAACACCACGCCGTTGGCGTCGACCCCTTTGCACAGCACCGTGCGCGTCGACGGGCGGCCCCGGTCGTCGACGGTGCCGAGCACCATCGCATTGGGCTCGGCGATGCGGGCGTCGAGAGCTTCGCGCAGCCAGACGTGGAAGAGGTCGAGCCACGGCGGGTCGCCCCGGAGCCAACTCGGGTCGAGATTCTCCCGGATGCCGTCGGCGCCGGCTGCGCGGTCGCCCTCCCCGATGTTGGGCGGGATACCGCCGCCATAGCCGACGCGCATGTTCGGCAGATCGATCGGCTCGAGTGGTTCATCCAACACCTGGCCGAATTTACTCCGACGACATTGTCCCTCCGTCGTACACGCCGAGGCGCGCGCTGATCTACAGTTCGATCTGATCGACGCATGTGAATAGCAGGACACAGTTGTCTCAGTGAGGTGGTTGCCATGGCCAACGCGGTACCCGAGGATTTCGTCCCAGGTCTCGAAGGCGTGGTGGCGTTCACCACCGAGATCGCCGAACCGGACAAGAACGGCGGCAACCTGCGCTATCGCGGGGTTGACATCGAGGATCTCGTCGAGAACAAGGTGACCTTCGCCGACGTGTGGGCTCTTCTCGTCGACGGAAAGTTCGGCGACGGACTGCCGCCGGCCGAGCCGTTTCCGCTACCCATCCACACCGGCGACGTGCGCGTCGACGTCCAGGCGGCGCTCGCCATGCTCGCCCCGATCTGGGGTTACGAACCGCTGCTCGACATCGACGACGCCACCGCGCGGGAAAACCTTGCACGCGCCTCGGTGATGGCGTTGTCGTATGTCGCACAGTCGGCGCGCGGCATCCATCAGCCCGCCGTCCCGCAGCACGTCATCGACGAATGCTCGACCGTCACCGAACGGTTCATGACCCGATGGAAGGGCGATCCCGACCCCAAGCATGTGGCCGCCATCGACGCCTACTGGGTGAGCGCGGCCGAGCACGGCATGAACGCGTCGACGTTCACCGCACGCGTGATCGCCTCCACCGGCGCCGACGTCGCGGCGTCGCTGTCGGGAGCCATCGGCGCGATGTCGGGACCACTGCACGGCGGCGCACCGGCGCGCGTGCTGCCGATGATCGAGGAGGTCGAGAACACCGGCGACGCACGAGGATTGGTGAAGGGCATCCTCGACCGCAAGGAGAAGCTGATGGGCTTCGGGCACCGCGTGTACCGCGCCGAGGATCCCCGCGCCCGCGTTCTCCGACGCACCGCCCAAGAACTCGGGGTCCCGCGTTTCGAGGTCGCCGCCGCGCTCGAGCAGGCTGCCCTCACCGAGCTTCGCGAACGACGCCCCGACCGGGCGATCGAGACGAATGTCGAGTTCTGGGCCGCGGTCATCCTCGACTTCGCCGAGGTTCCGACGCACATGATGCCCGCGATGTTCACCTGCGGTCGCACCGCCGGCTGGTGCGCCCACATCCTGGAGCAGAAGCGTCTGGGCAAGCTCGTCCGCCCCGCTGCGATCTACACCGGTCCCGCCCCGCGTCGTCCCGAGGACGTCGAGGGCTGGGGTGACGTGGTGAAGCCGGGGCTGTAGACAAGTCCACCGCTGGCCCCAAGCGACGCTCACCGACGCCGCCGAAGCGATCAGTTCCTCGCAGACCGTCGTCAACGGCGCGCTCCTGGGTGCAACGCTCCAGCGTTGTGCCCTCGTCAGCGAAACCGATCCCACCTGGACGATGCGTTACGTGCCCAAAGAAGACGATGAACTGACGCCCGCGGAAATCGCGGAGCGAGAACGCCAGATGACCAGCTTCGTCAAGTCCAAAGCAGACGAACTGGCGACGACGGCAGCCGACCATGCCGCGCCGATCAAATCCTTTCCGAGCACGAAGGCGATACCGGTGATCTCCTTAGCGCGATGGAACGCGCACTTGGCTCAGATTCTGAACGGGCATAACTGATGAGTGCCGCCCTCCGATACGTGCTCCTCGCTGTCGCGGCCTGCCTGAGTGTCGTTGGATGCTCGACGCCTGAACCAGGAGCGCAGTCACCGACCACAAGCACAAGCAGCAGTGCGCAGGCGATTCCGAGCACTGTGCCACCAAGTGAATACCGCTACCCCGTTGACGTCGCGGGCCCCTACAACGTCGTGTGGTCCGCGTCTGAACCGATCGATCTCAACGGTCGGGCCGCAGAGCTGACCCGGGCATATGTCGAATCATGTCAACTGTCGATATTCGGCCGACAGTATGTGTACCCCGGCGCCATGGACGCTGCACCGCCGCCTAGCCTCGACACCTCGGCGAGCTGCCTGTGGGCTCCGAAGCGACCGGAGGCCACGAAGCCGGCATACTTCGGGACCCTGTACGCACACATCCTCGAAGTCGACGTCGCCGACAGACGCGTGACGGCGCGGGGCTGCTACTCGACGAACGGACGAGCAGAGGTCGAGACGCAGGAACCCGAAAGCGACGAACTCAGCGCCATCGAATTCTCCTTCACCGCCCGATTGCCCGATGGCGCAACCGATCCCCGCGAGAACACCGACCGCGCGATAACTGCGGGCACCGGGACACGCGCACCACAGTTCGACGTCTTCTACCCGTGGAAGTTCGACGCTGTCCGGTGGGATAAGCCACGGCCCGCGCAGAGCCCCTTCAAAGATCGCCCCTGCACCCAGTGGGCGGTGGACAAACTCAACCAGGTTCCCGCATTCTCCGGGCAGAGCCCGTTCGCAGCCGACGGATACCCGAACGAACTGACACCGAAGATGTTCGGCGAGGAAGGTTTTCCGACGCTTCCTCAGACCCCGGCGTGGCCGGTGCCTTAGCCCCCTCACGATCGAGAGGTCAATCCAGCTCGCCCGCCGCGCCCACCACTATCGAACCTGCCGTCGCTGGAGCGAACATCCTGGACCGGGGTGGCGATCGCGCGGCCGGTCAGACGGTCAGTGCAGGCCCCACGGCAGTTGTGTCCGCCGTTGCGGCACTTGAACGTGACCGGCAGCCCGAGCTGGTCGACGGTCGACTCGAGCGCGTGCATAGCGCTTCTGCCCGAAAAAGGCGATTCTGCGAGCGGTCGGAACGGAAAAGCCGAGGCGCCAAGAAGGTGGTGTCCGCCACAACCCTAGAATCGAGCCCATGAGCGATACCGCAACCGCACCCATCACCCTGCCCGCCGACCTGCTGCCGTCGGACGGCCGCTTCGGTTGCGGACCGTCGAAGGTACGCCCCGAGCAGTTGCAGTCCCTCGTCGACACCGGCGCCTCGGTGTTCGGCACCAGTCACCGCCAGGCACCGGTCAAGAACGTGGTCGGCTCGATCCGCGAGGGTCTGGCCGATCTGTTCTCGCTGCCGGAGGGATATGAGGTCGTCATCTCCAACGGTGGCACCACCGCGTTCTGGGACGCCGCCGCCTTCGGTCTGATCAAGCAGCGCTCGCTGCATCTCACCTATGGTGAGTTCTCGTCGAAGTTCGCGACCGTCGCCAAGAAGGCACCGTTCCTGGACTCGCCCGCGGTCATCTCCACCGATCCCGGCACCGCTCCCGACCCGGCCGCACTGACCGCCGACGACTTCGGCGGCGTCGACCTCATCGGCTGGGCCCACAACGAGACCTCGACCGGTGTCGCCGTGCCGGTCCTGCGACCTGCGGAGTCCGACGACGCGCTCATCGCCATCGACGCCACCTCCGGGGCCGGCGGTCTCCCCGTGAACATCGCCGACGCGGACGTCTACTACTTCGCACCGCAGAAGTGCTTCGCCTCCGACGGCGGCCTGTGGGTGGCACTGATGAGCCCGCGTGCACTCGCCCGCATCGCGAAGATCGCCGAAACCGACCGCTGGTGCCCGGAGTTCCTGTCGCTGCCGACCGCCGTCGACAACAGCAGCAAGAACCAGACCTACAACACCCCGGCCGTCGGCTCACTGCTCCTGTTCGCCAACCAGATCGAGTGGATGAACAACAACGGCGGCCTGGACTGGTGCGTCTCGCGCACCGCCGACTCCAGCTCGCGCCTGTACCAGTGGGCCGAGGCCAGCGAGTTCGCGACGCCGTTCGTCGCCGAGCCCGCCAACCGCAGCCAGGTCGTCGGCACCATCGACTTCAACGATGATGTCGACGCCGCCGCGATCGCCAAGACCCTGCGCGCCAACGGTGTCGTCGACACCGAGCCCTACCGCAAGCTGGGACGCAACCAGCTGCGTATCGGCATGTTCCCGGCGATCGAGCCCGAGGACGTCACCAAGCTCACCAAGTGCATCGATTACATCGTCGAGCGTCTCTGAGCACGGCGAAGACCCACACCGTCACCGGCGCGTCCATACCTTCGGGTCGACGCGCCGGTGGCGTTCAGGCCAGCGGGTAGCCTGGACAACACAGACCACATACGACGCACCCATCGCTGGAGTCGCACGGGCCCCACGCGTTCTGAACTGCGGTTTTACCGCGTGTCCCACAGTGAATCGGCAGATCGGTGAGTTAATGTGGCTCCAATGCGTGCACCCACCGGAGGAGGAGCAGATGCGTGAGCTCCGCGTCGTCGGAGTGGAAACCGACGGTTCCCACGTCATCTGCCAAGACCCTCAATCGGGTGAGAAATTCCGGATCGCCTCCGATGAACGCCTTCGCGCCGCGGCCCGCGGCGACATCACCAGGCTGGGACAGATCGAGATCGAGATGGAAAGTGGATTGAGGCCACGAGAGATCCAGGCACGAATCCGCGCGGGTGCGTCCGTCGCCGAGGTCGCCGCCGCGGCCGGGGTGGGTGTCGACAAGATCGAACGTTTCGCCCACCCGGTACTGCTCGAACGCTCCCGCGCCACCGAGCTCGCCGGCGCAGCTCACCCGATCCGGCACGACGGGCCGGCGGTTGCGACCCTTGCCGAAACCGTGGCGGAGGGACTCGTCGCATACGGCCACAACCCGGCCGACGCCGATTGGGACGCCTGGAAGGACGACAGCGGCTACTGGGTCGTGCAGGTCGCGTGGAGCGTCGGACGCACCGACAACCTCGCGCACTGGCGTTATCAGCCCGGCACCCACGGCGGCACCGTCGATCCGCTCGACGATCTCGCCGACGAGCTGACACACCCCGAGACCATCGCACCGCGGCGTCGACTCATGCCGGTCGCCACCCCGGAGATCGCCGTCGAGACCACATCGGACGGACGTGAAGAAGTCACGCTCGACGCCAACTCGCTGATCGGTGCCCAGCGCGCACGCCAGGAACGTCGTGCGGTGCGGGAGGACAACGGCACCGTTCCTCTCGATTTCGGGTTCGACGACGAGACCACCGCCCACACGCCCCCGGCACCGGTCACCCCGATCGCCGCCCCCGTTGCGCAGGCGCCTGTCCAGTCCACAACCATGGAACCGGACGCCGCTTCGGCGCCATCCCAGGCGGACACACCCGGGCGCGACAGCATCGACTCCGAAGCGGACACCGCGTCGGCGACCGACCACGACACCGACTCGCCGGAGGGCCCTGCGACACGCGAGCCCGGACCCGCTCACGCCGAACGTCCGCGCAAGAAGAAGCCACGCAAACCCGCCGTGCCCGCGTGGGAGGACGTCCTGCTCGGCGTACGCAGCAACGGGAACAGCTGACATATGTCGGCACGCGCGGCCACCGTCTGGTTCATCGACTCTCCCGACCCGGCCGACGACCTACGCAGCGTCGTGCGCGCACCGCGGCACGATCATCAGCACGCCCAGCAACTCGCGTCGAAGATCTACGGCGACAGCGTTCTCGTCCCGCTCGTCGACACCGACCTGGCGACCGCAGCCGCTGCGAAGGACCACCACGTCTACGCCGGGTTCTACGGTTCGCTCGCGGTCATCTCATGCTCGCTGTTCGAGACGGCCGTCCCCTCGACGCTGACCCGGACGCTGGCCGCAATCCGCCCGAGCGCGGTGACGACGCTGCTCTACACCGAACCCGACACGTCGTTCGGGGCGTTCGCGCGCTGGGAATCGGGTTCACTCCGACGCTCGTTCTCCGCCGACCCGGTGACCATCCATGAGGACCACGGACTCCCGTTCACCTTCGAGAAGCCGTTCTGGGGTGGCGAATACCCGCTCACCTACGCCGAAGGTGTCCCCAACCAGGGGATGGCGCTGCCTTTCCACCCGGCCCAGCTCGCCGAGGAGGCCAACCGGTCCTGGCTCGGGTTCCGCTACACGCATCCGCTCGCCCCGACCGACCTCGACCCGGCCGACATCACCGTCACCGGCTTCGCGCTCCACCCGGCGGAGTACGAGCCGACCGCCGCCGACTTCGAGAACTATCGCCGAGCCACCGCCGCCCACGCCGGGGAACGTGTCGCACCGCCAGAGGGCCATCCCCGCAAGCGCGGACGCATCCGGGAGTATTTCGGCTTCTGACCGCTCCTCGTGCGGGACTGTCGCTGATTCGGTGTAAGTGGTTTTGATCGCCCCCGGCGTGGGGCAGGAGGAATCACGACGATGACCGACACAATCGGGGGCGTGGATGCCCCGGTGGCAGGGCCGGTTCAGCCCGGTCAGGAACACGATGTCACCACCGCGGATGCGGTGCGTGAGCTCTCGAAGGCCGAGCAGGCCTTGGTAAGCGATCTAGTACGTAGCTCCCGCGCTCAGGGCGTGGCCCTGACCGGTCCTGACGGGCTGCTCAAAGCATTGACCAAGAGCGTGCTCGAAGCGGCGCTCGATGAGGAGATGACCGAGCATCTTGGCTACGACAAACATGACGTGGCCGGCCGCAACACCGGCAATTCGCGCAACGGCACGCGCACGAAACGGGTCCTGACTGACGCGTGCGGGCAGGTGCCGATCGAGGTCCCCCGCGACCGCAACGGCACCTTCGACCCGGTGATTGTCGGTAAGAGCAAACGTCGCGTCACCGATGTGGATCGGGTGGTGCTGTCGCTGTATGCCAAAGGCCTCACGACCGGAGAGATCTCGGCGCATTTCGCCGATGTCTACGGTGCGTCGGTGTCGAAAGACACCGTCTCCCGCATCACTGATCGGGTCATCGAGGAGATGGTGGGTTGGTGGGCACGCCCGCTGGAGAAGGTGTACGCGGCGGTGTTCATCGACGCGATCATGGTCAAGATCCGTGACGGGCAGGTGCGTAACCGGCCGATCTACGCCGCGATCGGTGTTGATCTCGACGGGCACAAAGACATCCTAGGCATGTGGGCCGGCGACGGGGGCGGTGAGTCGGCCAGGTTCTGGTTGGCGGTGCTCACCGACCTCAAGAACAGGGGTGTCCGCGACATCTTCTTCGTTGTCTGTGACGGGTTGAAAGGGTTGCCCGACAGTGTATCTGCCGCGTTCCCGTTGGCCACGGTACAGACGTGCATCATCCATCTGATCCGCAATACCTTCAAGTACGCCTCCCGCAAGTACTGGGACAAGATCAGCGCCGATCTCAAACCGATCTACACCGCGTCGACCGCCGCTGAGGCCCGGCTGCGGTGGGAGGAATTCGCTGAAAAGTGGGGCACGCCGTACCCAGCGATCGTGACCCTGTGGGAGAGCGCGTGGGAGGAGTTCATTCCGTTCCTTGACTACGACGTCGAGATTCGGCGAGTGTTGTGCTCTACCAACGCGATCGAAAGTCTCAACGCCCGCTACCGGCGTGCGGTGCGCGCTCGCGGGCACTTCCCGAACGAGCAGTCCGCACTCAAAACGCTCTACCTGGTCACCCGGTCGCTGGACCCGAAGGGTACCGGTCAGACGAAGTGGGCCGTACGCTGGAAGCCAGCGCTCAACGCCCTGGCAATCACGTTCGCCGATCGTATGCCCGCAGCCGAAGAACACTGACCCGCCGAGCAATCGGAAACCGCCGCTTACACCGAATATCGGACAGACCCCCTCGTGCCGTGGTCCGGACATGCTTCAGACCGGTATGACGTTGTGCCCGGATTCCGGGCACAACGTCATACCGATGCCATCTCAGGCGCGCGGGTATGCGGCGGCGAGCATTATCGAGGCGAGGGTGGCTTCGGCGTCGGAGGCGTTGCGTAGGTCGATGACTTGGCGCAGGTGCAGGCGCGACTGATCGCCGGACGCCGGGTCGGGTCCGTGGATCTCGGTGCGCACCTG